>NZ_CP006992.1:1307500-1625034 GCF_001542815.1 Methylobacterium sp. AMS5
TGCCCGATCCTCGGCTGTCGGCCGTTGACCAAGGATGACAGATGCTACGCTCGCACACGAGCTGGGGACTTGACCGTCAGATCCTTCTCAAAGTGGGTTAAAGCACAAGCTCGGGAGAGGCTTGACCCGGCCTTGGTCCCGTGCCTTTTGGCCCTCCTGGCACCCAGACTCCGTAGCTCAGCTGGATAGAGCAGCCGCCTTCTAAGCGGCAGGTCGTAGGTTCGAGCCCTACCGGGGTCGCCACATCAACGCATTGCAGGAGCTAGCTTTCCCCCGCCCCTGTTTGATCCCGGGGTTTGATGGTGCGATCGTCACGCCTGTGTGGAGGGGCGCGCTATGGGCCAGGTTCTTCACGGCAGCGCCACGATGACTGAGGCGATCCGTCGAGCGATCTGGCCTGCTGCCGGTTTCACGGACACCCGGTTTAGGTGTGCTGGTGAAGCCGGAGGTGCTCCATGCAGCGTCGCAAGTTCGGACGTGCGTTCAAGATCGAGGCGGTTCGACTGGTTCGGGAACGTGGTGTCAGTGTCGCGCAGGCCGCGCGCGATCGCGATGTTCACGAGACGATGCTGCACCGGTGGGTGAAGCAGGCGGCGGCCGATCCCCAACACGCTTTTCCCGGTCAGGGTCAGATGAAGCCCGAGCAGATCGAGATCGATCGCCTGCGCAAGGAGGTCGCCCGTCTGAAGGCGGAGCGTGATATCCTAAAAAAGGCCGCCGCATACTTTGCGAGGGACGCGATATGAAGTTCGCGTTCATCGCAAAGCATCGCGCTGTCTGGCCGGTTGCCTGGATGTGCGCGGCGCTGGGTGTCTCGCGTTCCGGCTTCCACGCTTGGCTCACCCGGCATCCCAGCCAACGCACACGGGACGACGAAGCCATCCTGAGCAAGGCCCACGCGAGCTTCGTGGCCAGCGACCGCACCTACGGCGCGAGGCGCGTCTGGCGCGACGTGCTCGCCGAGGGCATCGCGTGCGGGCTGCACCGCATCGAGCGGATCATGCGCGAGAATGCCTTGCGAGCGCGACCGCGCCGACGAGGGCTGCCGAAGGACGAGGGAGAGCGGGCCGCCGCCTCGCCCAATCTTCTGGAGCGGCGGTTCGCGGCCGACACCCCGAACCGGAAGTGGATCGCCGACTTCACGTAGATCTGGACCGCCGAGGGCTGGCTCTACGTCGCCGCCGTCATCGACCTGTTCTCGCGCCGCGTCGTGGGCTGGTCGATGCAGACCAGCATGACGGCGCAACTCGTCACGGATGCGCTCGTCATGGCGATTTGGCGCAGAGGCAAGCCGGATACTCTGTTGCATCACTCGGATCAGGGATCGCAATACACGAGTGAAGCCTTCCAGCGCCTGATGGCCGAGCACGGCGTGGCCTGCTCGATGAGCCGGTCGGGCAACGTCTGGGACAACGCGGCGATGGAGAGCTTCTTCTCGTCGCTGAAGACCGAGCGCACCGCCCGGCGGACCTACCGGACGCGGGATGAAGCTCGGGCCGACGTGTTCGATGACATCGAGCGCTTCTACAACCCGGCACGGCGGCACTCGACCTTGGGCTACCTCAGCCCTGTCGAGTTCGAAAACCGAGCCCAATTAGATTAGGACGGTGTCCACCAAACCGGCAGCAGGCCAGACCTTGAGGCCGAAGTTGCGCAGCTGGCCGCGCAGGTCGCTCTCGATGTCGTAGGCCTTGCGCTGCAGGAGCTTACGCGAGGTCAGGAGGAGGCGGCGCTGCTGGCTGGCCGGCGTCTTGACGTGGACCGGCTTGAACAACCCGACCCGCATCATCTGCGCGATGCCCAGGGCGTCGTTGCGGTCGGTCTTGTTGATGCGCGCCGAGAGGGCGGCGTGCAGAGGGCGGCGTGCATGTGACGGGTCTCGACGCAGATCGCCGGCAGTCCGACCTCGACCAGGCCGGCGTAGAGCCACGGCGAGAGCGGTCCCGCCTCCAGGCCGACCCCGCGCGTAGGCATGGCCGAGATCGATCAGATGCCGGCCGATCACCTCGGGGTGGCTCTCGACGGTGGCGCGGTGCACGACCTTGCCGTGGGGATCGACGATGCAGATCGCTGTCTCCTTCACGGAGACAGCGAGGCCGACGTGGTGCTGCTGGTCCATGGCAGGGCTCCGAGGTTGGTTCGGAGCACCATCATGCCGCTTCCACCGCGCGAGGCACTCCGAATACCCCATCTGAGCCCCGCGCGCCGACGAGTGTGTGTCGAGCACATCGTTCAGACGATGAAGGTGTCCGAGCGTCGCGCGTGCCGTGCGCTCGGCCAGACAGGCGCACCGTGGCGCTGGATGGCCCACGACCTGCCGCTTTGGGCAGGGGGGAGTGCCGACTACATGCGATAGGAAAAGGTCAGGAATCCGCCGTGGCTGATGGCCCGATCCGATAAACTGCCGTCGTACTGCATGCGCAGATCCAGGTTGTCACCGGCGAACACTTGCAGGCCGGCACCGACCCGCGCCGCGGCACGCGCCTGCGGGACGACGGTGGTGAAACCGTCCACCGTGGTCGGCGCGCCGATGAGACGCGTCGTCGTCCGCCACTGGGTGTCCGTGCGAACATCGACGCCAGCCGAGACGAAGCTGCGCAGGACGGTGTTCTCGGTGAGGCCCTTCCGCAGGCCGAACTCGATCGCCGGCGTGACCACCGCGGTAACCTGCTCGGACGCCTCGTGGCGCAGGCCGAACGCGCCGAGGCCCGCCTCCGTGTACGGCCCAAGACGTGAGTGGATCACATCAAGGTTGACGAAGGGGCGGATGTACAGGTCTTCGAGCGCCACCGTGTAGGCGGCCCGTATCCGGCCGCCCAGGGTGGTGGGCGCCGTCGAGCCAACGCCCGTGCCGCCGAAGCCCGGCAGGCTGTTGGTGCGCCGCAGATCGATGTTGCCGATGGAGCCGAAGACTGCGCCGGTCAGCAGCCAAGGCCCCTCCTGCCGCTTGACGGTCAGCACGGCGTGACCGACGTCGGCGATGCCGTGCACACCGTCGCTGGCGCTCATTCGTCCGTTCTCGTAGGCAAGGGCGCCCCCGAGGAACCAGCCCGGCGCCACCTCGCCCTGGCCGCCGGCCTGCAGGATCGTGTTGTCGGCGTGGAGCCGGCCACGGTCCCCGTCGCCGTTGGCGACGGCCGTGTGCCCCCCGAGTCTGGCATAGGTGCAGGTCCCCTCGGTCAGGAACGCCGTGCTGGCCGCGAAGATTGGGCAGGACATCGCGGCGTTCACGGCGAAGGCGGCGTTCTGCGCCCGCCACGCACCGACGGACAGGCTCGACCGGGGGCCGAGTTGGCCGAGATGCTGCCCGTATTCGCCGGGTGAGGCCGCGGCCCGGTCGAGGGCGGCGAAGAGCGTGCCGAACTGAGGTGTTCCGGCGGTGAACACGCGATCGAGATAGCCCGCCGCCGCCTGTCGTCCCGGTGTCAGCGCAAAGCGGGCGTCCGCAAGGCGTGAGCCCGTCGCGACGAGGTTGAGATGCTGGCCCGCCTGCGTGCTGGAGGGAACGACGGCGAAATCGAACAGCGCCGTGGAGGCGGCGGACAGGCTTCCCGTCGTCCGGCCCTGCACCGTGAGCACCGGAACCGGGCTGTTGGCGACCACGCTTGCGAGGCTGGCCTCGACACTGCCCGCCAGCGTCGCGTCACCGGTCACGACGAATTGCCCCGCAGTCCGCGCGGCGAAGTCGGCCCGCGTCGTCAGCCGCCCCGAGGGCGTCTGGACGAAGCTGCCGGTGATCACGGCCTGGCCCGTATCGGCGGTGGAGGGCTTGAGCGTGCCGTCGTTCGTCAGCGTGTACGCGTTCGAGCCGAGCCGGGTCGAGCCGGCGATCGTGCCGTCATTGGTGACGTTCACGCCCGATCCGCCGGTATAGTTGATCGCGAGGTTCGACAGGGCCGAGACGCTGGAGCCCTGGCCGACCGTGATGCGGTTGCTCGCGTTCCCGCTCTCGATCCAGATGCCCGCGCCCTGGCCGCTGCCGCCCGTCACCTGGGCCGGCGCAACATAGCCGAGATTGACCGTCACCGTGTTCGCGCTGACGTTCTGGCCGTTCACGCTCTGCGCGAACACGCCCACCGCGTTCTCGCCGGTCGCCGAGATGGTGCCCTGCAGGACGAGGGACGCGAGGCCGGCCAGACCGTCGCTGCCGCTCGGGTTGCCCATGGAGGCGGCGTAGAACTGCGAGCCGATCGTGCCGAGACCGCCGCCGCGCCCCACGCTCTGCGCGATGATGCCGAAGGCGCCGGGGCCGGTGGTGGTGATGTCGGCCAGCGACGTGACGAAGACGCTGCCGCCGTCGCCGCGGCTCGTGCCGAACGTCTTGGGATCGACGAGCGAAGGCGTGATACCGGCCTGATAGCCGGCCGCGATGCCACCGCCGCCGCCCACCGATTGCGCGACGAGGCCGTGCGCCCCCAGCCCGGTCGTAGCGATGGTGGCGTTGGAGGGCAGGTTGACCGTGATGCTGCCGCCGTCACCGCTCGACCCCTGGCCGCCGAGCCCGCTCAAGCTCGGCGGCACGCCCGAGCCGGTCGCGAGGCCGCCGCCGCCGCCCACCGATTGCGCGATCAGGCCGTAGGCGCCCATGCCGGCGGTGCGGATGTTCAGGATCGGGTTGTTGACCAGCACATTGCCGCCGTTGCCGGAGCTTCCCGAGGCGCCGCCGAGTCGCAGGTCGATCGTGCGCGCGGTGCGCCCGGCGGTGGACGCGCCGCCGGCCAGCCCGGTCGAACCGGCCCCGGTCAGCCCGCCGCCGGCACCGATCGACTGCAGCACGATGCCGTGCCCGGATTCTCCGTAGGTCGTGACCGTGATCGGGTTGCCGCTCGACGAGGGGGGCAGCGTGACCGATCCGCCGCCCCCGCTCGCCCCGCGGGCGCCGATGGTCAGCGCCGCGTTGCCGGAGAGGCCGCCGCCGGAGGACGCTGCGCTGCCGGACGGTCCGGTGCCGTCCACGGCGGTGCCGCCGCCGCCGCCGATCGACTGGGCCAGGATGCCGATCGACTGAAGGCCGCTGCCGAGGCTGCCCTGGCCGGCCAGGCCCGTGGTCACCGCCGCGCCGCCGATGAGCTTGATCGTGACGTCTCCGCCCGATCCCGAGGCGCCGCCGGCACCGCCCAGCGTCAGGGCGGTGTTCACCGTCAGCGCGCCGTCGGCGTAGGTCAGGCCGCTCGGCCCGTCGGCGACGAAGGCCGTGCCGCCCCGGCCGCCGCCGCCGCCGATCGACTGCGCCACGAGTCCCGGTGCGTAGTCGCCCGAGGTCGTGATCCGGCCGCTGTGCTGCAGGACCACGGAGCCGCCGTTGCCGGCCGAGCCGCCCGTCCCGCCGACGGTGAGGTTGAGCTTGGCGTCGAGGGCGATATCCGAGTCCGACGACGCCTCGGCGGCCATCGTGCGGCTCCCGCCGCCGGGCGCAGGAGACCGGCTCAGGGGGCCTGCCGGGGCGCCATCGCCGGCGTCGGTGCCGGCCGAGCCGCCGATGCCGCCACCGCCGCCGACCGACTGCGCGAGCACGCCGGGCGCGTCGTTGCCGACCGTGGTGACCGAGCCGTCGCTGGTCACGGAGACCGCCCCGCCGGATCCGCCCGTGCCGCCGGTACGGCCGAGGCTGATCGTGCTGGCGACGGTCCCCTCCACCGAACTCCCCTCGGGAAGGTCGATCGGGCCGATTCCCAGCGTGCCGCCGGTGGCATTGCCGCCGCCGCCGCCGATCGATTGGGCGAGGGCACCGATCGCCCCGGAGCCGGACGTTCGGATCGTGGCGCCGGAGCCGATGTCGAGCCCGGCCTGGCCGCCGTCATTGCCCGAGCCACCCGAGGCACCGAGGCTCATGGTCAGGTCGAAGGTGGTCGCGTTGCCGATGGCGTTGAAGCGCGACGCTCCGAGACCGGCATTGCCGCCGCCGCCACCGACCGACTGCGCGACGAGACCGAACGCGTAGTCGCCGGTGGTGAGGATGGAGACCGGACCGCTGCCACCTGCGTTCACGTTCGCCGTGTTGCCCGAGCCACCGTTCGCGGCCGAGCCGCCCATGGCCAGCGCCAGCTTGACGCTCGTCGAGCCGGCGTCCTGGGGGCCGTACTGCGAGACCGACCCGATCGTGCCGGCCATGGCCGAGGAATCGCCGCCCTGGCCGCCGCCGCCGCCGATCGATTGCGCCACCGCGCCGTGGGAGCCGGTGCCGGCGGTGCGGACCGTCGCGCCGCCGCTCGTCCCGGCGGCACCGTTCCCGAGATTGACCACCGCGACGCCGCCATTGCCGCCGCCGCCGCCCGTCCCGCCATTGGCGTAGGCCGCCGCGATCGCCAGCGTCGGCGAGTCCGGCAGCGACGGGCGGCTGATCGCGACGGCGAGCGCGTTGGCGCCGCCGCCGGCACCGCCGCCGCCGCCGATCGACTGCGCGAGCACGCCGATCGCATCGACCGGGGGCGCCACACCGGAACCGCTCCCGGTCGTGACCGTGGCGCTCCCGAGGCTGACGGTGACCGCGCCGCCGCTGCCGCCGTTGCCGCCGGAACCGCCGATCGCCGCCGCGAAGCTGAAGCCGCCGGTCGCCGTGACGGCGGACGCGTTGCCGCCCGAGCCGCCACCGCCGCCGATCGACTGGGCCAGGATGCCGTCCGCCCCCGAGCCGGCGGCGGTGATGGTCGCGCCCTGCGCCGTGGCCGAGACCGTGCCGCCGTTGCCGCCGCCGCCGCCGCTACCGCCCAGGGTGTAGGTGGCGACGACGCCGGCGGCGGGGGCGTTCCCGCCGTTGCCGCCGCCGCCGCCGATCGACTGCGCGATCGCGCCGTGGCTGAGCCCGCCGGCGGTCGAGATCGAGCCGCCAAGCGTCGTGGTGACCGCGCCGCCGTTTCCGCCGGCCCCTCCCGAACCGCCCTTCGAGGAGAAGACCGCACTCCCGTCGCCACCGTCGCCGCCGCCGCCGCCGATCGACTGCGCGAGCAGGCCCGCCGCGGCGCTCCCGCTCGTCACGAGGCGGCCGGTATGCCCGACGCTGATCGCGCCGCCCGTCGCACCCGCGATGCCCGCCCCGCCCGCGGCGCTGAAGATATCCCCGGAGGTGCCGCCGCCGGCGCCGCCGCCGCCGCCGATCGACTGCGCCAAGAGGCCCTGCGCGAAACTCCCCGCGGTCGTGATCGTCCCCGCGTTGTTCACGGTCATGAGGGCGATGGATCCGGGCGACCCGCCCGCGCCCGGGCTGCCGACGAGCGCGTTGGCGTTGGCGCCCGGTCCGCCGTCGCCGGAGACGCTCTGGACCAGGATGCCGCGGGCATTGGCGCCGGTCGTGGTGATCGCGCCCGCGTTGGTGAGGCTGATGCCGGAGGCCCCTCCGCCGTTGCCGCCGGCGCCCGCCGTCGAGAGCGGCCCGTTCGCATTCCGGGCCTCGCCGCCCTGGCCCCCGGCCGACTGAACGACGACGCCGTGCGCGCTGTCGCCCGTCGTGCTGACGACGGTGGGGGCGGCGAGCACGGCCTGCACGCTGCCGCCGTCGCCGCCGTTGCCGCCGTTGCCGCTGGTGATGTCGGAGTTGCTGCCGGCGGTGCCGCCGATACCGCCCACACCCCCGAGGGACCGCAGCGCCAGCCCCGGCGAACCGTTGCCCGTCGTCCGGATGGTGAGGGCGCCGTTCAGGGTGACGTCGATGGCGCCACCGGCGCCACCGGCACCGCCCGAACCGGAACTGCCGCCTCCCCCGGATTGGGCGCTGCCGCCGTTGCCGCCGTCGCCGCCCTGCGAGACCAGCAGCATCCCCGGGGACGAAGCCCCCGACGTCGTCAGCGACTGGGTGCCGGCGCTGCGCACGCTGATCGTGCCAGGGCTCGCGCCCCCGCCGCCGCTCCCGGCGAGGGAGTTGAACTGCAGGCCACCGCCGGTGTCGGCCCCGGTGCCGCCGACGCCGCCCTGGGCCAGCAGCGACACGGCGGCGGCGTTGACCCCCGTGGTCGCGATCGTATTGCCGCGGCTTCCCTGCGCGAGCGAGAGCGAGATGCCGTCCGCCGCCCCGCCCGGACCGCCCGGGCTGTTCTGCTGGCGGTCCTCCAGGCCGCCATTGCCACCGGGGCCGCCGGTCTGGATCGCGACGAGACCGGCGAGGTTGGGGCCGCTCGTCGTCAGGCTGCTGTCGGTGAGGGTGATCGCCTGCGCCTGCGCCGTCCCGCCCCCTCCGCCGCGTCCGTCGTTGTTGCCCTCGCCACCCGTGCCGCCGACCTGCTGGATGCGGATGGCGGCGCCCGTGCTGGTGCTGGTGGTCTGGACGGACAGGCTCGCGCCGCTGATCGAGGCCGACACCGCGCCGGCGGCACCGCCGCTGGCGCCGTTGATGCCCTCCTTCTCGGAGGCGTCGCCCTTGCCGCCCAGGGACTGGATCCAGACGCCGTAGGCACCGTAGGTGAAGCTCGCGATCTGGCTGTTGAAGCTGACCGCGCCGCCGAGGCTCACGGTGATCGGACCGGCCTGACCACCGGTATCGGGGGTTTCACCTTTCGATTTGTCCGTCCCCAGCGCGTAGAGGTTGAGGATGCGAAAGTCGGTCGGACCCGTGTCGGAAGAGGGAGCGGTGATCGACACCGAGCCCTGGTTCGTGAAGGTGAAGCCGCAGCTATCGGGGTCGCCGCCCGCGGAACCGACATTGATCGCGTCGTGCGTCGAGGGTGTCGTCGCGTAGGACACGCTGCCCGCGTTCAGGACGCTGTACGCATCGGGCTGGGAATAGAATGACGGCAGCGCCCCCGGCGGCACCGCTCTCGAAGTCGTCGTATTGGAATTGCAGCTCAGCGCATGGGCCGGGTAGACGAAGGCGAGGGAGAGCGTCAGGCCGCAGGCAATGCGCATCGTCGTCTTTCAATGCTCGGCGGTGAAACCGAATCGAAGTCAGTACTGCCAAGCTTTTGTCCGGCCGGCCCTGACACAGGCCAGAGCTTTGCGACGAACCGGGCGGAAACCGCGACGAACGGGGCAGGCCGCACGGCCGGTCGGCTTGTTGTGGTGTCAGGACGAGCCGTCCTCAGCGCGCCGACGGCTTTACGGCGCGGCGCGGTCAGTGCCGCTCCCCGCTCGTCCCGGCCACGATCCGCGGGATCCGGCCCCGCAGGCGCCATTCCTCGAAGCGCTGCAGCACGACGTAGAACGAGGGCACGAACAGCACCGCGAGACAGGTCGAGGCGGTCATGCCGGACAGCACGGCGATGCCGATCGACTTGCGCGCCGCCGACCCCGCGCCCGTCGCGGTCACCAGCGGCACCACGCCGAGGATGAAGGCGAACGAGGTCATCAGGATCGGGCGGAAGCGCATCCGCGCGGCTTCGAGCGCCGCGTCCGCGATTCCCATGCCTTCCATCCGCCGCTCGCGGGCATATTCGACGATCAGGATCGCGTTCTTGCTGGAGAGCGCGATGAGCAGGATCAGACCGATCTGCGTGTAGAGGTTGTTGGCGATGTGCAGGCCGAGAAGCGCCCCGACCGTGCCGAGCAGCGCGAGCGGCACGGCGAGCAGCACGGCGAGCGGCAGGATCCAGCTCTCGTACTGCCCGGCCAGGACGAAGTAGACCAGCAGGATCGCGAGGCCGAACACGACGTAGAGCTGCGCGCCGACCGCCTTCTCCTGGTAGGACATCGCCGTCCAGTCGGAGCCGGTGCCCGGCGGCAGAACCCGCCCCGCGACCTGCTCCATCAGGTCGAGGGCCTGGCCCGAGCTGAAGCCGGGGCTGGCGGCGCCGACGATCGTGGCGGCCGGATAGAGGTTGTAGAGGCTGATCAGCGACGGGCCGACCACGGACTTCACCGCGACCAGGGTGCCCAGGGGAATCATCGTGCCGTTGCCGGCCCGGACCTTGAGGGCGCTCACGTCCTCCGGCACCAAGCGGGCGTCGGCCGCCGCCTGCACGTAGACCTGGAAAGTGCGGCCGAACTTGTTGAACTGCGTCACGTAGGTCGAGCCGACATAGCCCGACAGCGTCGAGAACACCTGCCCCACCGTGACCCCGAGCGCCTCCGCCTTCACGCGGTCGACCGTGACCGCGAGTTGGGGGACGCCCGCTCGGAAGGAGGTGTTCAGCCGCTGCAGGCCGGACTGGGTGCCGGCATCCGCGACGACGGTGCGCGCGAGACGCTCCAGAAGTGTGTAGTCGAAGTTCCCGTCGCGCAGCTCGACCTGCATGGTGAAGCCGCTGGCATTGCCGATGCCCTGGATCGGCGGAGGGACCAGAACGATGGTGGTCGCGCCCTGGATCTCGGCCAAGCCCGCGTTGAGCCGGTCGTAGAGGCTGCGCAAGTCCTGGCCCTTCGCCTTGGTGCGCTCCTCCCAATCCTTCAGCACGACGTAGGCCACCCCGGCGTTGGTCAGGGTCGCGTTGTTGTCGAGCACCGAGACCCCGCTGATGGCGAGCACGTGCTCGACGCCGGGCGTCTCCTTGGCGAGCGCGATGACGCGCGCCATCACGGCGTCCGTGCGCTCCTTCGAGGCGCCGTCCGGCAATTGCGCGCCGATCAGGACGTAGCCCTGGTCCTCCGTCGGCAGGAAGGCCGTGGGCAGACGCGTGAGGCCCCAGGCGGCCATCCCGATCAGCACGAGGGCCACCGCGACCGTCGCGGCCGAGGCCCGGACCATGCGCCGGATCAGCGCGACGTAGACCCGCTCGGCCGCGGCATAGGCTCGGTTGAAGGCACGATAGACGATGTTGCGCCGCTCGGGCGGCGTCGGATGCCTGAGCCAGAGCGCGCACTGCGTCGGCTTGAGCGTGGCGGCGTTGATGGCACTGATCAGGGCGGTCGCCGCGATGACGAGGGCGAACTGCCGGAAGAGCTGTCCCGTCAGGCCCGGCAGGAAGGCGGCGGGCACGAAGACCGACATCAGCACGAGGGTGATGCCGATGATCGGGCCGAACAATTCCTCCATCGCCTTCTCGGAGGCCTCGCGCGGCGACAGACCCTGCTCGATGTGGTGGGTCACGCCCTCGACGATCACGATGGCGTCGTCGACCACGATGCCGATCGCCAGCACGATGGCGAACAGGGTGGAGAGATTGACCGTGAAGCCCAGGGCCGCCATCGCCGCGAACGTGCCGATGAGCGTGACCGGTACGGTCGTCGCCGGCACGAGTGTCGCCCGCCAATCCTGAAGGAAGATCAGGATGACGAGGAGCACGAGCACCGCAGCCTCGAACAGCGTCGTGTAGACTTCGTCGATCGAGGCCTGGACGAATTTGGTCGTATCGAAGGGAATCGCGTGCACGAGCCCCGGCGGGAAGGAGCGGGCGAGTTCGTCCATCCGCTTGCGCACCGCGCTCGCGACCATGATCGCGTTCGCCTCCGGCAACTGGTAGATGCCGATGCCCGCGGCCGGCTGTCCGTCGAGCGTGAACGACTGGCTGTAGGTCTGCGCGCCGAGTTCGACACGCCCGACATCCGACAGGCGCGTGATCCGTCCGCCGTCCTGTGCGTCGGCCTTCAGGACGATGCGTTCGAAGTCGGGCACGTCGTTGAGCCGCCCGCTCACGTTGAGCGTGTATTGGAAATCCTGCCCCTTCGGGGCCGGAGGCGTGCCGATCGCGCCCGCGGCGACTTCCTGGCTCTGCTGGCGCACGATGTCGATCACGTCCGAGGGCGTCAGGCCGCGCGCCTGCAGCAGGTCGGGATCGAGCCAGATGCGCATCGCGTACTGGCCCGCGCCGAGGACGCTGACGCTGCCCACGCCCGGCAGGCGGGCGAGTTCGTTCTGGACGCGGATGACGCCGTAATTCGACAGGAACAGACTGTCGTAGCGATTGTCCGGCGAGGACAGCGTCACGAATTGCAGGATCGCCGTCGATTTCTTCTGCGTCGTGACGCCCTGCACCTGTACCGCCTGGGGCAGCGAGGGCATCGCGATGGCGACGCGGTTCTGCACGAGAACCTGCGCCTGGTCGGCATCCGTGCCGATCGCGAAGGTGACGGTGAGCGTGTAGGTTCCGTCGCTGGTGCTCGTCGATTGCATGTAGAGCATGCCCTCGACGCCGTTGACCTGCTGCTCGACCGGCAGGGCCACCGTATCGACGACGGTCCGCGCGCTGGCGCCGGGATAGCGCGTGGTCACCTGCACGGTCGGCGGAACCACGTTGGGATATTGCGCGACGGGCAGGCCGTAGAGGGCCACGGCGCCGATCAGCAGCATGAGGAGCCCCAGCACGTTGGCGAGGACGGGCCGCTCGATGAAGAAGCGCGAGATCATGGTCGGCCTCAGCGCTGCGAGGCGGCTTGGACGGGCGGCGTCGCTTGGACGGGCGGCGTCGCTTCGGCGGAGCGCGCCTGCGTTCGGACCGGCGCCACCTTGATGCCGGGGATCGCGCGCTGGAGACCCTCCGTCACCACCCAGTCGCCGGCCTGCAATCCGGCCTCCACCACGCGCTCGCGGCCCTCGCCCGGCCCGAGCGTGACGGGCCGCTGCGCGACCGTGTCGTCCGCGCCGACAACGAGCACGTAGGGCCCCTGCTGCCCCGTTCCGATCGCGTCGTCGCGCACGAGCAGCGCCTTCTGAGCCTGCCCGACCGGGATCTGCACCCGCACGAACAGGCCCGGCACGAGACGGTGGTCGGGATTGGCGAGGCGGCCCCGCGCCAGGAGCGTCCCGGTCGCGGGATCGACCTGCGGCGCCACGTAATCGAGATGGCCGGTATGCGGGTAGCCTGCTTCGGTCTGAAGGCCGATCGCCACCGGGATGCGCGCGAGATCGCCCAGGGTGCGCCCCGCCGCGGCCAGCGCTTGCTTGACCTGCAGCACCTGCTGCTCGCTGACGTTGAAGGAGACGTAGAGCGGGTCGATCTGCACGATCGAGGCGAGCTTGGTCGGCCCGCCGACGCCCACCAGGGCGCCGACATCCACGAGGTGATTGGTGACGATGCCGTCGAAGGGCGCCAGGACCTGCGTGTAGCCCAGATTGATCTGCGCGAGTTTGAGATTGGCTTGAGCCTGCGTGACGCCGGCGATCGCCTGATCGAGCCGGGACTTGGAATCCTCGACCCGCGCCTGCGACGCGTACTCGGACCGCCCGAGCGTGGCCTGCCGCTGGTAATCGGACTGGCTGTTGGTCTTCGCCGCCTCCTGGGCGGCCAGGGCACCTTGAGCCTGCTGAAGCTGGGCGTCGTACGTGTCGCGCTGGATCGAGAACAGCGGCGTGCCCCGGCCGACGGTCGCGCCGTCGGTATACGCGATGCCGGTCAGGTAGCCCTGGATGCGCGCTTCGAGATCGACGGAGGCGAACGCCTTAGTGTTGCCGGTCAGTTCGAAGTAGCGCGTCACCGCCCGTTCGACGGGCTGGGCCACCTGCACGACCGGCGGCGGCGGCGGCACGTACTGGTTCCCCTCCTGGCAACCGGCGACCAGAATCGTGAGGCCGCTGGCGATGAGGCCGGCGAACAGGCCGATCCCGCCGGTCCCGACGTCGGCGGGCCCGGCGGCGCGATCGCGCCGAGCGGCGCAGAACACCCGGCGCCTCATCAAGACACCGAAGGGAGAGGATCGTTCGGGGCCTCGTCCCGAACGATGGTCACCAGCTTTCGGAAACAGAGGATGCGAAAACAACAGTCCAGCGCATCGGCCCGGGTCTGTTTTCCCGGATGACATGCCCGAACGCCTCGCGAGAATCCCGGTCACCGACGGCTCTCCGTCTGACACGACGGCGCGGCGGGCGTTTCGAGAGAGACACGGGGCATGCGGCACGGTCGAATCGCTCCACGGGTACAAGCTGAGCTGGTCGCTCATCCGCAGGAGCGCGGGCCAGTCCTTTGCGACGAAACAGGCAGATTCCACGACGAACCAGGTATTGCGAAAACGGCCTGTTGCAGTCTTCGGTCAGCATGGTTTGATCCGGGGCGCGGCGGCGCCATGGCATCGACCGGTTCGGGGGATGGATGACGGACGAACGCTGGGCAGCGCGGTTACCGGACTTTTGGCAGGCCGACCTCGTCGGCTTCGCCTTGCTCGTCATCGTGAGCATTTTCGTACGCGTGCCGCTCTACGGCGATGCGGGCGCCGCCCTCACGATCACGCTTCTGGTCGATCCCGTGTGCCTGCTGGCCGCACTCTTGATGCGCCACCGACTGACGCGACCGAACGAACCGGTGCGGGGCGGCCTGCCGAGAGGGCTCGTCGTCGCCATCCGCGTGGTTCTGCGCTGTGTCGGGGCCGCCATTCTTCTCGCCGTCTGGGTCCGGCTCATCTGCCTGTGGGGCAATTGGAGCGTGCCGCACTGGCTGGTCTGGCAGTCCTGGGCCACGCCGATCGGCTTCTATGCGATCGTGCTCCTCATCTGGACCCTCACCTACCTGTGGTGGCACGAGCGCGACGCGGCCCGGACGGCACGCCAACGCGCCGCGCAGGCCGAGACCGAGGCGCTGCGGCTCGAACTCACCCACCTGCGCCAGCAACTCGATCCGCACTTCCTGTTCAACGCCCTCAACGGCATCGCCGCCGAGATCCCGGTTCATCCCGCCGCCGCGACCGCGATGGTGTGCGAACTGGCCGACTACCTGCGCTACTCCCTCGAACAGCGCGACCGGACGGTGATGCCCCTGCGCCGGGAGATCGAGGCGGTCGATTCCTACTTGGCAATCCAGAAGGCGCGATTCGGGCCCGGCCTGCGCTACGTCGTCGAGATCGACGAAGCGGCGCAGGGCATGCTCACGCCGAGTTTCCTGCTCCAACCGCTCGTCGAGAACGCCATCAAGCACGGGGCCACCGAGGGGAAGCAGACGCGCTACGTTCACATCGCAGCCCGTTCCGGACCCGATGGCCTTGCACTCAGCATCTCCAATCCCGGCCGGCTCGATCCCCGCTGGCGCACGAAGGGCAATCCCGGCGTCGGGCTGGCCGTCCTGCGGCGGCGGCTGGAACTGCTTTACCCGCTGAACCACCGGTTCGATCTCCGGCAGGTCGGCGGCGACGTCGTGGCCGAGCTGAGCTTGGCCGGGTCGCCATGCTGCGTCTGATCCTGGTCGATGACGAGCCGCTGTCCCGCCAGCGCCTGCGCTATCTCCTCGACGGGCGGGCGGATGTCACCCTCGTCGGAGAGGCTGGCTCCGTGTCGGACGCCGTCCGCCTGATCGCGCAGGAGCGGCCGGACGGCGTGTTCCTCGATGTCGAGATGGGGGATGGGACCGGCTTCGACGTCCTGGGCCGCCTCGTCCACCCGCCCTGCATCGTCTTCGTCACGGCGTATTCGCATCACGCTGTCGATGCCTTCGGCGTGCAGGCCGTCGATTATCTCCTGAAGCCCGTGCGCCAGAGCCGGCTGGAGGAAGCGTTGCGGCGTCTGGAGGCCGCCCTCCGGCGAGCCGAACCGCGGATTCCGGACAAGGCTCCGGCCATGTTCCACATGCGGCTGCCCGGACGCGCCCTGTCGGTTCCTCATGACGCGGTCGTCCTCCTGAGTGCCGAGCGCGACTACACGCGGATCGTTCTCGAAGGTCGTCCGCCGCTGCTGATTCGCCAGACGCTCGGACGGAGCGCGGCGGAACTCCCCGACCAGACCTTTCACCGGCTTGGGCGGTCCCTCATCGTCAACCTCGACCGTCTCTGCGAGGTCGATCAGAAATCTCGCGACACGACCTGGATCAGGCTCGCGGGATGGGATCAGGGCGTGCTCCTCGGTCGCGCCGCATCCGACGACCTGCGTCGAATCCTTTCCTCATCGAACAAACGACCCGCCGCCGATCGACCCTGTCCGTAGAACGGAGCGGCCGAGCGGCGCCACGAGACCCTCATCGCGGACGAACACCGGCACCTTCGGATGGCTGCTTGCCGCGCGCCTCGTGCAGGGCTTCGCAACCGGCGCGGCGATCAGTGCCCTCGCGGCCGGCCTGATCGATGCCGACCCGGAGCGGGCGCCGCTCGTCAACAGCCTCACACCCCTGGCCGGGCTGGCAGCGGGCGGCCTCGGCAGCGGGGGCGCCCGCCGAGGCCGCACCCGCGCCGCTTCACCTGTCCTACGGGCTCCTGCTCCTCGTCTTCGGGGCGCAGGCCGCGACCCTCGCCCGTGTGGCCGAGACGGCGCCCTGCGGCCGGGAGCCCTGGCCTCCCTCGTCCCGCGGATCCGCGTTCCAGCGGGCGCGCGCCGGGCCTTCCTCTCGGTCCTGCCGATCGACATCGCGGTCTGGGCGCGGGGCGGCTTCACCCTGTCGCTGGTTCCGAGCCTCGTGCGCGAGGCCACCGGCTCGGCGTTCGCCCTCGCCGGCCCCGCGGTGGTCGCAGCGCTCAACGGCGCCGGGGCGCTCGCAATCCTCCTCGCCCGCCGGCATCGCCCGGACCGGGTGGTCGCCATCGCCGCGCTCCTCCTCGCCACCGGCACCGCCATGACGCTGGCGGGCGTCGTCGCCGGATCGGTGACGATCATGCGGGCCGGAACGGCGCTCGCCGGCTCCGGCTCCGGCTTCCTCGGGGTATTGCGGACGACGCTGGGCGACGTCGCGCCGACGGAGCGGGCCGGGCTGATGGCCGCCCTTCTGACCGTCAGCTCTCTCGCCTTCGGCCTCCCGGCGATGGCAGCGGGCGTCGCCGCCCGCGCCTACGGCCTCGTACCGACCGCGCTGGGCTACGGGGCCGGCACGATGCTGCTGGCCTTGGCGAGCCTGCCGCTGGCACGAAGGCAGCGTTGATCAGCAGCGATCCGATTTCGACGCTGCCGGCCCGCAGCCCGGGAAATGCTGGATCGTGGAGACGCGATTCCCTTCAATCCGAGGGAGCATTCTCGATTGCGGCCCCTCGAAGCGCAGAAATTCATTCGACGCGAAATCGCTCATCGTGTTCGAACGCAGCGGTGAGACGTTCGGCGACCAGCCTGACGGCCGGTGCGCGGCGCGTATCCTGGTGCTGCGCGAGCCAGATCTCGCGCCGGGGCAGCGGGGCCTCCCACGGCACGCGCCGCAGCCGATCGTCCGTGGGTCCGACCATGAATTCCGGTAGCAGCGCGATCCCCATCCCGGCGAGGGCCGCCGTGAGTTGACCGGCGACATCGTCGATCCGGACGGCGAGACCGTCGCGGCCAGCCTGCTCGATCAGCCAGCGCTGCTGCGGCAGAGCGTCGAAGCGCTGCGAATAGCCGATGAACCGGCGGCCGGCCGTGCGGAGATCGTAGGTCCCGGCTGCGAAGAGGGCGAAGCGCATGATCCCGAGGCGCCTGCGGGTGTGCGATGCCTCTTCCGGCCGCGTCAGGCGGATCGCCAGATCGGCCTCGAGGCGGTCGAGGGAGACGAGCGGAACGGCACTGGCGATGCTCAGCACGATGCCCGGATGCTCCGCTCCGAGGGAGGCCAGCGCCGGCACGACGACCGCGCTGGCGAGGCCTGGGGTCACGGCCACGACGACTTCGCCCGAGAGCGCCTGCCGAGCTCCCTTCGCCCGCCGGATCAGGGCTACGGCGTCGTCGGCCATGCGGGCGGCCAGACCGCCGAGTTCCCGCCCCTCAGCGGTCAGGACCGCGCCGGTCGCCATGCGATCGACGAGGCGCAGGCCCAGCACCGTCTCGAGCCGCGTCAGGCGGCGGCTCACCGTGGCATGGCTCACACCGAGCCGACGCGCCGAGGCCAGCATCGAGTCCTCCATCGCCACCACATGCAGGATGCGGAGGTCGTCCCAGTCGAGATCGCGTGCGGCCATGGATGCTCGTTTCTGCGCAGGACTTGACCGTCGTTGCGCATTTCTGCGCACCCGTCCAGCCGCTACCACGGTGTGCGCAAGGAGAACCCCATGCCCAAGTTCCTGATCGCCGCCGCCTTTCTCGCCGCATCCACCGGCAGCGCGATCCCACGAACCCTGCTCGAGATCGCGGCCGCTGCGCCCCCGTCGTTCAACCGGGACCGTGCTGCGCTCGTCATCATCGACGCACAGCGAGAGTATCGCTCGGGCGTGCTGCCGCTGACCGGTTTCGATCCGGCGCTCGCCCGGATCGCGAGCCTGCGGGACTGGGCCCATTCCCATGGCGTGCCGGTGATCCATGTCCGGCATGTGGCTGGTCCCGGCTCGGTCGCCTTCGCAGAGGGGTCGGCCGGCGCGGAAATCGTTCCCGAACTGACCCCTGCACCGGGCGAGATTGTCGTCACGAAGCGGTTGCCCAATAGCTTCGCGGGAACCGATCTGGAGGCCGTCCTGGCCCGCGACGGGCGCAGCCTGCTCGTTCTCACCGGCTTCATGACCCACATGTGCGTGGAGGCGACCGCGCGGGCAGCCCTGGATCGGAGCTACACGAGTTTCGTCGTTGCCGACGCGACGGCGACACGCGACCTGACGGCCCCCGACGGCGCCCTTCTCCCGGCCGACGCGGTCAAGCGCCATGCCCTGGCCGCCATCGCCGATCGCTTCGGATGGATCGTCTCCAGCCGCTGGATCGGCGCCCGGTAAGCCGGTCCGATCTCCGGCCATCGCCGATCCAGGAATCCCGATAACGAGAGCGTCGGGCTAGAGCATCGTCCCGAAAGGTGGTTGCCGGCTTTCGGAAAAAAGATGATGCGAAAACAAGAGCCTCAAGCATCGTCCTGGATCAGGGATCCAGGACGATGCTTGAGCGCCGCCGCATAGCCAGGACACCGAGGCCGCTCGCGGCCGCTCTGGCCCCGACGAAGGCCGTAGCGCTGACATCCCAGGCCGCGATGACCCCGCCTCCGAGCAGCGAGCCTAGGGCGATGCCGGCGTTGAACCCGGCGATGTTGAGGCCCGCTGCCGCGGCGAGCGCCCGGGACGCATGACGCCCGGCAAGGCCGATCACCCGCGCCTGCAGGGCCGGCACCGCCGCGTAGGTGAGCGCGCCGAGAAGCGCGACGAGGTTCGCCATCGGGATGACGAAGGAGGCCAGAGCTCCGATCATGGCCAGCACGAGGACCAGACCGGCGAGGATGAGCGCCACCGTCCGGTCGGGCCCGAACCGGTCGGTCAGCCGCCCGCCGAGGCCGTTGCCGATCGCGGCCGCGACGCCGTAGGCGAGCATCAGCGCGCCGACATGGGCGGGTGCGAGCCCCGTCACGTCGATCAGGAGCGGCGCGATGTAGGAGAACAGGCAGAACGAGCCGGTGTAAGCCAGCACCGTGACGAGGGCTGCCCCAAGCAGCCGACGGTCGAGCAGGGCCCGCAGGCCGATCCAGGCGTCACGGGGCGCTCCGCCATCGGGGGCCGGCGGCATCAGCACGGCGAGGCCGAGGAGACCGGCGACCCCGCACGCCGCCACCGCCCAGAAGATCGCCTGCCACGTCCAGATCCCGCCCAGGAACGTGCCGAGCGGCACGCCGAAGGCGAGCGCCAGGGTTAGGCCGCCGAACACCGTCGCCACCGCCGCGCCGGCCCGCTCGGGCGGGACGAGCCGCGTCGCTGCGCTCGATGCGACGGCGAGGAAGACGCCGTGCCCGAGCCCCGATCCGAAGCGGGCCGCGAGCAGCGTCGGCAGGCTCGTGGACAGCGCGACGGCGACATTGCCGCGGGTGAACACCGCCATCGCCGCGAGCAGCAGGCGCTTGCGCGGCCACGAACCGGCGAGCGCCGTGAGGACCGGCGCGCCGATCGTAAGGACCGACCGGGTCGGAGCCTCGCCGGCTTCACAACATCCGTGAGCGGCCATCCCCGGCGTGGGAAGCGGATGCCGCATCACCCGACGGCGCGAGCAGCCTGTCGTAGAGGGCGATCAGATCCTCACCTTGATCCGCCGCCGTCCGGGGCGGGTACGCGGGTTGCGGTGGGCTCGCACGGAACCGCTCGGGATCGGCATCGATCCGCTGGAACACGGCGCGCAGCCCGTCCGGAGATGTGACATCGACCCGGAAGCCGTTGACGCCTTCCTCGATATCCTCCCCGATCGCACCGAGATGGCTTGCCACCACCCACAACCCCGCTGCCCGCGCCTCCCGCGTCACCAGCCCGAAACTCTCGGGCCAGAGCGAAGGAGCGAGCAGCACATCCATTTCGGCATAGAGTTCGCCGATCTGCTCCTGCGGCACCTTGCCGACGATCCGGACGGCGGTGGCGCCCCAGGTCTCCTCGCCGACGTAGTCGGTCGCCAGGGCGTGATCGACGAGGGTCAGGCTGAGGTTCTCGAACCGGCCCGCCCGCAGGATTGCCTCGATCAGGATCGCGCCCTTATGCGCCGTGCGGCCACCGATATGGCCGAGGCGCACGCGGCCGGTCGGGCTCTCCCGCCGTGCGCTCGGCGTCAAAGACGAGACGCCGTTCGGGATCGCGATCGTCTGGGGGAAGCCGGCCTTGCGATAGATGTCGGCAAAGGATTCCGACACCGCGGCGATGGCCGCCGCCGAGTTGAGCACCCGCGCCAGTCCGCGGCGGCGGGCGATGGAGCCGGTCGGGGTGACGGAGCGGCTCGTCGCGTCGGCGAGGAGGTCGGGCGACGGCATCTGCACCAGCCCGTCTTCGTCGATGAGGAACTGGAAGTCGGAGATCCACCACGCGTCGTGAACGGTGACGACGTAGGGAATGCCTCTGGCGCGCACCGCCTCGACCACGCTGGCGGTCAATTGCTGCACGCAGTGGACATGAACGAGATCGGGCTCGAAGCGGTCGAGCAATGCCTCGAATTCCAAGCGGACGCTCGGGTTGAAGGGGCGCCAGTCCATGTTCCGCTCGCGCGGCGTCGCGATGCGGAAGACGGGGATGCCGCGGTAGGCATCGATGCGGGTCCGATAGGGAGGCTCGACCTCCATATCGGACGCCGTCACCGCGAGTTCGAACCGGTCGGCTGCATGATCAAGGATGTGGTCGATGTTGTCCCGGACGACCCGGGTGGCGCCCCCGACGGTCTGAGGCGGGAAGTAGACGTTGACCACCAGGATGCGCGGCCGACCCGCGCGGCGCTTCCGCATGTCGGATCCCGCTGCGGTCGCCGACGGACGCGCATCCCCGGCAGCAAGATCGGCCCATGCCTCGGCGGAGGTCGCACGGGCATCCGACGTCGTATCGGCCGACCGCCGGAGCTTCGGAGGCGGGGCAGCGAGGATTCCCCCGAGAACCTCGACGGCGGCGTCCAGCCCGTAGGACGCCAACGCCTTGTCCCGCGCCCGATCCCCGATCCTTCGGCGCAACACGGGATCGTCGATCAGCGTGGCGAGCGCCTTCGTCCAATCCTGAACTGTTTCGGCCAGAAGGGCATCCTGCCGATCGTCCAGAATCTCCCGGTAGGTGCGCGTCGCGCTGACGATCGAGGGGATGCCGCACATGGCGGCCTCGAGCCACTTGATCTCGCTCTTGGCGTCCGCGAACGGGCCGGGTGCGAGAACCGCGAGGTTGATATCCGCCCCCGAGAGCGCCTCCCAATAGGCTGAAACGTCGTCGGTGAAACCGAGCTGGCGCACACGATGAGCGAACCGCCGGAAGCCCGGGCCAAGGCGCAGATAGCCGGCAATCACGAGCCGGACATGCGGATGCCGCTCCATGATGGCGAGAAGCGCCGGCGCGGCGAAGTCGTTGAAATCCTTGTTATGCGCCCGCGTGCCCGATCCGTAGAAGACCGTCAGCGCCGCGGCCGAAACGGGTGCGTGGGGGCGCCTCAGGAAGGGAAGGTTTCGCGTATCGAGGCCGTTGCGCAGGACATGACAGACCCCTGAGCGGACGAGCGGGCGCATCCGCTCGGCCAGAGCCGGCGTGGAGGCCAGGCCAATGTCGCAGGCCTGCATGGCGTAGCGGAACAGCGGCACGCCGTATTGCAGATCGACGTATTGCTTCGGCGTGATCTGTCCCTCGAAGCTCTCCAGGGGATCCGGGAACAGCGCCGCATCGAAGACGATGTCGTCGATCTCATAAATCGTCGGCAGGCCGAGGGCGCGCGCGTAGAGGATCGCGTGCAGGACGCCGGGAAAGGCCGCCACGCGGTAGAAGATGACCGCCGATGCCCTGTCGATCGCCGGGCGGCAATCGGCGGCCTCGTCTTGCCGGAAGACCTCGACCGTCCAGCCGCCATGCTCGAGCTGCTGGATCTTCTGCACGACGCGGTAATGATCGCATTGCGGAAGGTCGCGGTTGGCGACGATGACGATATGTCCGTTCGCCGGAACGGCAAGCGGTGCCGGCAGCGGATCAACCGCCGCAATCAGGCTTCCGATCTGGTCGAGGCAGGCGGTGAGACGATCGTCCGCTTCCTTCCGCCGGCCGGCGGCGTAGTGGGTCCGCGCCTCCTCGCTTGCGCGGGCGAAGGATGCCACGATGGCGCGGTGTGCGGCCGCGCGCCAATGCGGATTGGCATGCCAATCCGCGGCCGAGCGCCGGACGCGGTCGAGCGCCTCCGGTAGGTTGCCCGGCCGCGCGAGCAGGCCGTCGATGGCGTGGATATGGCTCCACACGACGGCGCCCGGCACGTCCGCCGCATTCACGAAGGCGCGCGCCGCATCGTTGGTGCGGTTGAGCCTGAGAAGCGTGTCGCCGCGCCGATGATGGAGGCGGCCGGAGACGAGACCGGCCTTGAGCGCCCGGTCGAACGCCTCCTTGGCCGCGGCAGCGTTGCCACGGAGGAGATGGTACTCACCGATTCTTTCGAGCAGTTGGGCCGAGCAGGCCTGTCGCACGGCCTCCAGCTCCCAGAGCTGAAAGCCCGTATCGATGAAGTGCCGCAGGGCATTCAGCCGCCCGGGCGGCGGCGGAGCGATACCCTCGGTCAACAGAGAGCGGTAAGCCGCCTCGTCGAAGCTCTCGGGAAAGCGTTCCTCCCCGAGCAGCCGGACCAGCGCCGCGGCCTCGCTCGCAGGCTCGCCCTTCTGGATGCCCTTGCCGAGCCAGTGACGGTACAGATCTGCATCGCTGGTGCCGGCCGACGAATCTGGATTGTTCGAGCGGTAGAAATTGGGATCGAAGCGCAGGCGCAGCGAAATCGGGGCGAGCCGCTCCACTCCTTCCGTCAGGAAGGCGACCAGCCCTTCCATGCGGGAGGCGGGTGGGTGTGTCAGCCACCCCTCATTCAGCAACGCGAACTCGTGGAGCACGAAGAGGTCGAGCCACGCTCCCGGCAGGACCCGCGCGGCGACCAGAAGATGGACGAAGCTTTCGGCGGAGCGGCGCCCGTTCAGGGCCGCGCCGGAAGCGAGCATGCGTTCGTATTCCTGCTCGAAGGCCGACAGATCGGCCCCGTGAGCACGCCCCTCGAAGCGTCCGAAACGCAGATAATGCTCTCTGAGCTGCCACGGCTCGGTCAGGCCAGCCAGGTCGTCGTAGAGCGCACGGTAATGCTCGGGGATGAAATCGATCGGCAGCGCTCCCTCGTCGGCTTCGAGAGCGGCGACCAGAGCGGCCGCATTGGGGAAGCGGCCTTCGGCCCGACCATGCTTGAGGTAGTGCTGTTTGAGAACCTTGCTCTCGTCCCCGAGGATCGCGAGGTCGGGATAGTACCGGCGGTAGAAGGTGGGATCGAAGCCGCCTCCCTTCCCTACCTCGGATATCCGTGGGTCGAACTGCCGGGAGATCGCCCTGGCTCCGACCTGCTTCGAGAGCATTTGCAAGCTACGCTTGAACAATGTCAGCAACCTCGTGCACAGCCCAGTCGGAACGTCTCGGGGTGATCGTGGACGGATCCTCCGTCTCGGGCACAGCCTCTACATCGGTGGGCCGGCATCGGTTCGATCGTGCAAGACGGAATGGCGGTTCGGCCGCGCCGCCGCTCTCTGGCGGGGCGAAGGCACGGAGTCAGGGGCAAAAACCCGACGATCAGGTCGATTGCGGGGTCATTCTGGAATCCAGGCGCGGCTGCAGGTCCGCCTGCCGGGGAGAGGTTCGGCGCTTCGCCCACACCGCTCTGTATGACGTCCACGTCGGATTGCCGGGCCCCGCATGCTGCCTCCCGCACTGCACCAAACGCAGCAGTAGCCGGAGGGTCGAGCATGAGCAATCCTCATCCCCATCACAGGCCCGCCACCCGGTACCGACGGATACGGCAGGGACCGGCCCACCCTTCTCCCACGGATGAGGCGCGCTATCGAAACTCGCAAGACCTCTACGCCCCTCGGAGCGGCCTGTATCGCTCTCCGCCTGACAGTGTGAAGCGAGGCTGGGCTTCCAAGCCTGTGGCCTCCACTATCAGATGATTGCAACTGCGCTGGCGTGGCGGGTAACGTCAAAACCTGCGATCAACTGAAAGGTGAGGCTTCCGCGACATGCATTCCGGTTTCCTGTCGCTGGACGCGTTCCTGAACCGTCGGTCCACGGACCGGCGCCTCGCCCGCCTCACGCACGACGTTCCGCTGCCGGAGGCACGGGGCATCGAGTTCGGGCCGGCGAACAACCCGACGGCGCTGCCCGAGGGCATCCGTGTTGCGTATGTCGACCATGCCACGGACGCCGAGGTCGGGCCGCCGGATGCTGTAACGATCGACTATGCCTGGGCGGGCGCTGGCTCACTGGCGGCAGTGATCGGGCAAGAGGGGCTCGACTTCGCCATCGCTGCGCAGGTGGCGCAATACGTGCCGAACCTGCTCGGGTGGTTCCGCGGCATTCACGCCGTTCTGCGGCCAGGCGGGGTATTCAACCTTTCGCTGCCCGATCGGCGCTTCATGTTCGATGTAGGCCGCACCAACAGCACCATCGCCGAACTGGTCGAGGCGGATCTGCTGGACTACACCCGGCCGAGCCTTCGCCAAGTCTTCGCCCACACCTACGAGGCACTGGCCATCGGACCCGGCGAGATCTGGGCGGGAGAGGACCCGGCCCAGGCAGCGCGGCTGTGCGGCGACGCCGCGCTGGCTTTGGCCTACAAGCAGGCTGGCGACACCTTCACGTCAGGCCGCTATCAGTCGTGTCATTGCTGGGTGTTCACGCCCCTCACCTTCCTCGACGCCGTCGAGGCGGCCGCGCGACTCGGTCTGTTCCCCTTTGTGCTGAATCAGATCGCCGCGGCGGAGCCGGGCGGGTTCGAATTCTACGTCTCGATGCGGCGCGACGCCGAGTCCGATCCGCAGGCGCTTCGCAGCATGCAGGAGGGCGCCATCGCCCATCTGCGCGGAGTCCTGAAACGGCAGCAACGCACGGCAAGATTGCTCGCAACCATCTGAGCCTCTTGTCGCTGACCGCATCGTACCGGGGGCGGTCATCAGGGGGGCGATCCAGAGCGCAATCATCGGAGCCCAATCGCCTGGCGACCGCGGGCTGAAACGCTTTCCGGCGATCAATTGGGCTCATGGCCCGGCGCCGACGCCTTGTTTCACGCTGCCGGTCGGGGCTGAAGTTGAGCCGGACGGCTGCGTCTGACCAGAAACCGGCCGGCAGCGCGGGGCAGATCCCTCACGACAGGGACGAGCCCGCCTCATTGCGGTTGCCCAGAGCATCATCCCGAAAGGTGGCTGCCGGCCTTCGGAAAAGGACGATGCTCTAAGCCAAAAGAAAACCGGGTGTTTCGGCCTGGATCGATCCAAGACGAAACACCCGGCGCTTGTTCTAGGGTCGCTCGCCGCCGAGGAGCTCGGCGGTCGCGTTCGGGGAAACCCTTACTTCCGGATCGCGGCAAGGCGGGCGGCCGCGGCGTGTAGGGCCGGGTCGTCGTGCGAGGCGCTCAGCGCGTAGGCCGTGCCTCCGGTCCGCCAATAGGCGGTCGTCCCGTCGCTCGAGCGTGCAACCGGCTCCGTCCCCTCGGACATGGGCGCGCCACTGCTGTGCTTGGCGAACAGGGCGAGTTCGCCGATCTCGGCCGATTGGATCGAGACCTCGATCCCCGTGCCGCTCCGGCTCGGGAAGATCTGTACGTCCCGGACGATCCACCCCTTCGGGAGAGGCGGCAGATCGACACCGGTCGCGGCTTCGAGATCGGCCGGATCGTAGGCCGAGGCCATGGGCTGGCTGGTCGTGCGGGCGCGGATCTGCACGGCCTCGCGGGCCTGCTTCGCTTCCTCGGCCAGGGACGGATCGATCGGCGAGGCGAAGGAGCCGGGAACGCCGAAGCTGCCGCTCTCGGTGTGGGCGAGCCAGCCAGCCCCGACCAGGACCACCACCGCCGCCGCCCGGCGCAGGCGGGAGCGAACCCGCTGCCACGCGAAGGCGCGGTCGATCCGGCGAGCGCTGGAGCGCAGCCGCTCCGGCGGCAGGCTCGGCACCGGCAAGAAGGCTTCGCGCAGGGCGTCGCGGTCGCGCAGGTCGGCCATGACCTGCAAGGCGTCCTGAGGATTGCGCGCGAGATGCGCCTCGACCTCGACCCGACGCATCGGCTCGAGTTCACCATCGACATACGCGATGAGTTCGGTTTCCGTAACCGGATCGATCATCAGCCCACTCCGACTGCCCTGCTTGCCCACCGTCGAACCTCTTCGTTTTCCGGTGTCTTTGTTGTTAACGGCTCAACAGGGTCATCAATTCCCACCGACGACGCGCAGATGTGCACGACCACGGTCGGGACCATCGTCGGAGGAGCCGGCGGTGGTCTTGCCCTTGCGGCCGCCCTCCTCGAAGGCGCGCAGGGCCGCCCGGCCGCGGCCGAGCCGCGACATCAGGGTCCCGATCGGGATTCCGAGCACGGCCGCCGCATCGGCATAAGCCATGCCTTCGAGCGTCACGAGGTGGAGCGCAGCGCGCTGCTCCTCGGGCAGTCCTTCGAACGCCTTGCGGATCTGCATGAGCCGCACCTGCCCCTCTTGGGCCGGCGGTGCCACGTCGTCGGAGAGCTGCACCAGCACATCGGCGTGGCGTGCCTCGACGCGTTTGCGGCGCTGCTCATCGATGAAGACGTTGTGCAGCACCGTCATCATCCAGGTGCGCAGGTTGGTATCCGGCCTCAGGTTCGCGCGCGATTCGAGGGCGCGAACCATGGTATCGTGGACGAGGTCATCCGCTTTCAGCGAATCCCGCGTGAGCGACCGGGCGTAGCGCCGCAAGGGCACCAGCAGGTCGACGATTTCGGAGCGTTTCGAGCGCATTCTGTCGGCCACCATAATCCGTTGACGGCTGGCCCACGCCTTTAATCCGGCGCCTCGTTCTTTTTTTCTAGGACGGCAAAGCCGGCTGTCTGGTGTTTGACGTTATGGGGGCGCCTGCTGGAGGCGCGCGATGTCCCGAACCGAGTGTCGGACGGCGGATCGTGAACGGGTCTTGGCTCCGGTCCGCCAGCTCTGCCCGATCTGCGGCCGGGCGATGCGGATCCGTTACGAGAATCGTCGCACGATGGTGACGCTGACCGGCACGGTGCGCCTGCGTCTGAAGATCCGTCGCTGCGAGGCTGCGGATTGCGTCCGCTTCCACAAGCCCTACCGCCCGGAGGCCGAAGGCGCGCTCGCCCTGCCGCACCACGAGTTCGGCCTCGACGTCGTGGCCCTGGTGGGCGCCCTGCGCCACCGCGAGCATCGCTCGGTGCCGGAAATCCACGCGATCCTGCGCGGGCGCGGGGTCGCCATCGCCGAACGCAGCGTGACCAACCTGCTCGACCGCTACGACGAGGTCGTGGCCACCCAACTCGCAGACCCCGCTCACCTGCGCCGACACTTGGCCGGGCAGGATCGGATGATCCGGGCGCTCGACGGCCTGCAGCCGGATGTCGGGCACGAGGTGCTCTGGGTGCTGCGCGACTGCCTCTCCGGCACGGTGCTCCTGGCCCGCAGCCTGCTGTCGGGCACGGCCGAGGATCTGGCCGTCCTGCTGCGTGAGGTCATCGCGGCGGTCGGTGTGCCGGTGGTAGGGGTGATCAGCGACGGTCAGCAGTCCGTCCGCAAGGCGGTGGCCCTGGTCCTGCCGGGCGTGCCTCATCAACTCTGCCACTTCCATTTCCTGCGTGAAGCCGCCCTGCCGATCTTCGAGGCCGACCGGCACGCCAAGAAGGAGTTGAAGAAGGGCGTGCGCGGCGTACGCCCGATCGAGCGGGGGGTGGAGGGGCGCACGGATAGGGAGGCGGATCTGGTGCGCGGCTATGCGAGCGCGATCCGCAGCGCGATCACCGACGACGGTCGCGCCCCGCTCGACGCGGCGGGCCTGCGCTTGAAGGACCGCTTGGAGAAGGTGGCCGGAAGCTTGGAACGGGTGCGCTCAAAAGGGGGGCCGAGGCGCAGGGCTCGCGCCCGCTCGGGCGGCTCCAGCAGTTGATCGAGCGGGCGCTCGCCGGCACGGCCGCCCTCTGGCCGGCGATCAGCCGAGGCTTCGTCTTCGTACACGCGGGCGCCCGCCTCCTGACCAACCCCGCCGGTGAGCCGGGGGCCAAGGTCCGGCGGCGCTTCGACGGCTTGCTGGGGGCGATGCGGCGCCACCGGGATCGGGTGAAAGGGCTGGGTCCCGCCCTCGACCACTTCGCCAAGGTCGCGCGCAGCTATCGACCGGGACTGTTCCACGCCGCCGACGGGGCGGACCTGCCACGCACCAACAATGCCCTGGAGCAACTGTTCGGTTCCCAGCGCTACCACGAGCGGCGGGCCACCGGACGCAAGACCGCCTCGCCCGGCGCGGTGCTGCGGGGCGCCGTGCGGCTCGTGGCCGGCATTCACTCCCGAACTCGGGCACCATCCGGACGCGACCTCTGCCGGGTCGATCCAGAGAAATGGCGAGCCCTACGCCGATCCCTCGACATCCGCAGGCAGGCGCGCACTCAACGCACCCGCTTCCGCCGCGATCCCGACGCCTATCTCAAGGCCCTCGAACAACACGCGCAACAGCAGACTTTGCCGTCCTAGTTTTTTTCGAAAAAATTCGCGCGCTCCGGAAGCCGGACGCTCGTCACGACACGCGGCCCTGCGGCGAGAGGGCCGCGCGCGGGTTCAAGCGCCCTGAAAACGCGAACAGCCCGGGCGGATACGAGATCCGGCCCGGGCTGTTCGTATTACCCCAGCAGATGGTTCGAACGAGCCGGCGCTTGGTGTCTCTCACGAAACCCCCGCCGCGCTGTCATCGCCAGAACCAGAACGGTCAGAGACCGGGCGTTTTGTGAGGCACTCTAGTTCTCCTCGTCGCCCGGCTCGTACACTTCGGGCCGGGTCGAGGCGGCGCTGGCGACCGGCGTCGGCGCCTCGATGGTGGAGGGCACGTTCACGCCGTCGCGCTTGTAGATGTCGTCGCGGAACTGCACCGTGCCGTCCGGGGTCGCCCAGGCGGTGATGTAGGTCCAGTAGACCGGCACGGGCTGGGTCAGCGTCGCATCGATGCGCTGGCCGCTCTCCACCGCCTGCTCGACATGGGCACGGTCCCAGCCGGGCGTGTCCTTCAGCAGCCATGTGATGTACTCGCGCACGTTCTGCACGCGCACGCAGCCCGAGGAGATGAAGCGGAAGTCGTCGCCGAACACGCCGCGGGAATTGGTGTCGTGCATGAACACGCCGTGCGCGTTCGGAATGTTGATGCGCACCACGCCCATGGAGTTGAAGTCGGCACCGGAATCCTGACGGTAGGTGTAGCGGGTGCCCTCGTCCGAGTTCCAGTTCACGGAGCGCGGCGAGATCTCCTGCCCCCCCGAGAGGATGCGGATCTTGTTGTCCGTGAGGTAGTTCGGATCCTTCTGCATCTTCGGGATCAGATCCTTCCTCACGATCGAGGCCGGGACCGTCCAGGTCGGGTTGAAATTGATCTGCGTCGCCTTGGTGTTCATGATCGGCGATTGGCGGTCGATCTTGCCGACGCCCGCGGCGTGCAGCGTCACGACCTGGCCGTTCTCCACCGTCTGCACCAGGGCGGCGGGGATGTTGGTGATGACGAAGCGCCGGCCGAGATCGCCCGAATAGGAGCGCAGGCGGATCACGTTGGTCTCGAGCTGGCGCAGGCGCACCTCGGCGGGCACGTTCATCGCCGCCTGGGTCGCCGGGCTCATCTGGCCGGTCTGCGACAGGCCGTGCCGGGCCTGGAAACGCTTCACGCCGGCCGCGACGTAGGAATCGTAGACGCCCGCACCGCCGGCCGTGGCATCGAGGTCGCCGGTGACGATCAGGCGCTGGCGCACCGCCGCCACCGCCGGTCCGCGGGAGCCGACGCGCAGGCCGGCCGCGCCGGTCACGTTCTGCCAGCCGCCACGGGAGACGATGGCGCGGTACTTCTCGGCCATCGCCTCGGTCGCCGCGATGGTGTCGGGCGAGAGGATCGGCGTCGAGGAGCGATGCACCTGCATGGTGGTCGGCGAGGAATAGTCCTGCGCCCACTCGGCCTGGGCGAACCCGCCCTCGCGGGCGAGCGCCGGGCCGGCGAGCACCGTCGCCGCCACGAGGGCGGCAGCGAGGGGGCGGAAGTGGGGGTGGCGCGCGCTCTGCAGCATCGATCCGGGCTCTGGATAAAGGTGCGGTCGGTGGATCCGGCCGGGAGTCATGGCTCAAACGCGAGGCGTCAAAGAACCAAGTCTCGGCCAAGTCCTCGTGCCGCGGTTGTCGCGGTCTCGTGGTTAAGAAGCCATGCCGTTCCGGGCTACATTATGGCGTCCGCGTGTGAGGGCGCACGCAGAGCGTCCAGGGATGCTCTCGGGGAGGCCTCGCCGGGGCGCGGCGGCATGGCGCCGGCCCGGCCTCTACCGGAGCGGCACGAAGCGGCGTAAGGCTCGTGTCCATGCCGAGCCCACGCCGCGACCGGACCGGAGGAGCGCCGCGCGTCCTGCGCGGGCTGACCGCCGTGGCCGCCCTCTACGCGCTGGTGCTCCAGGCCCTGCTCGGCAGCATTGCCGCCCTTCCCGTCACGGGCGCCCCCGCCTTCCTGTGTCAGCCGATCGCGCAACAGATCGCGGACGGAACCGTCTCCGCCGAGGCGGCGACGGACGGGCTCCCGGCCCCGGATTCACACCACGCCGGCTGCTGCACCGCCGCGCATCACGCGCCCGCCGCCACGCTCCCGCCTCACCTCTCCGCCGAGGCCGCGCGGCCCGAGCGGGACGCCGCCCGTGCCGACTGGTTTCGCGCGCCACACCGGACGGCCCGTCCGCCACCCTTCACCCTCGCCCACGCCCGAGCCCCGCCGGCTGCCTGACCCGCCCGATCCAAACGATCCGTCGCCGAGCGATCCCTCGCCAAGCGATCCTTCGATGTCAGACAACCGGAACCGTCCCATGCCCCGCTTCTGCCTCAGCGCCCCTCTTCGCGCCGCCCTGCCGCTCGTCCTGATCGGCTCAAGCGCTGTTTCTTGCGCCGTCTTCGGCCTCGTCTCGCCCGCCTCGGCCCATGCCGTGCTGGAGCGCAAGGAGGCCGTGCCCAACGCCGCCTATCGCGGCGTCGTCCAGATCATGCACGGCTGCGACGGCCGGCCGACCACTCGCATCAGCGTCACCATCCCCGAGGGCGTGACCGGGGCCAAGCCGATGCCGAAGCCCGGCTGGACGATCGAAACCGTCAAGTCGGCCTATGCCCGGTCCTACCCGTCCTTCCACGGACAGGTCTCGGAGGGCGTCACGAAAATCACCTGGAGCGGCGGCAGCCTGCCGGACGAGCAGATCGACGAGTTCACCTTCTTCGCCCGGATTTCCGACGCCTTCGCGCCGGGCGCCACGATCTACTTCCCCGTCGAGCAGGACTGCACCGAGGGCAGCTACCGCTGGAGCGATGTTCCGGCCGAGAACGGGAGCGCGCAGGCCCTGAAGGCACCGGCTCCGGCGGTGCGGGTCATCGCCGCGCAGGGAACGGCGACCCAAGCCACGGCAACGGCGGCGCCGGCTGCCCCCGCCGCGAAGGCCGGAGCGATCGCGATCGAGGCGCCCTGGCTGCGGGCGACGCCGGGGGGCGCGAAGGTCGCCGGCGGCTACGTGACGCTGCGCAACACCGGCCCCGGGCCCGACCGGCTGACGGGCGCCGCGATCCCCCTGGCGGGCCGCGCCGAGATCCACTCGATGACGACGGAGGGCGGCGTGATGAAGATGGCCCCCGTCGAGGGCGGCCTCGCCCTCGCTCCCGGGGCTGGCGTCGTGCTCAAGCCCGGCGGCTACCACCTGATGTTCCTCGATCTGAAGGACGGGGTGAAGGCGGGCGAGACCGTCGCGGGCACGCTGACCTTCGAGCGGGCCGGAACGGTGCCGGTGACCTTCACCGTGGCACCGATCGGCGCGCAAGGACCCGACAGGCAAGGACCCGGCGCCGCCGCGCCCGAGGCCGACGGCCACAAGCACCACCACTGACCGGCGACACCGCCGCGCGGGCCAGAGCCGCGATGGAGAACCGCCGCGCGGGGCTCGAGGCCCGAACTCCGCGCGCCATCCCCTTTCCCGCTCCGAACGGACACACGACCATGCGCCTTCACGCTTTCCCGGCCGCCCTCCTTGCTCTCGGCTTTGCCGCGGCCAGCCCGGCCCACGCCCATGACTACAAGGCCGGCCCGCTCAAGGTCGGCCATCCCTGGTCACGGGCGACGCCCGGCGGCGCGCGGGTCGCGGCCGGCTACCTCACGGTCACGAATACCGGCACCGAGCCCGACCGGCTCACCGGCGGCGCGATCGAGACGGCCGGGCGCGGGGAGTTGCACACGATGTCGATGGAGGGCGGCGTGATGAAGATGGCGCCGCTCGCCGACGGCCTGGCGATCCCGCCCGGCCAGACGGTGACGCTCGCCCCCAGCGGCCATCACCTGATGTTCCTCGACCTGAAGGCGTCGCTGAAGAAGGGCGAGCGGGTGAAGGGGACGCTGCGCTTCGAGCGGGCCGGGACCGTTCCGGTCGAGTTCGCCGTGGAGAGTCTGGCCGCCAAGGCCCCCGAGACACGGTCCGAGAAGGGGCCCGCGGCGCACGATCACGGGGGACACGACCATGGCCACTGAACCCGGGCCCGGGCCCCGGACGGCCCCTCCCGCCTCGCAGCGGGGAGGCACGCTGATCCTCGTCGCCTTCGCGCTCGCCCTCGTCGGCATCGTGGCGGCGACGGTCGCCTTCCTGCCGCGGGGGGACAGGCCCTCTGCCCTGTCGGTGGTCGGCGGCCCGTTCCGGCTCGAATCCTCGAAGGGGGGCGCCGTCGATTCGCAGGCGCTGAAGGGCAAGCCCTTCCTCGTCTTCTTCGGCTTCACCCAGTGCCCGAACGTCTGCCCGACGACGCTGGCCGACCTCGGCACCCTGCTCGACGCATTCGGGGCGCAGGGCGGCGACATCCAGGCCTACTACATCACCCTCGACCCTGAGCGGGACACGCAGGCGGTGATGCGCGACTACATGGCCTCGTTCACCGACCGGATCACGGGATTGACCGGCACGCCGCAGCAGATCGAGCGGGTGGCGCGCGACTACCGCGCCTATGTGAAGCGGGTGCCGCTGCCGGGGGGCGACTACACCCTGGAGCATACGCTGATGGTCTACATGATGGACCGCGACGGCGGCTTTGCCGGACCGCTCGACCTGAACGCGGGGCACGCCCTCGCCCTCAAGCAATTGCGAAAACTGGTTTCCGACGGCCGCAGCACCTGACCGTTTCGGCCCGCGGGTGCCGTTCCTCCCTTCCGCGGCCGACCGCATCAGAAAACAGCGTTCTCCGAAACCGGCCTGCGTTGACGTTCGGGCAAGCTTGGCCATAGCTGGCGCCATGCGAGGGCGCTTGCCGGGATGGTCCGTGTGCCGCGCGGTCATCGCCGTGGCCGCGCTCTACGCGCTTGCCCTGCAGGTCGTCCTCGGCGGAGCCTCGCTCGCCGGAAGCCTCGGCCCGCAGAACGGTCTCGTCCACATCCTCTGCGCCCCCGATGCCGGGGAGTCCGACGGCCCCCTGAAGTCGCATCCGGGCCACGGGCACCTGCCCTGCTGCCAGGCCGCGCACGCCCTGCCGAGCCTGGACGTTCCGGAGCCCGCCCACGCCATCGTGGCGTGGCCGCGGGAGCGGACCGCCCCGATCGCATGGCGGCCCGAGATCGTCGCCCTCCCTCGTGCGCCGCCCGGCACACGCCCGAGCGCACGCGCCCCGCCCGTCGCCTGATCGATCGCCTCTCCCGATCCTTCAGACAACGGACGTTTCCTCATGCCTTTCCGTCACCGGGCCGTGCCGCGTGCCGCCCTGCCCTCGACCCTGCTCGTCTCCGGCCTCGTCCTGTCCGCCCCCGTCCTTGCGCAGGCGCCTCCGGAGCGCGCGACGCTTTCGGAAATCAGCGTCTCCGCTTCGCCCGCCACCGGGCTCCCCGCCGGACCGGCCGAGACCGCCGGCTCGCTCACCGTGCCGAGCGTGGCCGCGCAGCGGGCGGCGGTGAACGCCACCGTCGGCTCGGTCGCCTTCGTCGATGCGGCGACGTTCCAGGACCGCTACGCCAACACCGTGCGCGACGTGCTGAAGGACGTGCCCGGCGTGTACGTGCAGGAGCGCTACGGCCAGGAGATGCGCCTCTCGATCCGCGGCTCCGGCATCGCCCGCGGCTTCCATGTCCGCGGCATCGAGCTGCTGCAGGACGGCATCCCGCTCAACCTCGCCGACGGCAGCGGCGACTTCTATCAGATCGATCCGCTGAGCCTGCGCTCGGTCGAGGTCTACAAGGGCGGCAATGCGCTCACCTTCGGCGCGACGACGCTCGGCGGCGCGGTGAACTTCGTGACGCCGACCGCCCACACGGCGCTCGCGCCCAATATTCTGCGGATCGACGGCGGCAGCTTCAACACGATCCGCGAGCATTTCCAGATCTCGCGGATCTCGGGGCCGGCCGATGTCCTGATCTCGGGCACCGCGACCCATTCCGACGGATTCCGCGATCACGAGACCCAGCGCACCCGCAACGTGAACGCCAATTTCGGCTACCGCCTCGCGCCGGGCGTCGAGACGCGGTTCTTCCTCGGTTTCTATGACACCGACCAGAAGCTGCCCGGCTCGCTCTCGCTGTTCAACGCGCTGAACAATCCACGCCTCGCCAACCCGGCGGCAATCACCGGCAACCAATCGCGAAAGGTCACGACGGAGCGGATCGCCAACCGCACCTCGTTCGAGCTGGAAGTCGGGCGCCTCGACCTCGATTCCTGGGCGATTCACAAGAACCTCTATCACCCGATCTTCCAAGTGATCGACCAGGACGGCTGGACCTACGGCGTCGCGCCGCGCTGGGCCGGCACCTTCGATCTCGGCGGCTTCCGCAACGACCTGATCCTCGGGCTGCGGGCCTTCGCCGGCATCAACGAGGCGCGGCAGTTCGTGAACGTGGCGGGGTTCCGCGGCGCTCAGACGCTCAATGCCCGCCAGAGCGCCTCGAACTACGAGGCCTATGCCGAGAACCGGTTCTGGTTCCGGCCCGACATGGCGCTGATGACCGGCGCCAAGCTGTTCTCCTCGAACCGCACCTTCAGCGACAAGGGCGGCCTACCGGCCAACCCCGCCGCGCGCTTTGCCAACGTCACCTACGAGGGCATCAACCCGAAGCTCGGCCTGCTATGGCAGCCGCTGCCGGACATTCAGGTGTTTGCCGACATCACCCGCTCGCGCGACGTGCCGGACTTCTCCGACCTCGCGCAGATGAACCTGCTCGGCACCACCTTCGTGCCGCTCGAGGCCCAGCGCGCCTGGACCTACGAGGCGGGCTCGCGCGGCCGGATCGACCGCCTCGCCTGGGACGTGACGCTCTACCGGGCGGAAGTCCGCGACGCGCTGATCAACTTCACGCCCAATCCCGGCCTGAACATCCCGGCGGCGACCTTCAACGCCCCGCGCACCCGCCACCAGGGCGTCGAGGCCGCCGTGACCCTCGACCTCGCCACCGACCTCACCGGCATCGGCGACCGGCTCAGCCTGACGCAGATCTGGACCCATAACGACTTCCGCTTCGTCGGCGACCCGGTCTTCGGCAACAACCGCATCGCCGGTGTGCCGGTGAACGTCCTGCGCACGGTGCTGGGCTACCGGCATCCGAGCGGCTTCCATCTCGCCCCCACCCTCGACTGGGTGCCCCAGGGCGCCTTCGCCGACCACGCCAACACCCTCAAGGTGCCGGGCTATGCTCTCCTCGGCCTCCAGACCGGCATCGACTTTGCCAACGGCGTCTCGCTGTTCATGGATGCCCGCAATCTGACGGACGAACGCTACGTCTCCGACATTTCGGTGGTGACCAACGCCGCGACCGTGGCCGGCGGGCCGGTGGCGTTCTTTCCGGGCAACGGCCGCAGCGTGTTCGGAGGCGTGCGGGCCTCGTTCTGAGGGCTCGGGCCCCTCAACCGACGCCGGCTCATGGCCGACGTCGGTTGAGGGTGTGAAGCGAAGGGCTGCCCCTGTCCTTGAATGGTCTCACCACGTCCGCGCCATCATGAGCATATCCTCCGGCTTGCCGCGGATATTGAGAGCTTTGGACTTCCGACCTTCCCGCTGGAAACCCAATTGTTCGTAGAGATGGATAGCGGGCGCATTCCACGGAGCAACTTCAGCCTCGATGCGACAGAACCCCTCCCAATCCGATGTGCGGGCTATCGACGTTTCAACGAGCTTCCGACCGATCCCCTGATTGCGTCGATCTTTCAGGACCGACATGCCGAATCGAGCAGCGTGGCACGTTTCTCTTGAGCTTCCTGTCCAGAAATCCAGGAGACCCACAACGTCATCGCCATCGAGGGCCAGCAAGATAAAGCTGCGATTTGAAACGGCAGCGCGATTGATAAACTCGATGCCCTCTTCGACACCCGGAGGAGACCGGTGTGTGATGGTATCGGGCGCTTCGATCGATAGCGCTCGCATGAATGCCACCATGTCAGCAGCGTCACTTTTCATTGCGGTGCGCACGCGGATCATTGTCAGCATCAAGGCCTTTCATGCAAAGGATTGAGCTTCGTTCTGCTGAGGCGTTGCCGAAGTGATCGAGGAAGGTGAATAAATCCTACAGGGTGCTTCCAGACACGGCGCCCTTTTGTATCGACGCATCGCGTGCATAGGTACATACGCGCACTGCATCTGCGGAGGGCCGCCATGCTTAGCATCAGGGATGAGGAAGTCCGGACCCTCGCTGAAACCGTCATGAAGAAATCCGGCGCGCCCAACCTCACCGCCGCGATCAAGCTTGCCTTGCAGCATGAGATCAAGCGCGCCGACGAGGCTCTCCCCCTGATCGAGCGTGTGGCTGCGATCCGCGCGGCGGCGCTGGCGAAGGCCGATCGGGCGCCCGCTCCGCCTCTGAGCGAGGACGAACGCGACGCCTTGTGGTTGCGCTGAATGTTCGTCGACACCTCGGCCGTCGTCGCCATTCTGGCCGGTGAGCCCGAGGCATCCGCCTTCGCTGCCTGTATCGAGGCGGCCGAACGCCGGGAAACCGGGCCGCATGTCCGCCTTGAGGCGGTGATCAACTTGGCGCGCATCCTCGGCCTTCCGGTCGCGGCGGCCCAGGAAATGTATGACGCCTTCCTAGAGGCGGCCGGAATCACCGTCGTCTCGATTAATGATGCCGTCGCCCGCCGGGCGGTGGCGGCCTTCGACACCTACGGCAAGGGCCGGGGCCACCCGGCGCAGCTCAATTTCGCCGACTGCCTCTCCTACGCCTGCGCCGCCACCGGCCGCGTTCCGATGCTCTTCAAGGGTCGGGACTTCCTCCACACGGACTTAGAAATCGCATCGTAGGGTGCCGGCCCAATGGGGCCTTCCGAGCCTCGAAGGCCCGTCCCCTCAATACTGAACCGTCGCGCGAAGCCCCAGCACGGCGGCGTTGCGCACGCGACGGCCTTCCGGGTCGCGCGGGTTGGCGATGCCGCCGCCGGGATGCAGGATCAGTTGCGCGTCCGGCTGGACGGTGAAGCCCGGCACCACCACCGCCTGATAGGTCGCCTCAATCACCGTCTCGGCCCGCCGCCGCGGCATCGGCATGCCGGTCAGGACGATGGTGTCGATATCGGACCGGCGCGCGTCGTCGGAGAGGCGGGCATGCGCCAGGCTGAGGCCCACCGTGTCGTCGTCGCGGCCGGGCAACAGGCCCTTATAGGCGAGGCCGGTGTCGAGATAGGCGGAGACGAGGCTGGAACGGGTCGGCGACCACGCCGCCCGCACGAAGAAGCCGAGGCCTTCGTCGTCCTTGCCGGTTTCCCGGTAGAGCGTCTGGTCCCAGATCGCGTAGATCCCGGCATTGCCGCGCAGGCGCCGGCCGATGCCGGTGGAGTTCGGGTCGGCGAGCGGCAGGCCGGTCTGATCGAAGCGCAAGCTCTCGAAGCGCCCGAAATGCTGCCAGCCCCCGAGGGTGATGTCGCCGGGCAGTTCCTTCGAACCTTCCTGCGTGTTGAAGGCGTAGGTCGCCTCGGCCACGACGAGGGCGGGGTCGCGGGTGCGGAAATTGGTACCGGTGCGGTCGAGGCGCTGCCCCTCGGGGTCGTCGCCGGGGCGGCTGGCCCCGGCCGGGTCGCCGTCGTAGAGCCCGGCCTGGAGCGAGAAGCCGTTGCCCGGCACGTATTTGGCCCGGATCGCAGGCGCGGCGAGCGGGTAGGCCGGGCCGCCGCTCGGCAGGTCGAGCCCGGTGATCGCCGGCCAGCCGAAGGTCGAATTCACGAACAGGGTCGCGGTCTGGCTGACGAAGAACTCGGTGTCGGCCGCCTGCTGGCCGACCCGGATGCCGAGCTTCCCGTCGAAGAGCTGCTGGTCGAGCCACAGCACGTAGAGGCGGGAGGCCGGCAGCGCCTCGATCACGCTCGCCGGGATCAGGTTGCCGACGTAGTAGCGCGACAGGCCGGTGCCGTGGATGAAGTAGGCGTTGGCGTGCATCGTGGCGCCGTCCCAGCCGGCGAGCCGCTGCAGGTCGATATTGAGCCGCAGGTTCAGCCGGTCCTCGACGATCGCCCCCTGGCGAATGCCGCCGACGGGATTGCCGAGCGTCTCGGCGATGTAGGTGAGGCTGTACTCGATGCCCCGCTCCTTCAGCAGGAGCCGCAGGCCGAACGGGTCGCCGAGCGGTCCGAGGGAGGGTTCGATCGAGCGCACGTAGCCGCCCGAGGCCTGGCTCGTCGATTCCGGCTGGGACACCGAGATCCGCGGATCGCCGCCCGCGCCCTCGTAGACCGGCCGTCCGGTGGGCTGCGCCAGGGCGGGCGATCCGGCGAGGGTCGTCAGAGCGAGCGCGACGGGAAGGGCGCCTGGAATGGGGCGGCGGGACACTGAGAACCTCCACGGCGAGCCGCGAAGCTTGAGCTTACGGACTCCGCGCCGCCCCCACCAGAGCACCAGAAGCGTGCGGCCCCTCGGCGTGCTCACGCCGCGCTGTGATCCAGCGCCCGCAGGTTCGCCACCAGCTCCGAAAACCCGTCGCCCTGAATCAGGACGTGGCGGCGGAGCTGATCGGCCGCCGCGGCGCCGTCGCTGGCGAGGATCGCGGCGACGACCGCCTCGTGCTCGGCCAGCGACTGCGCCATCCGGTGGCGGGCGCGCAGCTGCAGCCGCCGGTAGGGTGAGAGGCGGCGGTGCAGTGCCAGCGCCTGCCCGCACAGGAAATCGTTGCGGCAGGCACGGTAGATCACCGTGTGGAAGACGTAGTTCTCACCGTAATAGGCTTCCGGATCGCCCGCGGCGGCCGCCCGTGCGCAGGATGCGAGGGCGCCCGTCAACTCCGCCTCGAGCTCCGGGGTGAGGCGGCGCGCGGCGAGCCGGCCGCAGGCCGCCTCCAGCTCCGCCATCGTCTCGAACATCTCCAGGAGATGCCCCGGTTCGGGCGCGCTCACCACCATGCCGCGGCGCGGCTTGGTCTCGACGAGCCCGGTCGCGGCCAGTTGCAGCAGCGCCTCGCGGATCGGCGTGCGCGAGACGCCGAAGCGCTCGGCGAGCTGCGTCTCGTCGAGACGCGCGCCGAGGGCGAGGCGCCCCTCGACGATCTCGTCCTCGATCGTCTGCCTGAGGCGCTGGGTCTGGTTCATCGGTCGAGTCATCGGCGATTTCCTGCCGATCCATATTCAAGGGCGTTGACAAAATATGCAAGATGACGCGATCTTGCATTAAATGCTGCGCTGAAACGTATATTGTGCGCTGCACAAAAGTCCGCGTGAACGGACGAGCAGAATTCCGCGAAAGCGGTATTGGGAAGGAAACGCCATGACGCTGAACCGCCGCCACCTGCTCGCGGCCGGGCTTGCCGCGCCTGCCCTGCTGAAGCTCGGAACCGGTCCGGCCCGGGCCGCGACGACCCTCAAGCTCTCGCACCAGTTCCCCGGCGGCTCGATCGACGAGGGCGACTTCCGCGACCGGATGTGCCGGAAATTCGCGGCTGCCATCAAGGAGCGCTCGAAGGGCGCGATGGAGGTGCAGGTCTATCCCGGCTCCTCCTTGATGAAGACCAACGCCCAGTTCAGCGCCATGCGCAAAGGGGCGCTCGACCTCTCGCTCTATCCCTCGCCCTACGCGGGCGGCGAGGTGCCGGAGATGAATATCGGCCTGATGCCGGCGCTGGTCTCCTCCTACGCCCAGGCGCTCGCCTGGAAGGACGCGCCCGTCGGCCGCAAGCTCACCGAGATCCTGGAGGCCAAGGGCATCGTGCTGGTGTCCTGGGTCTGGCAGGCCGGCGGCATCGCCAGCCGCGAGCGCCCCCTGCTGACGCCCGACGACGCCAAGGGCATGAAGGTCCGCGGCGGCTCGCGCGAGATGGACCTGATGATGAAGCAGGCCGGCGCGGCCACGCTCTCGCTGCCGTCGAACGAGTCCTATGCCGCGATGCAGACCGGCGCCTGCGACGCGGTGCTGACTTCTTCCACCAGCCTGATCTCGTTCCGCCTGGAGGAGATCTCGAAGGCCCTGACCTCCGGCCGCGAGCGCTCCTACTGGTTCATGCTGGAGCCGATCATGATGTCGAAGATCGTGTTCTCCGGTCTGCCCAAGGACCAGCAGGATCTCGTTATGGCGGTCGGCGCCGAGCTCGAGAGCTTCGGCCAGGAGGGCGCCAAGGCCGACGACACCCGTGTCGAGGAAGTGTTCGGCAAGGCCGGCGCCAAGGTGGTGCAGCTCGACGAGGTCAATCTCGGCAAGTGGCGCGACATCGCCCGCGACACCGCCTGGAAGGACTTTGCCAACAAGAACGCGAGCTGCGCCGAGCTGCTCAAGCTGGCGGAGAAGGTCGGATGAGCCACGCCTTCGACGCGGCCTCGGCCGCCTCCGAGACGAAACGCGCCGAGGAGCCGCGGATTCCGGGCCTGCTCGGCGTGTTCGAGCGGACCACGCGCCGGCTCAACCACCTCATCCTGGTCTGCGGCGGGCTGGCGCTCGTCGCCGCCTGCCTCGTGCTCAGCTACTCCGTCCTGACCCGCTACGTCTTCCACGAGCCGACCGAGTGGCAGGACGAGACCGCCGTCTTCCTCATTGTCGGCGCGACCTTCCTCTCGGCGGCGGGCGTCCAGGCCAAGCGCGGCCACGTCGCCATCGAGGCGCTGACCGGCCTGCTGTCGCCGGGCGTCAACCGGGTACGCCTGATCTTCGTCGACATCGTCAGCCTCGCCTTCGTGACCTTCTTCGCCTGGAAGAGCTGGAGCCTGTTCCACGAGGCCTGGGAGGACGGCCAGATCTCGCAATCGACCTGGGGGCCGCCGCTCTGGATTCCCTACCTGCTGATGGCCGCGGGCATGAGCCTGCTCGCCGTCCAGTTCGTCCTGCAGATCACGGAGGCCGTCCTCTACGGCCCGCGCGCCGCCGGCTGGGCCAAGCCGAAGATCGGCATCGGGGCGGACGTGAACCGCGACATGCGCGGCCGCCCGGATCTGACGCCCGAGGGGCCGGACCCCCTGGAGAGTACGATCACACCGACCACACCGACAGCGGCCCCGGTTCGGCCGGTCACGACGAAGGGAGGCAAGGCATGAGCACCGCCGCGATCGGCTTCCTCTATGCCGGGGCGACGCTGGGGGCGATGCTCTCGGGCATCCCCATCGCCTTCGCGCTGGGCTTCGTGGCCCTGGCCTTCATGTACGTGTTCATGCCCGCCGCCTCGCTCGATACGGTGGCGCAGAACGTCTACGAGGAGATGGCCTCGATCACGCTGCTCTCGATCCCGCTCTTCATCCTGAAGGGCGCAGCGATCGGACGGAGCAAGGCGGGCCAGGATCTCTACTCGGCGATGCATGCCTGGATGCACCGCATCCCCGGGGGCCTCGGCATCGCCAACGTGTTCGCCTGCGCGCTGTTTGCGGCGATGGCCGGCTCCTCGCCCGCCACCTGCTCGGCGATCGGCTCGGCGGGCATTCCGGAGATGCGCCGCCGCGGCTACTCGCCGGGCTTCGCCGCCGGGATCATCGCCGCGGGCGGCACGCTCGGCATCCTGCTGCCGCCCTCGATCACCATGATCCTCTACGCGGTGGCCGCCGAGCAATCGCTCGGGCGCCTGTTCCTGGCCGGCATCGGCCCGGGCTTCCTGCTGGTCGCGCTGTTTGCCAGCTGGTCGGTGTTCCGCTTCCGCTCCGAATTCGCGGCGGCCAAGCTCGCCTACGAGCGGACGGGCGCGCAGCATCCGATCCTCAAGGAGGACAGCTACAGCATGCGCGAGCGCTTCTCGACGCTGCCGCGGGTGCTGCCCTTCGTGGTGCTGCTCACCGGCGTCATGGTCGCGCTCTACGGCGGCTACGCCACGCCTTCCGAGACCGCCGGCCTCGGCGGCCTGCTGGCGCTGGCGCTGATCGCGGTGATCTACGGCGTGTGGCGCTTCCGCGATCTCGACCCGATCCTCACGGCGACGCTGCGGGAATCGACCATGCTGATGCTGATCATCGGCATGTCGCTCCTCTACGCCTACGTGATGAGCTACCTCCACATCAGCCAAGCGGCGGCCCAGGCCATCGTCGCGATGCAGCTCTCGCCCTGGCTCCTGCTCGCGACCATCCTGGCGCTCGTCATCGCGCTCGGCTTCTTCCTGCCGCCGGTCTCGATCATCCTGATGACGGCGCCGATCATCCTGCCGCCGCTCAAGGATGCCGGGTTCGACCTCGTCTGGTTCGGCGTGGTGATGACGATCACCATGGAGATGGGCCTGATCCACCCGCCGGTGGGCCTCAACATCTTCGTCATCAAGAACATCGCCCCCGACATCCCGCTCAAGGACATCATCTGGGGCACCCTGCCCTTCGTGATCCTGATGGGTGTCGCCATCGTCCTGCTCTGCCTCGTGCCGGGCATCGCCCTCTGGCTGCCGGACCTGCTCCTGCCGACGACCCGGTAAGAACGGCGACCGCACGTGGACCGATGGTTTCGAGGAAGAAGAACCCTCCGTGCCCCGGCACGGAGGGTTAATCGCTTCTTGGTCGCCTCAGTAAAACTCGCCTTAACTTTCGAGCGCGCAGGATCGCCGCCTCACAGCCGCTTCCGGCACCGGACGGGAGACGATCCGTGACGAAGCCCATCGACGACACGAAACGCGCAGAGGATGCCGCGGCCGCGCCGCCGCTGAGCCCGAGCGTGCGCCGCCATCTCGGCAAGAACCTGCGCAGCCACTATGCCGACAGCCTCACCGAGCCCGTCGGCGAGCGCCTCGAAGCGCTCATCGGCCGCCTGGACACACTGCAGGACCGGGCGCCGCGCGACTGACGCTCTCGAAAACGGTCCCGGCAAGCCGAAAACCCCGGCCGCGACGGAGCGACCGGGGTTCTTGAAGGATGCGGTGCGGGTTTGCGCGGGAGCGCGGCGCTCAAAAGCGCCTCACGAGACGCCCGGCCGCCGACCGTGTGCTGTCGCCCACGACGGCATGGCGGGGGTCGTCTCGGGAGGCCCTCAGTCGAGGGCGACGGCGACCAGGGAAAACAGGCCCGCCAGCAGCAGGTTGCAGGCGATGAGGGCGACGACCGTCATGGATTGGATTCGCGACTGAGAGAAAACGGGGCAGGCATCGAAGGCGGCGGATCGAACAGCCGCGAGAGAAGCGTCTAGCGGAAGAAGCTTGACGGAGTGCTCATCCCGCCTGATTGCGGCGCCGAAGCGGCTCGGTTCGCCAAAACCGGTGCAGGAACATCACAGTTCTTGACCGGCGGCCACATTGCACCGTCGCGCTTGAACCGGACCTGAACCGAAAGCGCGGGACGGTCGCTCGAAGGGCTCGCGCCGGATGGTCGGGGGTTTCGCTCCGCGTGCAGATCCTCGGAAGCGAAACTCTGAAAGGCAGGCCTTGCGCGGCGCTCTTTTGCAGCGCGAGGCCGATGAACGCGGCGTCAAGAGCGGCTCGCAGGCGCGGCATGATCGGCTTCCATGCCGCCCCCGGCGCTTCGGAGCGATGAAGGCCGACACGCTGTTTTTGGGTTCACCTCGCCAATATTGCTAAGATTTGGTTAACCGATTAGGCTGGCATCGTCCCGTTTCGAGACAGGAGCCGGCCATGATCTCCCTGAACGAGACCTTCCTTACGGCAGCCGGCCTTTTTGGGCTCGGCGCATCCGCGGCATCGGCCGGAAACCCGGCGGAGCCGCAGGACTTCCGGGATTTTGACCGGAGCGATACCGCGTCCGATGGCGAGGGAAGAACGCTGTCGCAGGACGCCGCCGAGGCGGATGATCCCTTCTTTACTGCGGTCGCCGACGCCTTGCGGGAGGCGGGCTACCTGGATTCCTGAAAATCGGTTGGTTAAGCCTGCCTGATCCGCCGCCCCGCGCGGGCGCTCAGGAAGGCCGCCGCACCGCATGTCCGCATCCTCCGCCGTCTCGCCCGACGTGCTCGCCGCCATCGGCGGCACGCCCCTGATCCGGCTGCGCCGCGCTTCCGAAGAGACCGGCTGCACCATCCTCGGCAAGGCCGAATTCCTCAATCCCGGCCTCTCGGTGAAGGACCGGGCGGCGCTCTCGATCGTGCGGGATGCCGAGGCGCGCGGTCTGATCCGGCCCGGCGGCACCATCGTCGAGGGCACCGCGGGCAATACCGGAATCGGGCTGGCGCTGGTGGCCTCGGTGCGCGGCTACCGCACCGTGATCGTGATCCCCGAGACGCAATCGGCGGAGAAGAAGGAGACGCTGCGGCTCGCCGGCGCCCGGCTGGTCGAGGTGCCCGCCGTGCCCTTCGCCAACCCGAACAACTACGTCCACGCCGCCCGCCGCCTCGCCGAGCGGCTGGCGGAAACGGAAGAGGCCGGCGCCTTCTTCGCCGACCAGTTCGACAACACCGCCAACCGCCGCGCCCATATCGAGGCGACCGGCCCCGAAATCTTCGCGCAGACCGGCGGCGCGGTCGATGGCTTCGTCTGCGCGGCGGGCACCGGCGGCACGCTGGCGGGCGTGGCCGAGGCGCTGCGGGCGGCCAAGCCCGGCGTGAAGATCGCCCTGTCCGACCCCGAGGGCTCGGCGCTGCACGCCTATTACAGCACCGGCACGCTCAAGGCCGAAGGCTCCTCGATCACCGAGGGCATCGGCCAGGGCCGGGTGACGAAGAACCTCGAAGGCTTCACGCCCGATCACGCGTTCCGGATTCCGGACGCGGAAGCGCTCGGCATCGTCTTCGCCCTGATGCGCGAGGAGGGCCTGTCGCTCGGCGGATCGTCCGGCATCAACATCGCGGGCGCGATCCGGCTCGCCCGCGAACTCGGGCCCGGCCACACCATCGTGACGATCCTCTGCGACGGGGCGGCGCGCTACGCCTCGAAGCTGTTCAACCCCGCCTTTCTGCGCGAGCGCGGCCTGCCGATTCCCGCCTGGCTTGCAGAGACCGGAGGCGCTCTGCCGGACTGGCGGGCCTGAGGCCCGACGACCTCCGGATAAGACCCGAGCCGGCTGAACGAAATCGCCGGCAGAAGCGTTGCTGTTGGCGCTCAGGCAAAGGGGTCTGGGCGGACCAAAGAGGCTTCCGCCGATGACCATCACCACCATCCTCCTGATCCTGCTGATCCTGCTGCTGTTCGGCGGCGGCAACTTCTACGGCGGCGGTCGCTTCCGCGGCCCCGGCTTCGGCCTCGGCGGCCTGCTGATCATCATCCTGATCGTGCTGCTGCTGACGAACCGGGTCTAAGAGTGCCTCGCAAAACTCCCGGTCTCCGACCGTTCCCATTCTGGCGATGACAGCGCGGCGGGAGTTTTGTGAGAGACACCATAAGCCCGGCAGCACCCCTCACCGGGCGCAGGTGATGGCAACGACGGTGTCGAGAACGGGCGCCGCCGCCCCGCCCAGCGTGGTCGCGGCGCCCTTCGCAGTCTCCCTCGCCACGTCCTTGCCCGCTCCGGCGGGCAGGCCGCTCTCGCTCAGGAAGGCGGCGACGGCCTTCCCCGGTACGACGGCATAGCGGGTGGGCGGCATCACCCCGGCGATCAGGCGGGGCACGGTGGGAAAGCGGGCGACGAGTCCGACGAGCCGGCCCGACCGGTCGAGCACCGGCGCACCACCGGCGCCGGGCTGGAGCGGGGCATAAACGCCTTCGACGGCAGCGGTGGCGGGGGCGACGCTCGGGCGGCCCTTCGCCTGGGCGCCGAGCACGAGCAGGGCTTCGCCCTCGCTCACCGGCTCTGCGCGGAGCGGCGGCGGCGCGCCACCCGCGAGCCCTTCGGCGGACAGAAGCGCGAGGCTGCCCGCCGCATCGCGCCGCTCGATCCGGGCCGCCGCACCGCCGACGCGCGGCGCGGCGCACGCTTCAAGGGCAGAGGTTACCGTCAGCACCCGCCCGCCGCCCAGCAGCAGGCCGGTCGCGGCAGGGCGCGCCTCGGCCGGCATGCCGGGCAGCGGCGGTGCTGCGGGCGCGGCCGCCATGCCGGAGGCGGGCGCGCGAGGGACCGGGCCGGTGGCCGTCGTCGGAGCGGTGGGAGCCGGCGCGTCCTCGGGAAACGGTGAAAAATTGTTGGCCACCGCGATGACGAGACGATCGACCGTGTCCGCCAGCGCCCTGTCGTAGCCGAGGGTGAAGCCGCGGATGCCCTGGGGGCCTTCGGCGTAGCGGATGTAGGAGCGCCCGCCCGCGGTCTCGGCGGTGATGACGATGAAGTCCGGCTTCTTCAGCTTGTAGGTGACCTTGCGGCCGGGCATCGCGGCGATGGCGCGCTCGAACAGGGCGTCGAGGCTGGTCTCCCCTTGCGGGAACGACTTGGTATCGAGGGTCACCCGCCCGTCGGTGCTCTGCCAGCGGGTGCCGCCGGGGATCGCGGTCTTTCTCGGCAGCAGCGCCTCCGGCACGCCGACCACCACGCCGCTCGCCGGATCGGGCTGGACCTTGAAGCGCGACGCCCGCCGAGCCTCCTCCGCCTCGCGCTTGAGCGCCGCGCGCTCCGGCGGCGCGAGCAGGCCGGTCGGCGCGGCGCCCGTGCGAGTCTGGTAGGTCTGGATGCCCTCGAAGCTGCGTTTGCCGAAGGCCCCGGTCGTCACGCCGTTATAGTCGCCGGTCCAGACCAGGGCATCTTGCAGGCCCCGCCGCTCCGCCTCGGGCAGTGCCTCGAAAGCCGCCCGCGCCGCCTCGAAGGCGGGATCGGGTGCGGGCGGGGCCGGGGCAGCGGGCCTCGGTCGGGCCGGCGCGGCCGGTGGGAGGGGCCCCTGCGCGAGCGCCCCCGTGACAAGTCCGGCGGCAAGCAGGGCCGGCAGGCCGGCGCGAAAAGCTTTCATCCGTCCCGTCATCACCACCGCTCGATTCGACCTGCGGGCGATGATGACAGCGAGGGCGTGCCCCCCACAAGCCGCGGCGCACCGCCGTCATGCGGGATCGTGATCGCGCCAAGGGGGCCGCATCGGTGGACGGGCCGGCCCCGGGCCACAGCTTTGGCGCAGAAGTTCCAGAGCAACGTCCCGAAAGGTGGTTGCCGGCTTTCGGAAAAAGATGATGCGAAAACAAGAACCTCAAGCATCGTCCTCGACCATTTCGGGCTGCTCGGCGTGCCGGTCCATGAGGCGAACCTTCCGCGGCTCGGCGGGGCGCTGCTTCTCCTCGCCGGCGTTGCCCTGATCTGCATCTTCTGAGGTCTGTCTTCCCCGATGGCCCTGCGCCAGCGTTGCGGCCGGCGCGGCAAGTGATAGCGTGCCGGCCGCGGGCGCCCCTGCTTCGGGCGCACCGGTCGGAGGAGACGCGCACATGTCCCAAGGCAAAGGTCTCGGGCCCCTCGGTGCGACGTTGATCGGCGCGATGCTGCTCGGTGTTCCGGCCCTGGCCCAGGCTCCACGTCCGGCCGCCCCCCCCCCTGCGCCCCTGAGATCGGCGACCGCACCGGTCGCGAAGACCTTTGTGCGCGAGGCGCTGGCGAGCGCGGGCGTCCGATTGGAGACCGCGCTCAAGAGCGAGGCGCCCCCCGGCGCCAAGACGGCGGCGCAGTGGCGGCGCGAGGCGGAGGTCGCCGCCCAGAACGAGGGCGGGGAGCCCGACGCCGAACTGAACGCCCGCGCCGCCGCCGTCGCAGCCGACCCGAACGACGTCCGCAACTGGCTCGACTACGCCAACGCGGCCCTTGCCGCCGGCAATGACGAGGAGCGCGCCGACTATTCCGCCCGGTTCAAGCTGAAGGGCCGCGCGAGCGCCGCCGCCTATCAGGGCTACCTGCGCGCCAAAAACCCGGCGGACGAGGCCCGCGCCCTGGCCCGGCTCGGCGAGATCCAGGCGGCCCAGTCCGAGTGGCGGTCCGCGCTGGAAGCCTACCGGGCGAGCCTCGCGATCCGGGACGAGGCGCAGACCCGTGCGGCCTACGAGACGCTGCGCGCCGAGCACGGCTTCCGCATCCTCGACTACAAGGTCGATTCGGACGCCGCCGCGCCGCGGGTCTGCTTCACCTTCTCGGAGGGTCTCGTCCCGAAGACCGATTATGCGCCCTACATCGCCGTCTCCGGCGCGGCCAACGCCGCCGTCACGGCGGAAGGCTCCCAGGTCTGCGTCGACGGGCTCAAGCATTCCGAGCGCTACGCCTTCGTGGTGCGCCAGGGCCTGCCCTCCTCGGTCGGCGAAAACCTGCTGAAATCGGCCGATTACGAGGTCTACGTCCGAGACCGCTCGCCTCAGGTGCGCTTCACCGGCCGCAACTACGTTCTGCCGCGCACCGGTCAGGCCGGCGTGCCGCTGGTCTCGGTCAACGCCGACAAGCTCGATGTCGAGGTGCTGCGCATCGGCGACCGCGGCCTGCTGCCCGCGCTCCGCTCCGAGGATTTCCTGAGCCAGCTCAGCGGCTCGACGGCCAAATCCATCGCCGACCAGAAGGGCCAGCGCATCTGGAAGGGCACGCTCGATACCGCCAAGGCCGAGACCAACCGTGAGGCGGTCACCGCCTTCCCCGTGCTCCAGGCGGTCGGCAAGCTGGAGCCCGGCCTCTACCTGATGCTGGCCAAGCCCACCGGCACCACCGATTCGTCGGAGGACGAGTACGGCGGCTACGAGACCCAGGCGACGCAGTGGTTCGTGGTCTCCGATCTCGGGCTGACCGCCTTCAAGGGCCGCGACGGCGTGCACGTCTTCGCCCGCTCGCTCGCCAGCGCCAGGACCGTGTCCGGCGCCGAGATCCGGCTCGTCGCCCGCAACAACGACGTGCTCGCGGTCGCCAAGACCGACGGCCAGGGCCACGCCGCCTTCCCCGCCGGCCTCGCCCGCGGCGAGGGCGGGCTGGCGCCGGGCCTCGTGGTGGCGCAGGTCGGCGACGATTACGGCTTCCTCGATCTGGCGCTCGGCGCCTTCGACCTCTCCGACCGCGGCGTGAAGGGCCGCCCGGCGCCCGGCGGCGCGGAGGCCTACCTGTTCCCCGAGCGCGGCGTCTACCGCTCCGGCGAGACGGTGCAGCTCACCGCGCTTCTTCGCGACCCGCAGGGGGCGGCGGTGGCCGGCCTGCCGCTGACGCTGGTGGTCAAGCGGCCCGACGGCGTCGAGTATCGCCGCGCGGCTGTCGCCGACGAGGGGCTCGGCGGGCGCTCGCTCGCCCTGCCGCTGATGGCGGGCGCCATGCACGGCACATGGCGGATCTCGGCCTATACCGATCCGAAGGCGCCCGCGGTCGGCGAGGCGAGCTGGCTCGTCGAGGATTACGTGCCCGAGCGCCTAGAGGTGAGCCTCACCCCGAAGACGCCGAGCCTGACCCGCGGCGAGGCCGCGACCATCGACGTCGCCGCGCGCTACCTCTACGGCGCGCCGGGCTCGGGGCTCGACGTCTCGGGCTCGGTCGCGGTGCAGGCGGCGGCCAATTCCGGCATCAAGGGGTTGGACGGCTTCTCCATCGGCCTCGACGACGAGGCGGTCGAGGCGACGACCGCCGAGATCGACGCCAAGGCGACGACGGACGCGCGGGGCCATGCCAGCCTCACCGTGCCGGTACAGGAGGTGGCCGCCCCCCGCGCGCTGGAGGCCAAGATCACCCTCGCCGTCGGCGAGCCGGGCGGCCGGGCGCTGAGCCGCAGTGTGACGCTGCCGATCCTGCCGGCCCGTCCCGTGCTGGCGATCCGCAAGAATTTTTCCGCCGATCTTGCCGAGAACGCGACCGCGACCTTCGATGTCGCCATGGCCGCCCCCGACGGGCGGCGTCTGACGCAGGACGGCGTGACCTGGACACTCTCGAAGGTGGATCGGACCTATCAATGGTACCGCGCCGACGGGCGCTGGAGCTTCGAGCCGGTCAAATCCAGCCGCCGCGTCGCCGACGGGCGCGTGGCGATCGGGGCGGAGGCGCCCGCGCGCATCGCCGTGCCGGTGGGCTTCGGCCAGTATCGCCTGGAGGCCAGCGTGCCGGGCCAGCCGCAGGCGGCGGCGAGCGTGTCCTTCACCGTCGGCTGGGGCGGCTCCGAGAGCGCCGATGTGCCCGACCTCCTCGACCTCACCCTCGACAAGCCGGCCTACGCCGCGGGCGAGCGTCTGCGCGCCCGTCTCCAGCCGAAATTCGCCGGCACCGCGACGCTCGCCATCGTCGGCGACCGCGTCCACGAGATCCGCGACGTGACGGTCGCGGAGGGCGGCACCAGTGTCGACATCCCGGTCAAGGCGGAATGGGGCGCGGGCGCCTACCTCGTCGCCACCGCCTACCGGCCGCTCGACCAAGCGGCCAAGCGCATGCCCGGCCGGGCGCTCGGGGTCGCGTGGTTCTCGGTGGACAAGGAGAAGCGCGGCCTCTCCGTCGCGATCGAGGCGCCGGAGAAGGTGCGCCCCCGCGGCACGCTCACCGTGCCCGTGAAGCTCGCCGGGCTCAGTGCCGGCGAGGAGGCGCGGGTGACGCTGGCGGCGGTCGATGTCGGCATCCTCAACCTGACCCGCTACGAGGCGCCGAACCCGTTCGCCTATTTCTTCGGCCAGAAGGCGCTCGGACCCGAGATCCGCGATCTCTGGGGCTACCTGATCGACGGCATGCAGGGCACGCTCGGCGCGATCCGTTCCGGCGGCGACGGCGGCGCGGCGGAACTCGCCGACGCGCCCCCGACCCAGGCCCCACTGGCGCTCTATTCGGGCGTGGTCACGGTCGGCGCCGACGGCACGGCCAAGATCCCGCTGGAACTGCCCGCCTTCAACGGCACCGCCCGCCTGATGGCGACGGCCTGGACCAAGGCCAAGGTGGGCCAAGCCCAGGCCGACGTGATCGTGCGCGACCCCGTGGTGCTCACCGGCACCCTGCCGCGCTTCCTCAATGTCGGCGACCGCTCGCGCTTCTTCGTCGCCCTCGACAACGTCGAGGGGGCGGCCGGCGACTACACCGTCGATCTCGACCTCACCGGCCCCGTCGTGGTGGCGGGCGAGGCGGTGCGCTCCACCCTGCGCCTGGAGGCCGGCGCCAAGGGGCAGCTCGTGATCCCGATCACCGCCGCCGGCCCCGGCACGGCCCGGCTCGACCTGAATCTCACCGGCCCCGGCATCCAGGGCAGCGCCGGCCAGTCCTTCGCGCTCGGGATCAATCCGGGCACCGGCGCGCTGGTGCGCCGGAGCGTGCGCCCGCTGGAGCCCGGCGCCGGCCTCGACCTGACGCCGGATCTGCTGGCCGACATCCTTCCCGGCACCGGCGCGGTCTCCGTCTCGGCCAACCGCCTCGGCGGCATCGACGTCGCCGCCCTGCTGCAATCGCTCGACCGCTACCCCTACGGCTGCTCCGAGCAGATCGTCAGCCGCGCGATGCCGCTGCTCTACGTCAACGCGCTCGCGGCCGGCGAGAAGCTCGGGCTGGACGGGAAACTCGACGAGCGGGTGCGCGGGGCCATCGAGCGGGTGCTGGCGCGCCAGGATTCGGGCGGCGCCTTCGGCGCGTGGTCGACGGAGAATGCCGGCGACACGTGGCTGACCGCCTACGTCACCGACTTCCTCACCCGTGCGCGCGAGCGGGGATTCGCCGTGCCGCAGACCGCGTTCAACAGCGCGCTCGACCGCCTGCGCAACACGGTGGCCAACACCACCAATGTCGAGAACGGCGGCATGGATCTCGCCTACGCGGCCTACGTGCTCGCCCGCAACGGCCGGCCGGTGATGGGGGATCTGCGCTACCTCGCCGATACCAAGCTCACCGACTTCGCCACGCCCTTGGGTCGCGGGCAGCTCGCCGCCGCGCTGGCCCTCCTCGGTGATCGCGGCCGGGCGCAAAAGGGCTTCGAGGCGGCGGTGCAGGCGCTCCAGGCCGAGCGCGATCGGGGCACCTATCGCGCCGATTACGGCTCGCGCCTGCGCGACGGCGCCGCCCTGCTGGCGCTGTCGACCGAGGCCGGGTTTTCTCAAGCGACGCTGCAACCGGTCGCCGCCGTGCTCGGCCAGGAGCGGGCCGACGGCCGCTCGACCAGCACCCAGGAGAATGCCTGGATGGTGCTGGCCGCGCAGAGCCTTGCCAAGGAATCGGACAACCTCGCGCTCACCATCGACGGCAAGACCGAGACCGGACCGCTCTCGCGGCTCTACCGGGCGCCCGCCCTGGAGGCGCGGCCGGTACGGATCGTCAATGCGGGCCGCGAGGCGGTGCCCGTCGCCATCGGCGTCCAGGGCAATCCGATCGCCCCGGAGCCGGCGGCGTCCCAGGGCTTCACGGTCGAGCGCAGCTTCTATCGGCTCGACGGCAGCCCGGTGGATCTGGCCAAGCCGCTGCGCCAGAACGACCGCCTCGTCGTGGTGCTGAAGGTGACCGAGGCCAAGGCCAGCGCCGGGCGCCTGCTGCTGGTCGATCGCCTGCCCGCGGGCCTGGAGATCGACAACCCGAAGCTGCTCGACGCCGATGCGCTGTCGGGGCTGAGCTTCGCCAAGAGCGAGGTGGCCCCGGTCCATACCGAGTTCCGCGACGACCGGTTCGTGGCCGCCTATGACCGCACCCCGGAGCAATCGGCCTTCTTCTCGGCGGCCTACACCGTGCGCGTGGTCTCGCCCGGCAGCTACGTGCATCCGGGCGCGAGCGTGGAGGACATGTACCGCCCCGAGCGGTTCGGGCGCACCGCGTTCGGATCGGTCGAGGTGACCTCGGCGAAGTAGGGGCATGGCCTCCGACGCAGATCCCCTCTCCCCGCAGGCGGGGAGAGGGCCGAGCCTCCCTCGTCGGGGCCGCGGCGAGGCGGCAGCCGAGGGTGAGGGGGCGGTTCCGAAAGAGGCTCATCCTGAGCCGCCCCCTCACCTTCGTTCCGGCTGCGCCTCCGCGACCAGCCTGCACGACAAGGTGCAGCCTGGCCTCTCTCCGCGCGCGGAGAGAGGGAGACGCGTCGGCACGGTTCTCGCCCTCTTCGTCATCGTCGCGTTTCTTCTGGCGGGCACCCTCTGGCGTTACGCGGACGCCCTCCCACCCCTCGATCTGACCCAGGCCTCTCTCCGCTCCACCGTCATCCTCGACCGAAAGGGCCAGTTGCTGCGCCCCTTCGCCACCGCCGACGGGCGTTGGCGCCTGCCCGTCACCGCGGACGCGATCGATCCGCGATACCTCGCCATGCTCAAGGCCTACGAGGATCGCCGCTTCGACAGCCATCCCGGCCTCGATCCGGCGGCGACGCTCCGCGCCGCGTGGCAATGGCTCGCGCACGGCAAGATCGTGTCGGGCGGCTCGACCCTGTCGATGCAGGTCGCCCGCCTCGTCGAGCCGCGGGCCGAGCGCTCGCTACGCGCCAAACTCCGGCAGATGGTCCGTGCGGTCGAGTTGGAGCGTGCACTCGGCAAATCGGGCGTGCTCGACCTCTACCTCGCGCTCGCCCCCTATGGCGGCCCGGTCGAGGGCGTGCGGGCGGCGAGTCTGGCCTATTTCGGCCGCGAGCCGGCCCGCCTGTCATTTGCCGAGAGCGCGCTCCTCGTTGCCCTGCCGCAATCACCCGAGGCGCGCCGGCCCGACCGCTTCGCCGCCAACGCGCGGCGCGCCCGCGACCGGGTGCTCGACATCGCCGCCGAGCGCGGCGTGCTGACCGCCGCCGAAGCGCAGGCGGCCAAGGCCGAGCCGGTGCCGGTTGCGCGAAAACAATTCCCGATGCTCGCGGCCCATGCCGCCGAGCAGGCCCACGCCGCCGACCCGGAGGCGCGGCTGCAGCACCTGACCCTCGACGCGCGCCTCCAGGCGAGCCTCGAGGCGCTGGCGACCGAGCGCGCGGCGGCCGCCGGCCCGGCGCTCTCCGCCGCGATCCTCGTCCTCGACAACCGCACCGGCGCGGTGCTCGCCCATGTCGGCAGCACCGGCTACCTCGACGCCGCCCGCGCCGGTGCCGTCGATGCCACGCAGGCGGTGCGCTCGCCGGGCTCGGCGCTCAAGCCCTTCATCTACGCGCTCGCCTTCGAGGACGGGCTCGCCCACCCGGAAACGCTCCTCGACGACCGCCCGGCGCGCTTTTCCGCGAGCTACGCCCCGGAAAACTTCGATATGGGGTTTCGCGGCACGGTGACGGCGCGGGTCGCACTCCAGCAATCGCTGAACCTGCCCGCGGTCGAGCTTCTGGATGCGGTCGGCGCCGCCCGCTTCGTCGCGCGGCTGCGGGGCGCCGGCGCGACGGTCCTGCTGCCGCGCGACACGGCGCCGGGCCTGCCCGTGGCCCTCGGCGGGCTCGGCATCACGCTCACCGACCTCGCCCGGCTCTATGCGGGTCTCGCGCGCTCCGGCACCGTGCCGGCGCTGGCCCGGCGCCTCGACGGCCCCGCCGCCGGCCCGGAGCCGGAGCGGCGGATCGCCGATCCGGTCGCGGCTTGGTACGTCGCCGACACCCTGCGCGGCGCCCCGCCGCCGGAGAACGCCCTGCCCGGCCGGATCAGCTTCAAGACCGGCACCTCCTACGGCTACCGCGACGCCTGGGCGGTGGGGTTCGATGCCCGCGTGACCATCGCCGTCTGGATCGGCCGCCCCGACGGCGCCTCGGTGCCGGGCCTGATCGGGCGCAGCCACGCCGCGCCGATCCTGTTCGATGCCTTCGCCCGGTTCGGCGGCGAGCCGGAGGCCCTGCCCCGCCCTCGCGACGCTCTCGTCGTCGCTACCGCCGCCCTGCCCCCGCCGCTGCGCCACATCCGCCGCGATGCGCCGAAAACCTTCGCGGCGACGCTCGGCGTGCCCCTCAAGATCGCTTATCCGCCGGACGGTGCCCGGGTCGATCTCGGTTTGAGCGAGGGCGCGCAGGCCCGCCTCGCCCTCAAGGCACTGGGCGGCCAGCCACCCCTGACCTGGATGGTCGATGGCCTGCCGGTGGCCGAGGCGATGCGCCGGCAATCGGAATGGAGCCCGGAGGGCGCGGGCTTCGCGCGCATCTCGGTGATGGATGCGGTGGGTGCGAGCGACAGCGTGGTGGTGCGGCTGGAGTGATGTGTTCTATCGCGGCGGCTGACTGATGGGATCGGCAGGGGGGTTGAGGAAGCCTCTGACGCGGCCGCTAAAATTACTGAAATCAAAATTCACATTAAGGCTTAGAAGAACAATAATAACGACTGCCGTCCATAAAAAATTCGCAATCAAATTCTGTCCTACACTCAGACCCCAAGATACCTTTGTTCTTTCAGAAACATGAGATTTTATATCTCCATGCTTTGAAGCTCTGTCCCGATTTGTTGCCTCAATGAGATCATGCAATGATTGAAATTGAGCCTTATAGATCTGATCATTTATTTCATCCTTAGAACTGTCGAGGACAATCTTGGCGAAGCTTCCTATCTCCCCGCGCGCTTGAGAAATAACGGAGTCGATTCGTAAATCCGTCCAGCCACTAACGTAGCTGTCGATTTCCTCCTGGCGGGGGCGTCTACCAAGCTGCTGAGTTCGCTGGACGATCCAATCTCGCTTTTCTTGCTTGTACAAACTGTAGGCGACGCAAGCGACAACGGGCGCTATAGGGTTTTCACCCGCCATGCGCCCCATAATACGTTCAAATACGGTATTATATTCGCCGGAAATTATCCCAGGTAACGTCTCTTCATCATCAGCAGTATCAGGGTTTTCTGTCCGATTTTGCTGGATTTTTCCGTCTTCCGGCATGCTCATTTGCCTGGCTCTTCAATGCATTATCAATATGCTTGTCTATATTGACCCGCACAATACCAACCCCAGGCAACCGCATTTCCTGAGTATGAGAAGACGGATTAGCGGGACGCGCAAACCATTTGACCGTCATACCGCTATCTCCACACCATGAGATGTCATTACCGAAAGTCTGAGCCCCTAACGGAGCCATTCCTGCGAGCCACCGCATCGTGTTCAAGGAGCGTCACCACCTTGTGAAAGCCGCAGCTCGAAGGCACCGCAATCGCATAAGCGGACGGGCATGGTTAACGATTGGTATATGCCCTGTGCCAGCCGCGGCAAGGGCAAGAAGGTGCAACCGAGTTCGCCGTGTCAGGCTCTCGCGACTCATTGTAACCGCCACCGTTTCACACATGCCTTCCGTGCTTGCGGCGAGACGTATGATGCGCATTGTCTCAGCGTGCGGCACCACACGTGACTCCCGAGATCCGAAAGTTAGCTGAGCCTGCGAGGCAACGTCCTCCCCCATCCAGGGGTCCAAGTCCGGGACGGCCCGGCTCATGCGCCCCATGAGGCTGCCGTGGCCTGGATCGTTCTCGTCTTCGCCGGTCTGCTGGAGGTCGTCTGGGCCTTCGCGATGAAGCAGTCGGAGGGGTTCTCCCGCCTCTGGCCCAGCGTCATCACCCTCGTCACCATGGGCTTGAGCTTCGCCTGCCTCGCCTGGGCGATGCGCAGCCTGCCGCTCGGCACCGCCTACACGATCTGGACCGGCATCGGCGCGGTCGGCGCCTTCATCGTCGGCATCGCGTTTTTGGGCGAGGCGATGAACGCCACCCGCATCCTGGCGGCGCTGCTGATCGTCAGCGGGCTCGTGGTGATGAAGCTGTCGAGCACCGCCTGACGGCTCAGGCCGCCCCCTCCCCGCAGCCGGGAAACACCGCGAACACATCCTCGCGCACCCGGTCGAGAAGGCGGCGATAGGCCGGCTCGCAGGCCATGCCGGCGGTGATGCGCCCGTACTGCGCGCCCTCGGCCAGCGCCCCGCGCTCCGGCACCAAGGCGAGCGGGGTCGCAGCCGGCGTGAGCTGCGTGCCGCGGCCGGAGAAGAGAGTCGTGAGGATGCCGAACATCTCGCCCTGGATCGTCGGACGCCCGAGCACGGCGAGCCGGTACTGCCCCTGGAAGTTCGTGACGAGGTAGATCTGGCCCGATTGGTTCGGCACCGAGACGGTGCCGGATTGCGCGAACGGCGCGTCGAGCCGCTCGGCCTCCCGAAAGACGAGCCGGGCGCTCTCGGCGTCCCAGGCGATCTCGGTGCGGTAGGCGAAGATCGCGCCCGCCTGCCCGAACGAGGGGCGGAGCGTCAGGTAGCGCCCGGTCAGGAAGGCCACCGCCTCGCGGGTGTAGGAGCCGAACTCCTCCGGCGCGTGGCGGGCCTTTTCCGCGCTCGCCACCGGCGGCGCGGGGGCCTGCACCCTCAGGGGCAACCCCAACGCCTCCTCCAGGCGGATCGTGGTGGCCAGCGTGAAGGGCCGGCGGCCGGAGAGCGCCTTCTCGAGGGTCGAGATGCTGATGCGGGCCGCGTCCGCGAGCGCCTGCCGCGACATCCGGCGGCGGGCCAGCGCCTCGCGCACGGCGTCCGCGATGGCGCGGCTCTGCCCGGCGGGCAGTTCGGTCTCGGGGTGATCGGCCTCGATCAGCGGCATCGCGTGCGGTTCCGGACGGATCCGCACAGAACCGCACCGAGGCGGGAAGCGTCAAGGCTCGGCGGTTTCGTCGAGCACCGCCTCCACCAGCAACCGCTCCGGTCCCGGCGTCACCGCATCGAGCGGCCAGCAGGTGGCGAGGACGAGGTGCCGGCCCGGCGCGTCCGGGTCGAGGCCGGAGGCGTCCCACCGCGCGACCCGGCGCCCGGTGACGCGGAAGCGGAGCCTGCGGCCGTCGCGGCGCTCCACCGCGATCGCATCCCCGACCGCGAGCCGGCCGAGGCTGCGGAACTGTGTGTCGCGGTGGGCGGCGTAGACCGCCGTTCCCGGTTCGCCCGCCTGCGGCGTGCCCTCGACATGGCCGGGCCCGAAGGCCAAGGCCTGCCCGCTCGATCCAGCGAGCACCACGTAGTGCTCGCCGAGCCGCGGGAAGCCGATGCGGGCGACCGGAACCGTGTCGGCCCAGGGCCAGGGGCGGGCGGGCACGCCCTCGGCCAGGGTGCGCGCGAAGGCGCGCTCCAGCAACCCCTGCGCCAGAGCCGCCTTGGCCGGAATCCAGGCCGCCTGCGCCAGCAGAACCGAACCGGCCGCGACCAGCAGGAGGGCCGGCAAGGAAACCGGAGGGGCCGCGAGGCCCCTCCGGCCGGAGCGCCGCGATGCGGCGCCCTGTTGTGCGATCCCGCTCACGCTGCGAGCCGGCGGCGGGAGAGGACGAGACCGAGCACCAGCAGCAGCGCCCCGAGCCATGCGCGGATCTCGAAATCCGTGGCGGTCTGCGGCAGCGCCACCGCCTGCGCGGCAGCGATCTGCGTGGCCGGGGCCGTGGCGCGGCGCTGGCGCGGCGGCGGGGGAAGCTGCGGAGCCTCGTCCTGCGTGCCGAACACCGTCTCGAAGTCCCAGCCGGCCGGCAGGTTGAGCGGCAGCTCGGTGCTGGTGAGGCGCAGCCCGGCCGGCCGGCGCGGGGTGGCGTCCACCGCCACCAGCGAGGTCAGCCGTGTCGTCAGCCCGTGGTCGAGCGCCAGCCGCAGGATCGCCGCGTCGGCGGCCTGCGCGTCAAGCCCGCCGGTCAGCCGCGCGGTCTCGGCCTCGGCGATCTTCGCCCGCGCCCAGAGCTTGCCGATCCCGGTCCCGTCCTGCGCCGCATCGAGGTGCAGCTGCGTCTGCCAGGGTTGGCCGCCGATCCGGCCGGTGAGGGTCAGGGTGCCGCGGACCTGTCCCATCCGGGCCGAAAGGGTGAGCGGCTCGCCGCGGTAGAGGTCGGGCAGGCGAGCCGGCGTCACGTCGATGCCGGGCTCGGAGAAGGTCGCGGTCAGGTCGGTGACGGCGGGGCTTTCCAGCTTCACCAACAGGGCGCGCATCCGCTCGGTCACCTGATCGGGCGTGTCGATCTGGGTGAAGCTGCCCTGCCCAAGTTCGGCGGCGTGGCGCATCAGGTAGCCGTTCGGGGCCGAGCCGATGCCCACCATGAACAGCCGCGAGCGCCCGCGCTCCGTCGCGATGGCGGAGAAGATCTGCGCCTCGTTGCCGATGGCGCCGTCGGTGAGGAACACGACCTGGCGCAGACGCCCCGTCTCCTCCGGCGTCGCGTCCCGCAGGGCGGCCTGGAGCGGCGCCAGCATCTCCGTGCCGCCGCTTGCCTGGAGCCCCGCCACGAAGCTTTTGGCCCGCGTCAGATGGCGCGCGTCGGCCGGCACCGGATCGGGAAACAGCGTGTCGAAGCTGTGATCGAAGCGGATCACGTTGAAGCGGTCGCCCGCGCCCAGCCGGTCGAGGCCGATCAGCAGGCTCGCCTTGGCCTGCCGCATCGAGGCACCGCCCATGGAGCCGGAATTGTCGATGACGAACACCACGTCACGGGGCACGGAGGCGGCCGGGCTCGCGGATTCCGGCGGGGTCACCACGGCGAGCACCGCCTCAGCCCCCGCCACCCGTTCGCGGAACAGGCCGACCGCGGGCGCCTCGCCGGGGGCCGCATTCCAGGTCAGCTCGAAATCGCGGTCGGCGGCGGTGGTGCCGTCGGCAAGCGTGACGCGGCGCTCGCTCGCGGACAGTTCCTCGATACGGACCGCATGAGTGGCGCTGCGCACCTGGCCCAGGGGAAAGCCGGCCTTGAGATCGATGGTGATCGTCAGCGGGTTGATCGGCGCATGGCGGGCCGGGTCGAGCACCGGGGCCGTGATCTTCTCGCGATCCGGGACGGGATCGGCGGCGGCGCCTCGCTCGACGACGGACATCACCGCCGGGGGAGTGGGGCTGTAGCGCGGGGCGGCGACGGTCGGCAGGCGCAAGGCATAGGTGCCGGCGGAGGACCGCACCGGCTGCTGGTACTCGATCTGCACCAGCACGGTCTCGCCGGGGCCAATATTGGCGACCGCGTTGGTGAACAGGTTGGGCCGCTGCTGTTCGGTGAGCGCGGCGGCCTTACCCTCGGCCTTCGCCGCCTCGTAGACGCGCCGCGCCGCCTCGCGCTCGCGGATGTCGGCGACGATGACCCGGTCGCCGACCACGAGCTTCATCGTATCGACTGCCGCATCCTCCGGCAGCGGGAACAGGTAGGTGCCCTCGACCCACTCGCTCGTCGTGTTGCGGAAGGCCTGGGTGATCGTCGCCCGCGCGGTCGGGCCGCTCACGGTGATCGCGGTGTCCGCCTTGAGGCGGGGCGCCTCGACGGGCGCGCCGCCCTCGAAGCGCAGCAGAAGCGTGCCGCTGCCGTCCTGCGCCCTCGAATTCTGCGCCCTCGAATCCTGCGCGCGAGCGGGCGCGATGCCGGCGATGAGGGCGAGCAGGAGGGCGATCAGCGGCCCGAGCAGGAGGTTGCGCGTCAGGCCCGGAGCCGGACATGCGAGCGGTGACCGGGGATGCGGCGACTGTGGCAGCGGGGAGTGGGGAAGCGAGAGCATGGGAGCCTCCATCGGCGGATGCCGGCCCTGTGGCCGGTTCCTGCCAAGGCTCCTCCAGCGTGCCCTGCGCCGCCACGGGACGCTTCGCCAACCTTCGGCCCCGCTCCGCACCCGAGCGGCCCGCGATGTCCGGAAAGCGGCGCCATTGCCCGCTTATGGTGACGCTTCGTCCGGATCGGTGCGGAGATCGGGCGCGGCGTCTCGGCCCGCTTCCCGCGGCGCGCGAACCGCCTACATCGGGGCGATGTCCCGCTCGACCCCGCCATCCGCCACCCGTATCGTCTGCATCCGCCACGGCGAATCGACGTTCAACGCGCATCACGAGGCGACGGGGCGCGACCCCGGCCATATCGATGCCCGCCTGTCCGAGCGCGGCCACGCCCAGGTCGCCGCGGCCCGCGAGGCGCTGCGCGCGATCCCCTTCGAACTCGTCGTCACCTCGCCGCTGACCCGGGCGCTCCAGACCACTGCCGGGATCTTCTCCGATCACCCGGCGCGGCCCGACGTGCTGGTGGAGGTGCTCCACCGCGAATGCCAGGAGAGCAGTTGCGACATCGGCCGGGCGGCCTCGGTGCTGGCGCAGGAATTTCCGGCCTTCCAAGTCGCCCATCTTCCCGAGACGTGGTGGTACGCGGACGGCGAGGCCGGGCCCGACGGCTGGCATGTCGAGCCGCGGACCCTGTTCGACCAGCGCGTCTCGGGGTTTCGCGATTGGCTGCGGTCGCGGCCGGAGCGGACCATCGGGGTCGTCGGCCACTGCACCTTCTTCTACCACCTGACCGGGCGCTGGCTCGCCAACTGCGAGGCGCTCGACGTCGACCTCACGGCGGAGCCGCGCCCGCGCGCCTACGGCTGATACGGTGTCCGCTCAATCGAAGCGGACACCGTATCAGCAAGCCTGCGCGGCGCTCGAGCGAAGCCCGAAATCCACGGTGCGAAGCAATCAATCGGATTTCGCATGAACGCTGGCCCGCGCCGCCTCGAGACGCGCATGCGCGGAGATCAGGTCGATCTCCGGGGCCTGTCGGCCGATCCGAAGCGCCGCGTCGAGGATGCCGAGCGCGGTCCGCCATGTCCCATCCGCGAAGGGGGCCGCCCCCTCCGCCACCTCTGCGGCGCTGCGCGGGTCGTCGAAGGCGCGCAAAGCCGCCGTGGCGGTGCGTGACACGGCCGATGCGCGGGCGCCCGCGATCCAAGCGTGGCGGCCGGCGGCGGCGTGGGACAGCGCGCCGCCCTGCATCTCGGCGGCACGGAGCGCAACCATGGCCGCCCCCGCATCGGAGGCCGTCTCGCAGCGTGCGGCGAGCGCCGGCAATCCGGCGGCGTCCAGCAGCGGCGGCAGGATGCGGCGGGCGCTCTCAAGTGCGAGGAAGGCGGTGCGGGCGGCCTCGACCGCGGGCGCATCCGCCGAGCCGGACAGCCGCAGCACGAACGCCATCAATCCCTGCCGCTCGGCCTCCGGCATGGCGTCGTTGAGGCCGAGCGCGTAGGCTGCGAGCGGTCGCGAGAAGCAGGGCGGACAGTCCTCGCTCGCGGTGATCGCCCGGTAGGGCAGCCCCGCCGCGACCATTGCCGCCTCGTTGATGCAGGTGCCCCCGTCCGGTCCGGGGAAGGGGTGCGAGCCCTTCAAGAGCCGCCAGTTGAGGAGGGGCGCGAAGGCGTCGAGGGCGTGGTGTTCGCTCAAGCAGGGCTCCTCCCGATCCGGGGCCAACCTGCCACGGCTTCGAGGGATTTGGCGAGAGGGCGTTTAGCCACCCAGGCCAGAGGCCAAACCCGACAGCATGGCGAGCCCGAGCACCAGCACGAAGGCGCCGGCCAACAATTCGAGGCTGCCGACCGCCAGCGCGCCGGCCTGCCCGCGCCCGCCCGCGAGCCGCAGCGCCAAGCCCTTGGCGAACACCGCGAGGCTCGCCAAGACTCCGGTGGTGAGCGCGGTGCCGAGCGCCATGGCGAAGGTCGCGGCAATGCCGGCGGCGAGCAGGCCTTGCGCGGCGCAGAACACGAGGATCAGCACCGCCCCGGCGCAGGGCCGGGAGCCGGCGGCGAGCACCACGCCCGCCCGCTCGCGCCAGCCGCCGAGCCGGTCGAGGGCGGCGGCATCGGTCAGGTGGGTATGGCCGCAGCCGGGACCGCACGCCTCGGCCGGGCTATCGGTGGCAAGGCCGGCAAGTCGCCCGGCCTTGCGCCACGTCACCGCAGCCCCGAGCCCCGCCACGAGGGCGAAGCTCACGGTCTCGATCAGGGTACCGGCCCGCGTCATCCCGGCGGCGGTCGTGTTGAGGACGAGGACGCCGACCAGCACGATGGCGATGGCCACAACAGCCTGGAGCAGGGCCGCCGCGGCGCTCAGGGCAAAGCCGCGGCGCAGCGTACGCTCACCCGCCACGATGTAGCCGGCGATCACCGCCTTGCCGTGGCCGGGCCCGGCGGCATGGAACACGCCGTAGGCGAAGCCCATCACGATGAGCGGCATCCAGGGGCCTCCAGCCTTCAGCGCCGTCACCGCCGCGCGGAGGTGGCTGGAGAAATTGGACTGGACCGCGAGCAGCCAGCCGCCGAGCCCGGTCGTCGCGGGCGCGGCCTCGCGGAAGCCGATACCGAAGGGCGAGCGGGGCGGCGGCGCGGCGACGGGGCCGAGTGCCCAGGCGATGCCGCCAAGGAAGCCGGCAGCCGCCAGTATCGCCCCGACGGCAAGGGCCAGCCGCAGCGGCCACCGGCTGGCCGCCACGCCCGCGGGGCGCAGGGCGGCGGTTAGGGACATGCGACGATGGCCCGGTTGGCGAATTGCTCGCCGTAATTCGAGGCGGCGGTCAGCGCCTCGAACATCGCCTCGGTCATCGACTGGCCGGCGGAGGCCACCGTGGGCTCGGTGTTCTTCGCCCGCGTCACCGTCATGCTGCAGCCGGGGGCGGCGCCGGCGAGGCGCAGCGCGTCGGCGCCCTCGGCGAGACTGAAGGCAATGAAGTAGGTCGGATCGTAGACCTCGACCGCCGCGACGCCCTTGCCCTGGGCGGCGGGAGCCTTCAGCGGCAGCAGGAAGCTCAAGGTGAGCTTGCCGCCCTCCATGGCCATCCGCGCCTCCTGCGGCTCGGCGAAGGCCTGCTCCTTGCCGGCCACCTTGAGCTTCGTGAAGTAGGCGAACTCGGCGAGGTTGCCGGCATGCTCCTTGGCCGAGCCCTGAAGCTCCTCGGGCGAGACCTTGCCGTCACCGTTCGCGTCCAGCCCCTGCGTCAGGAAGGTGGTGTATTCGGGGTCGAAGGTCCAGGCATGGCGGATGCCGGTGATGCGGCCTGCTTCGTAGGCGAGTTCGGCCTTGGCTGTGATCCAGACATGGGGGTGGGCCCAGGCCGGGCTCACGGTCGCAAGACCGGCGACGAGGCCGAGCGCGGCGACAAGGACGCGATGTCCGAGAGAGGCGGCGATCGGCATGGCGCTCGGGGGAGGCTCGCGGCAGGTCGGGGCGGTGACGACGATGCGCCGGATCCTGCCCGTCCGATCGGGCGAAAGCAGGGCGCCTCTGCCGATCCCCCGTAAGCTACAGCATCATCCCGAAAGGTGGTCTCCGGCTTTCGGAAAAGATGATGCGAAAACAAGAGCCTCAAGCATCGCCCTGGGTCCGGTATCCAGGGCGATGCTTTAGGGCCGCTTGAGCAGCGCCTCGACCTCCGCTTCCTCCGCCTTGGACAGACCTGCCGCCCGTGTCGGCGGGCGGCGGCGCGACAGGCGCCAGATGCCGAAGGCGCCGAGCCCCACCGCGAGCAGCGGGCTCAGCCAGAGCAGCAGCGTGTGCCAGCCGAAGACGGGGCGCAGCAGCACGAACTCGCCGTAGCGGGCCACGACGTAATCGATGACTTGGCCGTTGCTGTCGCCCTCTTTGAGCCGCTCGCGCACCAGCACGCGCAGATCCTTGGCGAGCGGCGCGTCGGAATCGTCGATCGACTGGTTCTGGCAGACGAGGCAGCGCAGGCCCTCCGAGATATGCCGCGCCCGCGCCTCCATGGCGGGGTCCTTCAGCACCTCGTTCGGCTGCACCGCGAGCGCAGGGGCTGCTGCGAGGCTCAAGCCGAGAGCGGCGATCGTGGAGCGAAAGCGGGTCATTCGGCGGGCACCGCGGAGGGCGGCAGCTTGGCGCGCGCCTTGACCGGGGCGCCGACACGCATGCGCCGGTCGGTGAGCGAGAGGCCGCCGCCGGCTGCCATGATCAGCGAACCGATCCAGATCAGCAGCACCAGAGGCTTGTAGTAGAGCCGCATGCCGATGGAGCCGTCGGGCATCACCTCGCCGAGGCTGGCGTAGATCTGGCTGACCCCGACCGTCTTCAGGCCGGACTCGGTCACCGTCATCCGGCGGGAGGGATAGAAGCGCTTGCCGGTCTCGGCGGTGCCCACGTAGTCGCCCGCGCGGTTGCGCAGCGTCAGGAAGGCGGTGGTCTCCTCGTAGTTCTCGCCCTTGGTCGGGCCGACGCGGTCGAGGGTGGCGACGTAGGGGCCGGAGGCGACCTGACCGCCCGGCCGGATCGTTGCGAGCCCTTCCGTCGCCCAGCCCTGCCCGGCGATGCCGAGCACGACGACGCCGACGCCGGCATGCGCCAAAGCCGTGCCCCAGGCCGAGCGCGGCAGGCCGATCGCCCGGCGCCACGTCGTTCCGAGGTCGCGCGTCCGGTTGTGACCGTAGCCGCGGGCGCGCGCCCAGATCTCGAGGACCGACCCGATGATGAGGTAGGTGCCGAAGCCGAGGCCGACCGGCGCCATCACCGGACCGCCCCAGGCCAGAGCCGCCGCACCGAGTGCGACGACGAGGGCCACCGCGAAGGCGGCGAGCAGGCGCTGCGCAGCGGCGGCGGCATCGCCCCGCTTCCAGGCGAGTGCCTGCCCGAACGGCACGATCACGAGGAGCGGCAGCGCCAGGGGGATGAAGGTCCAGTTGAAGAAGGGCGGGCCGACCGAAATTTTTTCACCGGTCAGCATCTCCAGAAGCAGCGGGTAGAGCGTGCCGACGAAGACGGTGGCGCAGGCGGCGACGAGGAACAGGTTGTTCATCACCAGCGCGCCCTCGCGGGAGATCGGCGCGAACAGGCCGCCCTGGCGCAAGCTCGGCGCCCGCCATGCGAACAGGCTCAGCGCGCCGCCGATGAACAGCGCCAGGATCGCGAGGATGAAGACGCCGCGGCTCGGATCGGAGGCGAAGCTGTGCACCGAGGTGAGCAGGCCCGAGCGGACGATGAAGGTGCCGACCAGCGAGAGCGAGAAGGTGAGGATGGCGAGCAGGACCGTCCAGACCTTGAGCGCGTCGCGCTTCTCCATGACGACGATGGAGTGCAGCAGCGCCGTGCCGGCGATCCAGGGCATCAGCGAGGCATTCTCGACCGGGTCCCAGAACCACCAGCCGCCCCAGCCGAGTTCGTAATAGGCCCAGTACGAGCCCATGGCGATGCCGAGCGTCAGGAAGCTCCAGGCGGTCAGGGCCCAGGGCCGCACCGCCCGCGCCCAGACCGCGTCGATGCGCCCCTCGATCAGCGCGGCGACGGCGAAGGCGAAGGTGACCGAGAAGCCGACATAGCCGAGATAGAGCAGCGGCGGATGGATCGCGAGGCCGAAATCCTGCAGCAGCGGGTTGAGGTCGTTGCCCTCCAGCGGCGCCGGCGCGACGCGGGCGAACGGGTTCGAGGTCGTGATGATGAACAGCACGAACACGAAGGTGACGCTCGCCTGCACCATCAGCGCGTTGGTGCGCAGCACCGGCGGCACGGAGGTCTTGGCGGTGGCGACCCAGGCGCCGAACAAGGCGAGGATGAGCACCCAGAGGAGCATCGAGCCCTCGTGGTTCCCCCAGACGCCGGAGATCTTGTAGATCAGGGGCTTGGCGGTGTGCGAGTTCTCGACGACGTTCTGGACCGAGAAGTCCGAGGTCACGTGCGCGTAGGTCAGCGCGCAGAAGGCGAACAGGATGCAGGCGAAGGTGCCGAGGGCGGCGGGCCCCGCCACCTCGCGCAAAGCCGCATCGCCCGAGCGGGCGGCCCAGGCGGGCATCACCGCCTGCACCAGGGAGAGCGCCAGCGCGAGCGCCAGCGCGTAATGGCCAATCTCGACGATCACCGGCAGTCCCCTCGCGCGGTTTCGGTCCGGACGGTCATGGAATCTTTCACCGCTCGCTGCGCTGGCCGAGGGTGGCGTCGGCCGTCTCCGGCTTGGCCGCGTCCTTCGGAGCCGCCTTGGTCGCGTCCTTGGGAGCTTCCTTGCCCCCGCCTTCCTGCCAGCGCCCCTGCGCCTTGAGGGCGTCGGCGACCTCGCGGGGCATGTAGTTCTCGTCGTGCTTGGCCAGCACCGTGTCGGCGCGGAACACGCCGCCGACATCGAGCGTGCCCTCGGCGACGATGCCCTGCCCCTCGCGGAACAGGTCGGGCAGCAGGCCGCGATACTGCACGGGCACCGTGGCGTTGGTGTCGGTTACCGCGAATTCGACGTTCTGGTCGGGCCCGCGCTTCACCGAACCGTCCTTGACGAGGCCGCCGAGGCGGAAGCGGGTGCCCGGTGCGACGCCCTGCGCCGCCACGTCGGCGGGGGAGCGGAAGAACACGATCGAGCCGCTCATCGCCGACAGGATCAGCCCGAGCGCCAGCGCCAGCACGGCGCCGCAGGCGGCGATGAGGATCAGGCGGCGGCTCTTGCGGGTCACGACAGTTCCGTCCCGGTTCGTCGGCTTCTTCTGATTCCTTCAGGCTTGCGAGGGCCTGACGGCGGTCCGACGTCTGCTGAGGATCAAGAGACCGGTTTCGGCCCGCCCGCCCGCGGGGTCAAGGTTGAACGGGCGGGACCGATTGTCAGGGGCCGCATTCCGCTACGGTTGAGCGGGCGTCAGACCGAGTTCCTTGCCGAGCGCGTCGAGGCGTTCGACTGCATTCGGGTTGGCGGCGAGCGCCATCCTGGCCCGGTCGAGGGCCTGGGCTGCCGCAGCCCGGTCGCCGATCACGCCGTAGGAGCGCACGAGCCGCATCCACTCGTCGGCGCTGCCGCCCTTGGCGGCGAGCCGCCGGTCGAGGCTGGCGACCATGCCGCGGATCGCCGCTTCGCGCTCGGCCGGCGGCATCGCCCGGATTGCGGAGGCCGCAGCATCGGGCTCGGCCGCATTCCGCTCGCCGGGCTTTTCGGCGCTCTCGGCCTTCGGCGGTGGCGTCCCGGTCCCGGCCCCGGCGAGGCCGAGTTCGTGGGCCTGCGCATCGAAACGCGCCTGCGCCTCCTTGTCGTCGGGAAACGCCTTGCGCCCGCGCTCCAGCGCGTCGAGCGCCTTGTCGCGCTCGCCGAGCACCGCGTGGGAGCGCACGAGGCGCAGCCACTCGTCGGCGCTGCCGCCCTGCTTGGCCAAGCGCCGCTCCAGCCCCTCGACCATGCCGCGGATCGCATCGATCCGCTCGGAAGGCGGCAAGGCCTGAATGTTGCTGCCCGGCCCGGCCACAGGCGCCTCGGACATCGCCCCATCCTTGGCGCCGTCCTTGGCTCGATCCCCGGAGCCCTCTCCTCCGGCCTTCGGCGCGGCCAAGGTCTCGCCCTTCAGCCGGGCGAGGTTCTCGCGCACCGTCGGCAGCCAGGGTGCGTCCGCGGGGGCGGAGGCCGCCATCGCTTCCAGCCGCCGCACGGCGCCGGCCACGTCGCCGGCCTGCTCGTCGCCGCGGGCGAGATAGAACTGGGGCTTGGCCGCCTTCGGATCGGCGGCGAGCGCCCGGCCCAGCACCTTGCGCGCCTCCGGCGAGACCGTGCCGTCGGCCGCCGCGACCAGGGCCTCGCCCCAATCCGAGAGCGCCTGGGCGTCCTCGCCCTTGAGGCGGACGAGCGCCGCGTAGGCACGGGCCGCGTCGTCGAACCGCCCGAGCCGCATGTAGACCGGCCCGAGCACGCTCCAGCCGCGGACATCGTCCGGGTGGTTGGCGAGCCGCGCCTCGATCTGGCCGATGGCGGTCATCAGATCCTGCGCGCCGGCCCGCGTCGCCTTGCGGTCGGCGTCGGTCTGCGACGGAAGGTTCGGAGAGCCGTAGAGGCCGTAGACGACGAGCGCGACGAGGGGGACCGTAGACAGCGCGAAGGCGGAAGCCGCCCGGCGCTGGCGCAGATGCGGCTCGGCGATCGGCGCGGCGCCCGACCCTTCGGCCCTCTCCTCGCGGCTCGCCCGCAGCAGCCGGCGCGCGGCCTCGGCGCGCGCGGCCTCGGCCTCCGCCGGGGCGATGAGGCCACGGCCGAGATCGCGCTCGATCTCGGCGAGTTGGTCCTCGTAGAAGCCGGTCTCGGTGGCGAGCCCGTCGCCGCCCTCCGCCTCCGAACCGACCCCTTGCCGGCGGCGGCGCGACATCGGCCAAAGCAGCGCGAACACGGCTGCGCCGGTCATGGCCGCCAGGATGAACCAGATCGCCGTCATCAGACCCAAAGTTTTAAGCTCGGCCCCGTGTAGAGCCCGAGCGGGGCCTGCACGACATCGCTTCCGGGTGACACGTCGTCACGCGCGAGCGAAGCATGGCCATAGCACAGGCCTGCCGGTGCGTAACCTTGGCGAGGCCCGCTGCCACTCAGCGTTGTCCGCCGCCGGCGGGCGCGTCGCCCGGCACCTCGATCACCGCGCGCAGCCCCCCGAGCGCGGCGGCCTCCAGGCGGAAGCGGCCGCGATAGAGCGCGGCCAGATCTGCGACGATCGACAAGCCGAGCCCGGAGCCCGGCTTGGTCTCGTCGAGACGCTGGCCGCGCTTGAGCACCGCCGCGCGGTCCTCCTCGGGCAGACCCGGCCCGTCATCCTCCACCGCCACGAGGAGATGGGGATAATCGTGCTCGGCCGTCGGCACAGCGGAGATCGAGACCCGGCCCGCCGCCCATTTCGAGGCATTGTCGACGAGGTTGCCGATCATCTCCTCGAAATCCTGCTTCTCGCCGCGGAAGCGCAGACCCGGCGGAACGTGGACCTCGTAGGCGATGTCCTTGTCGCGGTAGATCTTGCCGAACGTGCGCACGAGGCCGGCGAGGGCCGGCTCGACCTCCGTCGAGGTTCCGAGCGTGCCCGCGAGCGCGGCGGCGCGGGCACGGTCGAGGTGATAGTTCACCTGATCGCGCATCACCGCCGCCTGCTCGCGAATCTTCTCCGACAATTCCGGCGGGGCGTCGCTGCTGCCGGCCTCGTTGACGATGATCGAGAGCGGGGTCTTCAACGCGTGGGCGAGGTTGCCGACCTGGGTGCGGGCCCGCTCCAGGATCTCGCGATTGGTCTCGATCAGGAGGTTGATCTCGCCCGCGAGGGGCGCGATGTCGCGCGGGTACTCGCCGTCGATCCGGTCGGCCTCGCCGCGGCGGATCGAGCCGAGCGCCGTGCGCAGCTTGCGCAAGGGGGCAAGGCCGAAGCGGATCTGCAGCAGCGCGGTCGCCGCGAGCGAGAAGCCGAGCAGGCCGAAGGTCATGAACAGCGAGAAGCGGAAGCGCTCGACGTCGTTGACGATCTCGTCCGCCGGCCCGGCCACCCGCACGGTGTAGCGCCCGTCGGCCCCGACATCGACATCGCGCTCGACGATGCGCAGGCTGCGGTCGTCCTGGCCCCGGCCGTAGCCCTGGCGGATCTGACCGACGGTCGCGGTGCCGGCCTGATCGGGCCCTTTCAGCGGCACGCCGACGAGCGAGCGCGAGGTGCGCAGATCCCGCGGCTTCGCGTCGGGCCGCCCGACCTGCCAGTACCAGCCCGAGAGCGGCAGGTCGAAACGCGGATCGCCGAGCGAGAAGGAGCGCGTCTCGGGATCGCTCGGCGAGACGAGATCGGTGGCGAGGTTGTTGGCGAAGACGAGCAGGCGGCTGTCGAAGGCGCGCTCGGTGTTCTCGCGGTAGAGCGTGGTGAGGATGAAGGCCGCGATGACGAGGATCGCGGTGCTCGACAGGAACGAGGAAACCGCGAGCCGGACCGCGATGGAGCGGCGGCGCAGGGGGAGCCAGGCGAGGCGGTCGGTCATGCGTCCTGGCTCGAATCTCGGCTCGCTCGCGACGGTGCGGGCATGGACATCATGCACACCGACTTTCGACACGGCCCGCCCGCGAGACGCTGATGGCCCTGCATATCCGCGATGCGGAAGACGGACCGCCTCGTCCGCCTCCTGGCCGAGCGGAAGGGTGTTCCGCTCACGGAAGCCGTCAAGGTCGCCGTCCGCAACGAACTGGAGCGGGAGGAGCGCCGACCCGGCCTGTGGGCGCGGCTGAAACCTCTGCACGAGCGCGTGGCCGCGCGGCCCTCCACGGGCCTCGAGGCCAACAAGGCCGTCTTCGACGGGCTGAACGACGAGGGATGTTCGTCGATGCCTCCGCCCTGATCGCGATCATCACGGAAGAGCCGGAGGGACAAGCTCTCGCCGAACGTCTCGAAGCGGCGGAGGTGCCGATCACCTCGCCCGTTGCCGTCTACGAGGCGGCCCTCGGCATTGCCTGCAAGAAGCAGGATGGGCTCGAGGCGGCCCGAGCGGATGTTGCAATGCTGCCCGATCTCGCCCGGATCGGCCTCGTCCCGATCACCCCGGAGGATGCGGGCCGGGCGCTGGATGCCTTCGAACGCTACGGGCAGGAAACGGGGCATCCGGCCCGCCTCAACACGGGCGACTGCTTCGCTTACGCGGTCGCGCAGAATCACGGCGTGCCGCTCCTCTACAAGGGTGAGGACTTCGCGCGCACCGATCTTGGGAGCCAATGAGGTCTCACCCCCGCCCCGGCGGCTGGTTCGGATCGATCAGATAGCCCAGTCCCCGCACCGTCTGGATCAGGTCCACGGCGAGCTTTTTGCGCAGACGCCCGACGAACACCTCGATGGTGTTGGAGTCGCGGTCGAAATCCTGGTCGTAGAGATGCTCCGTCAGTTCCGCGCGGGAGACGACGCGGCCGGTATGGTGCATCAGGTAGGAGAGCAGCCGGTATTCGTGGCTCGTCAGCTTGATCGGGGCGCCGTCCACGAAGACGCGACCGGAGCGGGTGTCGAGGGTGACGGGGCCGCAGGCGATCTGACTCGACGCGTGACCCGCCGCGCGGCGAAGGATCGCGCGCACGCGGGCCATCAGCTCCTCCATGTGGAAGGGCTTGGTGACGTAGTCGTCGGCGCCCGCGTCGAAGCCGTCCACCTTGTCGGACCAGCGGTCGCGGGCGGTCAGGATGATGACGGGGGTCTTCACCCCGGCCCGGCGCCAGTTCTGGAGCACGGTGACGCCGTCGGCCTTGGGCAAGCCCATGTCGAGAATGATGGCGTCGTAGGGCTCGTTCTCGCCGAGATAGCCGCCCTCCTCGCCATCGAAAGCCTTGTCGGCGACGTAGCCGGCCTCTTCCAACGCGGCGACGACTTGCCGGTTGATGTCACGGTCATCCTCGACCACGAGCAGGCGCACGGTCGGTTACTCCTCATCCCGGCGGCACACCGCCACGGTTACCAATGCCCGCTCACCTGTCCCGATTGAGCATCGACCATGACGTGCATGAAATGCCCATCACGACGCAAGGCCGTCAGCAGGTAGACGAGCCCCGCTTCGTGCCGGCACAGGCTGGCGCGCTGGATCTCGGCCCGCGGAACGGTCTGGCGCGCCGCGCGGATCGCGGCGATGGGCGGCACGACACGCTTTTCGGCCACCGCCTCGCGAAGATCGGCCGGCGACAGGCAATCGTCGCCGCGATTCAGCGGCTCCCGCTGCGCCGGGACGGGCGCGAGCGCACCGGTTTCCTCGGCGAGTGGGCCGACCGCCCCCGCCGCGAGGACCGCGGCGGTCGAGACGACGATCAACAGGGCGAAAGCTTGGCGCATCGAGGGTGACTGTCGCGCGAGCGCACTGAATGCGCCCTGAATGTTTGCGAGCGCGGGCGCACTCGGTGGGGAAGCGGCCGTAGAAGATGTCTTGCGGTCGAGGGCCATGTCCGGGTCGGTGATGTTGCCGAGGACAAGGCGGGATCGCCGTCGCGGTTCCGTGGGCATGACTGCGCAGGGCCACCCGCCTCACGCCGCCCCCTCTCCGCCAGCGTGCCGGCGGCGCTCACCGCACACCCGCAGGGTCAGGCTCGCCAGATCCCCGCTGTCGATGGCGTCGAGGGCGGCCCGGCGCAGCGTGATCAGGGAGCGTTCGAAGCCGTGGCGCGCCGCCTCCAGGCGGCCGGCGGCGGCACGGGACCGGCTTCGACGGGAGGCCTGCGACCCGCCTTCATCCGGGCCGGCGGCGGAAGCATGGGCGGAGAAGGTATGGGCAGGCATGGAAGACGTCCTGTGATCGGGTCAGAGATTCGGCCGGTGCTGCAACTCGCCGATGCGCCGCAGGAGGTCCTCGAACCGCTCCCGCGCGCGCTCGTCGCTGCGCGCTACGGCTCGAGCCGTCTCGCCCGTGAGCCGGACCAGATCCTCCAGCACGCGGGTGCGGCTCTCCAGGGCGGCGGCCACCGCCGCGTTGGTCTGGGAGGCGCGCTCCAGCGCCGCGGCGGTGGCGCCCGTCTCGGTGATGCGCGCTTCCAGCACGCGCAGGCCGTCCCGGTAGAGGTGGAGGCAGGCCAGCCCCAGCAGCACCGCGACGATCCAGCCGGCGCCCCCGTCGGCGAAGAGGAGGCGCGCGGCTTCCGCTGCGATCTTGTCCATTGTACCGCCTCCCGGATGGTCGGCTCCGGTCTTGCGCGATACCGGACGATCAGACGGCCTTGCGGGTCCCTCGCGCGGGCCCTTGCCCCAGGGCGCGGTCCAGAGCGGGTTCGAGGGTGTTGCCGGCGGTCGCCGCCGCCTCCAGGGGCAGAGACCGGAACACCTTCTCCGCGACCCCCTCGCCGCCGCCCGCCGCCCGGATCAGCCAGGCCGGCGCCTGATCGAGCGCGCGCTGCACGGCCCGCGCGATCACCGCCGAGCCGACGGAGACGGTCAGCCTGCGCCCTTGGACGGCGCCGGCCACGGCGTTCAGGGCGTAGTCGGTGGCGTTGCGCACGAGGCGCTCGACCAGCGCGTCGGTGACGAGGAGCCGTAGGGGACCGCCGAACCGCGCGAGCGCTGCTGCGAACGCGGCGACGAGCACCGGCATCAGCAGGGCGGACAATCCCTGGACGAGCGCCACGACGGCGTCGCCCCACGGCAGGACCAGCGCGGCGGCGTCGATACCGGGGAGCGGCGTTGCGTGCGCTGGCGCGCAGCAACAGCCGAGCAGGAGGAGGGGCGGCAGGACGGGTCTGATGAGGAAGACCCTGGCCATGGTTCGGGCAAAGCTGCGAGCGAAGACCACGGTGGACGTCATGGCAGCGATCCTTTCGGGGTGCGGGAGGGGAAGCGCTCAGCGGCCGGCGCGCAGCCAGTCCCGCAGGCGCGCGCGCCAGCCGGGCCGAGCGCTGGACGGCGAGGACGGGCGTTCGACGGGGGCGGAGACGGGCTGCGCATCGCCGCGCCGGGCGCGCGGCAGGGCGGTTTCGTAGGGCGTCCGGAACTGGTCGAATTCGCCCTGCCGGCGGGGGATGATCGCGGCCGGGCGGTTCCACATCAGGATCGCTTCGCCCGCGCCCGCCCGGTCGCCGGCCCGCAGGCGCCGCAGCACCGTGGAGCGCCGGAACGCCGCCGGGCCGATGTTGAAGCAGAGCGAGACCAGCGCGTCGAAGGCGTGCTGCGGCAGCGGCTCGGGGATCGTCTCGGCGACGGTGCGGACGAAGGCCGCGACATCGCGGGCGAAGATCGCGTCCGCCTCCCCGGCATCGATGCGCAGGCCCGCCCGCGGCACGGGCGGCCCGGCGGCGGCGGTGTGGCCGATGCCGATGGTCCAGACCCCCACGCTGTCGCGGTAGGCCTCTAGCCGCCGCCCCTCCCGGGCGATCAGCACGGCGCGGCCGACGGCACTGAGGTCCATCGTCAATCTCCGGTCTTGATGGCATGGGTCGGGAGGCAGGCTCGGCGGCCGGCGCCTCTATGTCATTGTTTTCCCGCGCACTCTTTCGACGCGCCGATCACCGCTTCGTCGGAATGCGCTCTAATCCAGGCCCTCGAACAGCAGCGAGAACAGGATGTTGGTCGTGGGCTTCGCCCCGCTGCTCGACACGATCTTGAGGCACCAGCGGTCCGCCGCCTCGAAGACGACGCTGTTGACGAGGTCGGCCGCTTGGTTGGAACCGGCCCCGGCGATCGTGCAGGTCAGGGCCGTGCCGGTGAACAGGTTCTGGAGCGTGACGGTCCAGCTTGCTCCCGCGCCCGGTGCGTCCTGCGTCACGACCCGCAAATCGCGGAACCGCCCTCGCCGGCCGGCCGCGGCATAGACCTCGCTCTGGTGGCTGCCGACGAGGGCGTTGGTGAAGTACCGCGTCGCCCCGGCCGGAAAGGCGCCCGGCCCGCTGTTGCCGGCGATCACCTGCGCCGTCAGCACCGGGACGTCCGCGACGGTGATCCGACCGGGAAAGGCGACCCGCCCTGTCGCGCGCGCGATCCGCAGCGCCTCGAACCAGTCGCCGCCATTCGGGGAGACCTTCACGCGAAAGTCGTCGTCACCGGTGAGGCCGATCTCGGCGCGGGCAGAGAACCCGGTCTGCATCAGCAGCGAGAGAGTGTTGCCGGCCGCCTGCTTGTTCAGGGTGTAGCGCAGATCGCCGCTGCCACCCTCGGCGACGGTCAGCGCGGTCCAGAGCGCCTTGTTGAGCTTGGCCGCGAAGGGATTGTCCGCATCCGCCCCGGTGCCGAGCCCGAGGCGGGTCAGATTGTTCAGGGCAGCGATGGTCGCGCGGAACGGCATCCAGGCCGAGCCGGTGAAGGTGTAGAGTTCGGACTCGTCCGCGACATAGGCCGTCCAGCCCGCAAGCGGCTTGAGGGATAGCCACGCACCGTCTTGGAAGCGGGCGATACGCCCGGCCCAGCCGGTCCAGGCTCCGCTCGGGTTGCCGGAGACGATCAGGTAGCGGTCGCCCTCGGCGGGGCTCGCAGGCGGGGCAGCCCGGTCCTTGTCGAGGACGGCGAGCTGCACCAGCGCGTCGAGCAGTGCCAGTGCCTCGTTGTGGGTGACATGCTTCTGCGCTTGCCCTCCCGCGATCAGCGGCAGGGCAAGGCTCGGGGTCGTGTCGGCCATGGGCCACTCCGGAGGTGTCAGATGTCAGATGGTCCGCAGGCTCACCCGCGCCCGGCGGGCGGGGCCGGAGCCGGCAATCGGGCCGATCGGCACCAATGCGGCGTCGATCTCGGTGCGGCGCGCGCCGAAATCGGCGATCTCGTCGGCGCTGGCGTAGAGCGCGCTCGTCGTATCGGTGCTCAGGCTGCGCAGAATCCGCCCGTCCTCGGCGAGGATGTCGAGGCGGTAGGCGTCCTCGCCCGGCGGCACATCGGCCGGCTCCCAGGCGTCGGCATCGCGCCGCGCCCGCCGGGTCCAATGGAAGCGGATGCCGCTGGCCTCGCGCCGAGCGCGCAGGTGAACCGGGCGCAAGGGGAGGAAAGCGGTGAGGTCGGCCGTCGCCGCGAAGCTGACGAAAGCGGGATCGGCCGGATCGCGCTCCGCCGGACCGACCCGGTAGAGGAAGCGGCGGCCGGCCTCGTCGAGCCGATCGACGAGGGGCCGGACGGCGCCGTCGTCGAGGCGCACGATCAGGCTCCCCGCGCCCGCCGAACGGCCTGCCGCGGCCTCGCTGCCGGCCAACCCCCGCAGCAGGCCCGAGAGCCGCCAGGTGCCGGACCCGATCAGTTCGGCTCTCGCCGCGGACAGGATCTCGACCGCCCCATCCGCGCCGATCACCGCGAACAGGTTGCCGCCGGCCAGGGCGGCAGCCTCGCCGATCGCGCTCAACCCATCCGCGTGGCGCAGGGTGACGTCGAGACGGGCGTTGCGGTCGAAGCGCCAGAGCGGGCCGGGCGGCAGCGGGGTCAGCGTGCGGCCGAGGCAGGCCGGATGCTCGAGGGTGCGGTGGAGCGCGAACGGCGCGCCCTCCCCGGACGAGCGCCAGACCGCGACGGCGCCGGGCCAGGGATCGGCCGAGACCGCGAGATAGGCGAGCGGCACCGGATCGCCGCGTTCCACCGGGAGGACCAGCGGCAAAGCGAAGACCGGCCCCGGCACCGCCGGCGGCCTCCGGCCCGTTCGCGGAACCGGCACGGCGGGCCCGGAATCGGGCCGGGCAAGCGGCACGGCCCGGGTCTCGATCCGACGACCCGTGGGCGCGTCGTCGATCCGCACGATCCGGTAAAGCGTCCCGCCCTTCCCGTCCGGGAGCGCCACCACATCGCCGGGCTCCAGATCGATCCGGCGCGGGCTCACCCCGAAGGCAGCCGTGTCCCGGCCGGCGAGCGCCGCGTCGAGGACGGTTTCCGCCAGCGCCTGCACGGCGTCGCGCCGGGTGACGATGGCCGCGTCAACGCGCACCTCCTGCCGCCGCGCGCCGGCCGGGCGCGCGGCGGATGCGGTCGCGCGGCGGTAATCCGGGCTCTCGCCGTCGGAAAAGCCGATCGCGACGGAGCGCGGCAACTCGCTTTCCTGCGCCCGCATCCGGCGCAGGGGCGCCGCCTCGCCCTCGCCGAGAACGAGGTCGCCCGCGTCCAGCATGGCGGGTGCGCTCGTGCGCCCGTCGCGAATCCGCAGGGTCCCCCCGGAGACCGAGACGTCGAAGTTGAACAGCCGGGCGAGCGGCTCCAGCGCCTCGCGGGCGGAGAGCGGCCGGTCGAGTACGGCCCCATCGAGGAAGCCGGCGGCATGGATGTCGAGGGGCGCGTCGATGCCGAGATCGGCCAGGATCGCCGCGATCAGCCGGTCGAGTTCCAGCCCCTCGATCCGGCCGGTGATCCAGTGGCCGAGCGCCCAGTTGGCGGCGTCCGACCACAGGCTGGTGAAATCGGGGAAGGCCGGAAACGGCCGGGCATCCCAGGCCCAGACGTAGATGTCGTCGGCCGGGATCATCCGGCCGCCATAGACGGGCGAGACCGGATTATGAGCCGGCTCGAAACCATCGGCCTCAGGGTCGAAGCGCGAGAGGATCGCGTCGAGGCCGCGGGCCTGGATCAGGTCATCGCGACCACCACGGGAGAAGGGCGGAGCGGCATTCTCGGACGATTTCGGATCGGGGAAGACGTTGGGCCCGTTGGTGCCGCGATCGACCGCCGGGATGCCGATCTCGGTCAGCCAGATCGGCTTGGAGCCCGGCACCCAGGCCGTCGGCCCGGTCTCGACACCACCGCTGCGCTCGCCATGCGGGTTCGACCACCACGCGACGAGATCCTTGGCCCGGTAGATCCACGGCTTACCGTGGGCGCCGTCGGTGATCGGCGTTCGGCGCTGCGCGACGCGATCCTCGGGGCTGGCATAGTACCAGTCGAACGCCTCGCCTGCGCCGAGACGGTTCTTGAGATAGGCGCGGTCGTAGAGGTTCGCGGCCTCCGCGGCGTCGCGATGATCGGGCCCGTCGCGCCAATCCGAGATCGGCGGATAGTAGTCGATGCCGACGGCATCGATGGCCGGATCGGCAAAGAGCGGATCGAGGGGGAAGCGCACGGAGGCGCCGCCGTCGCGGACATGCGCGCCGTACTCGGTCCAGTCGGCGGCATAGACGAGGCGCACATCGCGGCCGAGGCGGGTGCGGACCTCCGTGGCGAGGCGCCGGAGCTGCGCGACCGCCGGATAGGCACCGTCCGATCCGCGCACCCGTGTCAGGCCTACGAACTCGCTGCCGAGGACGAAGCCAACGAGCGGCGCTCCGGCCGCCGCCCAGCCGGCGGCGAGGCCGGCATAGTGCAGAATCATGGCCCGGTAACCTTGCGGCCCTTCGAAGAAGGCCGCGACCTGGTCGGCTGCGCCGCCGGTGCCGTCCGGGCTTCCGGCCCGGTCGGGAGCGGGATCGCAGGTGATGCGCCCGCGCCAAGGGTAAGCCGGCTGCGATTCACCGGGCCGGTACGGGTCCGGCAGGGTGTTGCCTGCCGGCACGTCCATCATCACGAAGGGATAGAGCACCACCGCGAGGCCGCGGCGGGTCAGCTCGGCCACCAGCCGCCCGAGCCCGGCGTCGGACGGCGTACCGCCATAGGCGGCCGTGTCACCGGAGCGGGAAACCGCCGGCGCCGCGGCACGGTTCAGCCCGGCAACGGACCAGGGCTCGCCCGTGGTCGCCTTCGCCGTCGCGTCGACCCGCGGCGTCACGGTGCAGTGCCCGGCGCGCACATCGTCGCCGAACCAGCTCGTCACGATCGAGACGCGCTTCAGCCGGGGGCACAAAGCCTGGAGCGCATCAAGCGAGGCGACGACATCGCTCGCGCCCTGGAACTGAAAACGGTTTGCCGGCTTCGTAGCGCCGAATCCGGCATCCTCGCTGACGGCGAGCGGATCGAGGCCGAACTCGGTCGAGCCCGGTATCAAGCAGACTGCACGGATCTTGCTCGCCAGCCCGGCAACGGGCCGGATCACCTCAAAGGCCAATTGCGGGATGCGGTTGCCGAAGGCGGCGAGCGGCAGATGCTCGAACACGATGTAGGCAAGCCCGCGATAGGCCGGTGCGTTGTCCGCGCCTTCCTTGGCGACGATCAGCGGATCGGGTGCCTGCGTCGCCGAGCCGGTATGGACGCGCCAGTTGAGCGTCGTCAGGTCGAGCTCGCTGCCATCGGCCCAGATCCGACGGACCAGGGCGATCTCGCCCGCGCAGAGTCCAATGGCGAGATCGATGAAATAGCTGTAGGCGGTGCGCACGGTTTTCTGGCCGCCCGCTCCGCCCTTCGAGCCGGAGGAAGACCGCTCCACGGTGGTGTTGGCGATCTCGAGCGGGCGCGTCGCCCAGATCAGGGTGCCCCCGATGCGGGCCCGGCCGTAGACGCGGGGCACCGGCGCGCCCTCGGTGGAGGCGAGGCCGCCGAGTTCGGTCAGCCGCGGCCCGTCCACGAAGCGCGGGCTGGTGCCGGCGCCGAACAGCGCGCCGTCGAGCGCCGCGCCCCCGGCCGCGCCAGCCACGCGCCCGATCATTCCGCCGATGGGACCGCCGAGCGCGCTGCCGAGCGCTTGGCCGGCTGTTTGCAGGACGAGCGTCGTCATAGCGGTGCCTCCGGCGGACGGGTGGTTCAGGGCGGATCGGGAAAGCGGAAGGCGTGAGCGAGGTGGCGCCGCCACCACGGCGTGAGCGCAACCTCGGTCACCGCCGCGCCGTCATGGGCATGGATCATCGCCACCGGGCCAGTCGCGACGGCACAGTGTTTTGCCGGCAAATATGCGCGAAACGCGAAGAGCAGGACGTCGCCGGCCTGGGGCTGATAGGCCGTCAGCGGTCCCATAATCGGAACGAGGTGCCGCCGCGCGGCGGCGACCAGCGGGTCGGCACCGTCGAGGGCCGATTCGGCCCAGGTGGCGGCGTAGGGCGGCGCCTCCTCCGGTTCGGGGCCGACGACGGCCCGCCAGACCCCGCGCAGCAGGCCGAGACAGTCGCAGCCGACGCCCTTCAGCGAGGCTTGGTGCCGGTAGGGCGTTCCAGCCCAACGGCGGGCCTCCGCCACGATCCGCTCAGGCAGCGGCAACGCGTCATCATCCATGACGGCCTCATCGGAACAGGCTGGAGCCGTCGAGGCGTGCTCCGGCCTCAGGGCCAGAGCGCAAAACGAAGTCATTGCCGGGCATGTGCGGAAAACCTTGGAAGTTGAGGGTGTTGGCGAACCTGCCGCGGCAGGCGGCGAGGCTCTTGTCGCAGCCGGCGACGAGCGTGAAGGTATCGCCGGTCGCGGCGGGACGCGGCGGCGGATCCCACAGGTCGAGGAGCGTCGCCTCCCCGTCGCGGCGATGGCCGCGCAGATCCGCGGCGTGTCCGGCATTGGCGCCCGAATCCCAGGTCAGGCGACCGCCGGAGAACCAACCCACGGCGAAGCTCCCCGCCAGCGCGACGCTGAGCCGGCCGGGCTCGGACGCGGCCCGTACGGTGCCGGTCGCGTGGAAGCGCGGGTCGGCGAGATCGACGCGGCAACGGACATCGCCGAGTTCCGCGTCGCAGGCGGCGCGGAAGCTGCGCCCAACCGTGACGTCGAGGCGGTGCATCAGCCCGCGCAGTTCGGCGACGAAGGCGCCCCCCTCCCGGCGGATCTCGCCCAGGCTCGCCACGTCGAGGAGCAGACGCGCCTCGGGCTCGGCCCAATCGACCAGCCAGGTCTCGACCCCGGCCCCGTCATAGCGCCCCGCCGCGACGTCGTCCTCCGTGATCCCGGCCGAGGTCAGCGCCCCGGCCACCTCGCCGCCGCCGACGGCGAAGCCGAGCTCCGCGCTCACCTCGGCCGCCTCCAGCCCGCTGCGGGCGGCGTAGGTCACGCCACTGAGGACGAGATCGCGGTCGTAGTCGGTGAAGCCGAGGACGAGTCCGTCGCGGCGGCGCAGGGCCCAGCAGCGGCAGAGCGTGGTCGCGCCGCCCTCCATACGGGCGGCGAGACGGGGCGGGACGGCGCGCATCGGCTTCCCCTCAGGGCAGGATCTCGATCAGCGGAATTCGCGGCACCTCACCGGCGGTGAAGGCGGCGAGATCGACGGTGAGTTCGTCGGTGTCGAAGCGGACCGGCACGTCGAACTCGAAGCCGGCCGTGACGGCGGCGCCCGGCGGCGGCACCGTGTCGGCAGCGAAGGTGACCCGGCCCGTGGCCGGATCGACGGAGAGCTTCGGAGCCGCCACCTCGGCACCGTTCACCGCGACGCGCACCGTACCGGCCACCGGCTTGGCGATGGCCCGGCGGTAGGCCTCCGGCCCGCTCCCGTAAGTCTTGGCGAGGGCGAAGATGCGGGTCGTGCCGTCGCCGGTGCCGATCCGCTGGTCGGTCGGCGCGACGGGGCGCGAGGGCGGGCCGGAGCGGTGATCGACCCGGTCGCGGTAGCGGAACCCGTAGAGCCGTCCGCGCCGCTCCTCGAAGAAGCCGAGCACCGCGTGCAGGGCGTCGAGGGTGCGGATGCCGAGCCCGGCATCGTAGCGGCGGCGCGAATCCGCCCAGCGGCTGTTGCGGTGCTCGCGGCCCGACGCCAGCGTGACGATCTCGGTGCGCCGCACCGGGCCGCCGCTGCCGCGCAGGGCGACATCGAGGGGGAAGCGGATCTCGTGAAAGTCGGATGCCATGGCAAAAACTCCGAATTCCGGGCGCGAAGAGCGCCCCGCGGAGCGGCCTCAGCTTTGCGGAGGTGTCGAGAGCGCATTCCGACGAAGTGATCACCGGTTCGTCGAAAGAATGCGTGTCAAAACAAGGGGCTAGAGACGCCGACCTGATGCAATCAGGTCGGATACGGCTCTAGCCAAGCGAAAGCCAAGGCCGCGAAGGCGGCCGCTGGCGCTCGAGGCTGGACAGGAAATGCTGTGATCACGCGCGGCGTGATCACAGCGCGCGTCGGCCGCGTGCCACGGCGCGGGCGAGACGAGCGGCGACCTGGGCCTCGGAGCGGCGGAAACCCTCGATATCCGGCGTGGCGATGTTGACGGTGACCGCGACCGGACGCTCGGCCCCGCCCGCGGCGACGCCGAGGCGGCCGTCGCTGCCGCGCCTGAGCGGAAGGATGGCCTCCGGCCCGGCCTCGCCCATCAGGCCGGTGTCGCCCCCAGGACCAACGAGCGGAAAATAGGTGGGTGCCGCCACGACCCCGCCGGCCGCGAAGGGGCGCACCCGTCCCCCGCCGAGAACGCCACCGAGGCGGAACGGCACGATCCGCCCGTCGGAGACGACGCCCCCCTTGGCGAGCGCCGTCGTGCTGCCGCCCTCGGATGCCGCGCTCAGCAGGCTGTTGACGAGGCTCGTCACGCCCGCTTTCACGGGAGCCAGCGCCGCCTTGACCGCAACGTTGGAAAGCTTGCTCGCCAGCGAGGCCAGCACGCCGTCGAGCTGGCGCCCGGCATTGAGATTGCGGTCGAAGGCCGAGGACAGACTCTGGCCGAAGCGCTGGGCCAGCCGGTCGAGGGTTTCGAGCTGCCTGGTGCGCTCGACCGTGCTGCGGTCGCTGTCGGTCATCATGAGGTCTCCGGATCGGGATGGGCGGCGAGCAGGCGGTCGAGATCGGCCCGGCTCGGTGCGTCGGGTACTCGGTGGGTCAAGCCCGCGGCGGCAGCCAGTTCACGGGGCGTGGCGGCCCAGAGGTCGCGCGGGCGCCAGCGCAGGGTCGCGAGACCGAGCGTCAGCACCGCATCCCACGGGAAGGCGGAGACGGGTGTCTCCGGCGCGTGGCTTCCCGCGGGGCTCAAGGGCCCGTGGGCGGAGCCTCGCCGAAGGCCGCGACCAGAGCCTCCCCGAGCGCCGAAGTCACGGTTGCCAATCCGCCTGAGAGCGGCAGCCGCGCGACCGCCTCGTCGTCGAGGGTGTGGCCGCCGCCGCGGAGCGCCGCACCGAGCAGCGCGATCACGTCGCGGGCGGCGAGCCGCCCGCCGGCAAAGCGCTCGGCAAGGCCGGCGAGATCGCCCGCGCCGAGCGCGTCTTCCAGTTCGGCGAGTGCGCCGAGGGTGAGGCAGAGCGTGTAGCGCTCTTGTCCCAAGGTGAGCGGCACCTCGCCGCGTCGGCGGTTGGCCATCGTCATGCTCCCGCAAAGCTCAAGGGGCCGGCGGAATCGAGGGCCATGTCGAAGGTGACCTCGCCCGCATGCTCGCCGCGATACTCAAGGCTCGTGATCTGGAAGAGGCCCTCGATCGTGCCGAAATCCGGCACCACGATCTGGAACAGGCCGATCACGCCGTCGAAGAACATCTGGCGCAGGCGTGCGTCGGAGGCCTCGTCGCGGAACACGCCCGAGCCGGCGACCGCGGCACGGCGCACGCCCGCCCCCGCCAGCAGCTCGCGCCAGCGCCCCGTGGAATCGGCGTTGGTGACGTCCACCGTCTCGGCGTTGAAGGCGAGTTGGCGGGCGCGCAGACCCGCCACCGCGACGAAGCTGCCGGCCCCGTTGCTCACCCGGACCAGCAGGTCCCTGCCCCTCTGTGCGCTCATGTCCGCGACTCCGGCATTCCTGGAAAGATCAGGCGGCGACCTCGGTCACCGCCTCGAAAGAGAGGGTCGCGCGCGCCTCACCGGTGCGCTCGTCGCGCAGGCCGGCGAGACTCTTGAGGCGCAGGAGGACGAGGGCGTGGCCGCTCAAGGCGAGGCCGGCCTCGTCGAGGCGGGCGGCGATACGCTCGGCCACCTCCAGGGCCGAGCGGGCCGAGCCCGGCTTGGCGAAGACCGTCAGCGCGAAGGCGTGGCGGTGGCGCTGCGCACCATCGACGGAGTCGTCGCTCACCTCGCTCGGTCCGAACAGCGCGTAGACCGGAGCGGCGCCCCGCGGCGGCTCGTCGTAGAGCCGCAGGCGGCCGCCCATCAGCACGGCGAGCGGCGTATCCGCGGCAAGGTGAGCGAGAAGGCCGGCGCGCAGGGCCAGCAGCGGGCTCGATCGCATCACGGGGAAGCCTCCTCGATCACCTCTTCCACCTCGCAGACGAGGTCGCGGCGGCGCCCGTCGGGGTCGTCGGCCGCGCGGATCGCGAAGCGGCGGGGGCCGTCGGCGAAGCGCATGGCCGGGGTGACGCCGGGGCGGTAGCGCAGGCCGACGCGGTAGAGGCCGGGCCGGTCAGCGCGCCCGCCACGGGGCGGAGCGGCGCTGCCGAGCGATTCCAGCGAGCCCCACAGCACGGGTCCGGCGACGTAGCGGCGGAGCCGGCCGCCGAACCCGTCGGGCTCGTCCACCGGCAGTTCGAGCACGAGGCGCCGCCGCCGCGCGCCGAGCAGCCTGTGTGTCATGGTCGGTCTCCGTGGATCAGAATCAGAGCCGCATCCGGCGGCACGCGGCGGCGAGCCCCGCCGCCTCGGGCGGCAGCGGACGGGGCGCGCGCTCGCCGCCCGCATCGCCGCGGTTCTCGAACCAGTCGGTGATCGTCAGACGCAGGGCCTGAACCAGCGGCTCGGGGACCGGCGGACCCTCGCCGCCGCAGCCGGCGCCGACCTCGACCAGAGCCGAGGCCGTGCCGAGCGGCGGCAGGTCCGGCCCGAACAGGAGGCAGGGCGCCTCCCACGGATCGGGGCCGACCCGGATCGGGCCCGGCTCGATTTCGGTGAGGGCGCCGCGCCCATCGATCAGCCCGGCGCGAAGCACGGCGACGAGCGGACTCAGCGGCAGCGGCATCAGCCCGAGCCGGGGCCAGGCCGCCAGCACCACCCGGAAGCGGGCGGGCCGCAGCAGGCGGCGCGCGGTCGCTTCGACCGCCGCCCGCGCCGCCGGGATCAGGCGGGCGATCAAGGCGTCCTCGATGGTCTCGTCGGAGGACAGCCGGAGATAGCCGCGCATCTCGGCCACGCTCACCGGCTCGACGCCGGTCTCCTCGACGCGTATCGGGGTCATGCCAGCCTCTCGTGAAAGCGTTCTTCGCAAAAGATGCGCGCGCCGAACCCATCTCTTCCGCGCACGGCGCGTCTTGCCCTCGGAGCGGCCGCCCTCCCGCTCCTGCTCGCGACCACGCCGGCGACCGCCATCGTCGGCGGCCGAGAGGGCGCGGCGGTGCCGGGCGCGGCCTCGGCGGTGATGGTGCTGACCTCCGGCGGCGGGGTCTGCTCGGGAATCGTCGTCGCGCCGGACGCGGTGCTCACCGCCGGCCATTGCGTGGCGGGCGTGGGCGAGAACCGCGTCCATTACCGCGACGAAACAGGCCGCCCGGTGCTGGCCGAGACGGCCGCCCGCCTCCTGCATCCGGCCTACGATGGCGATGCCATCCGCGGGCGCACCCGCTCCATCGACCTTGCGCTGCTGCGCACCCGCGAGCCCTTGCCCGCCCGGTTCGTGCCGGCCGCATTGAGCGCCGCGATGCCGCGGGCCGGCCAGAGCCTGACGCTGGCCGGCTACGGCGCCGCGCGGGGCGGCGACCGGCGCTCGATCGGCCGCTATCGCGGCGCAACGCTCGCCGTCGTCGAGCCCTACGGCGCGAGCCGCATCCTGGTTTGGCTGAAGGCACCGGGAGCGGGCGGCTGCCAGGGCGATTCCGGCGGCCCGGTCCTCGAGGGCGCGGCGGTGGTCGCGGTCGCCGCATGGGTGAAGGATGCCTGCGGCGGCCTGACCCAAGGCATCCTGCTCGGGCCGCAACGGGACTGGATCGACCGGACGCTGTCCGGCTGGGGCGCCTCCGCCCGCTGGTGACGTCCTTGACCGATCGTGATCCGCGCGCCGCGGCCCATGAGGAACCGGACCTTGGCCGCCGAATTGCCTTCGGATACGCTTCAACCGGTCCGGGACTCGTTCATGGAATCCGGCGCACCGCGCCAGGACCCTGGGAGAACAAAAAAGATGGTTGCGAGCCCACTTCGCGCGTGCGTGCTTGGTGCCTTGCTGGGTCTCGTCCCCCTCTCGGCGCAAGCCGTGGTCGAGGGCCGCACCTCCCGTGATCCCGGCGGGCTTCGCGCCTCGGTGGTGCGCATCGAGAGCACGCAGGGCGAGATCTGCTCGGGCACCCTGATCGCGCAGGACATCGTGCTGACGGCAGCCCACTGCGTGATGCACAAGGCCGGCTACAACGTCGTCGTGGTCGATCCGAATTTCCGCCAGCGCCGCCTGCGGGCGGTCGCGGTTTCGATGCATCCCGAATTCGTCCCCGGCACGACGCCGGAGGAGCAGCCCGGCATCGACCTTGCCCTGATCAAGCTGGAGCAGCCGGTCGGTGCCGGCTTCCGACCGCTCGATCCCCGCGGCGGTTCGATCACCACGGGCGACAATGTCGACATCGCCGGCTTCGGCGTGCTCGCCGAGAACCGCCGCAACACCGCGCGGACGCTGCGCACGGCACATCTCGTGTCGATCGGCTCGTTGCAGGTCGCCAACCGCGTCACGGTCGTGACCGACTCCCGGCGCATGGCCGAAACCGCCGGCGCGGGCGCGTGCCTGGGTGATTCCGGCGGCCCGATCCTGCGCGGCGGCCAGATGGTCGGCGTGGTGAGCTGGTCGAGCGGCGCCATGCGTCAGGACCGGCGCGCCCGCACCGCCTGCGGCGGCTTCACCGCCGTCACCCCCACAGGCGAGCACGCGAGCTGGATTTCCTCGCGCACCGCCGAGATGGAGGCGATGACCGCCGACATGGCGGCCGCGCAGGCCGGGCGCACCGAATGGATGGCCCGGCCCGCCCGGCGGCGGATGTACTGAGAACGATCAGGCGGCGAACCGGAGCAGCTTGATCGCACTGAAGTCCTGCACGCCGCCGCCGACGCGCTTGGTGGTGTAGAACAGCACGTAGGGCTTGGCGGAGTAGGGATCGCGCAGGGTCCGCAAGCCCACGCGGTCCACGACGAGGTAGCCGCGCTTGAAGTCGCCGAAGGCGATCGAATGGTTGCCGGCGGCGATGTCGGGCATCGCCTCGGCCTCGATCAGCGGAAAGCCCATCAGCGTCGCGGCCCGGTCAGCGGCGAGCGGCGGCTGCCAGAGGTAGTTGCCGTCCGCGTCCTTGAACTTGCGGATCGCGCTCTGCACCCGCCGGTTCATCACGAAGCTCGCGCCCTGGCGATAGCCGGCGCGGAGCGCGTAGATCAGGTCGAACAGCACGTCGCTCGGGTTGCTTGCGGGGAAGGCGCCGGCCGCCCCCGTCGCGATGAAGCCGAGCTTGCCCGAAGCCCAGTTCGCGTTGGAGACGGTGTCGTAGCTGAGAAAGCCCTTCGGCCGGCCGACGCCGTTGCCGGTGACGAAGGCGACGCTCTCCTGCTCGGCGAAGGCCGTCTCGACCTCCTCGGCGAGCCACGCATCGATGTTGAGGACGGCGTCGTCGAGCAGCGTCTGGGTCGCTGCCGGCATGGCGTAGAGTTCCATCGCCGGAAAGCTCAGCTCCGACAGACTCGGCGCATCGGTCTGCGGCCGGGGCGCGGTCTCGGCGACCCAGCCCGCGGCAGGACCGTTGACCGAGACCGCGCGCTTGTACTGGCCGCCGGAGACAAGCCGCACCGTGGCGATGGCGCGGATCGGCGAGATCTCTGCGAGCCGGCGCAGCACCTCGCGCTCGATCGTCGGCGGCACGAGATAGCCACCATCCGGCCCGGAGCCGGCGGAGAGGGCCTTCTCTTCCAGCCGCTTGAGGCCGGCGCTCTCGCCGGCCCGAACATAAAGGTCGAAGGCCGCCTTGTGCTCGGTGGCGGAGGCGTCACGAACCGGTTCCGCCCCGCCGAGCGGCGGCCGGGCGCGGTCAAGGCTGATCCGGTCGAGGCGGTTCTTCGCCTGATCGAGGGCGGCGTCGATGCGGATGAGCTTCTCCTCCGTCACCACATCCGCGGTGAGCCGGGTCTCGATCTCGGAGAGGCGCACATCATTGGCCTCCTTGAACGCCTCGAAGGCGCGGGCGAACTCGTCGAGCACCGCCTCGGTGCCGAAAGTCGCCGCCTTGTTCTCGGGCAGGCCGATCGGGGCCTTGGTCTCGAAACGCATCTCGGTCATGGCATCCTCGTGGGTGGTGAAAGGCGAAGGCTCAGGCGCGCACCGCGAGCGGCGGGGCCGCGAGGCGCAGGCGCGGCGGGGCGAAGGGGCGGGGTGCTGCGGCGCGGATCACCCGCGCGTCGGGCTGCAGCGGGAAGGTCACCAGCGAGACCTCCCAGAGATCGACGGCGAGCAGCCGACGCCCGCCTCGCTCAGGCGAAGACCGCATGACGCGAAAGCCGATGGAGAGCCCATCGAGGGCACCCTCGCGCATCAGCGCGTCGATCTCGCGGGCGCGCTGAACCGCGAGGTTGAGCCGACCGGCGACGCGCAGGCCCCGGCCATCCTCCTTGAGAGAGAGCCAGGAGCCGATCGGCTCGGCCGGATCGTGCTGCCACAGCATCCGCACCCCGCCCGCGCCCCGCCGGGCGAGGCTCGCGGCAAACGCCCCCGGCGCGACGGTGTCGCGGCCGAGATCGGGAACGCCGAACAGGCTGGCGTAGCCGGTGAAATGGCCATCCATGACAAGACCTGGACAAGAGGAGTGAAGAGCGGGCTCTGCCCGAATCCCGTCGGGGCCTCAGCCTGGAGAGCCGGTGCCTTGCGCCGGACTTTGGGAAGGATAGCCGACGGCCTCGCGCTTCTCCGCGACCGACAGGAAGTCCGCGCCCTGGACCCGCCGCCAGAGCGACTCGCGCTCGGTCGCCAGCGCCTCGACCCCGTCGAGATCCGGCTCCAATCGAGCGGGGCCGAAGGCGGGTTCCAGCCAGCGAGCCAGCGAATCGGCGGTGCGGCGCACCAGCGGGATCACCGTCTGGCGGTAGAAGGCGCGGTTGGCCTCGGCGTAGTTCGCGTGGGTGTTGTCGCCGGGAAGACCGAGCAACAGCGGCGGCACGCCGAAGGCGAGCGCGATCTCGCGGGCGGCTGCCGCCTTCGCCTCGACGAAGTCCATCTCCTTCGGCGAGAGCGAGAGCGGCCGCCAATCGAGCCCGCCGTCGAGGAGGAGTGGCCGACCGGCATTGGCGCTGCCCTGGTAGCTCGTTTCCAGCTCGGCCTTGAGCCGCGTGAACTGCGTGTCGCTCAAGGCGGCGCCGGTCGAGGGCGCGAAGACCAGGGCGCCGGAGGGGCGGGCCGCGTTGTCGAGCAACGCCTTGTTCCAGGCGCCGGCCGCGTTGTGGATGTCGAGCGGCACCGCCGCCGCCTCCATCGGCGAGAGGCCGTAATGGTCATCGAGCGGGTTGAACAGCGTCAGGTGCAGGATCGGCGGCAAGGCGCCCGTCTGCTGATAGCGGAGCCGCCGCCCCCCGACACTGTACTCGTAAGCCGCGGGCCAGCCGTCGGCGCCGGCCACGACCTGCATCCGGTCCGGACGCAGAGAGAAGAGTTCACGGGGTCGACCATCGATCTCGACCGCTTCGATGTAGGCATTGCCGGAGACGAGGAGGTGCCCGTAGATCCCGTCGAGGAAGCGCATCCCGCCTTCGCGCGGATTCGGTCGGGCGAGCAACTCCAGCAACGGATGCGCATCCTCGGCGCCGGCGAGCGTCAGCGGCAGGGAGGCCGCGGCTTCGGCGACGAGCCGGACCGAACGGTGGACGACGGCGTTGCGCTGAAAACCCTCGCGGGCCAAAGCGGTGTAATCGCGCGCGGTCCAGATCGCTCGTCCCTCGCCGTAGAGCGCAAAAGCCGCGCTCACCTTCGCGTCGGGTACGAACCCGGCCGCTTTGGCGAGCCGCGCGATGAATCCAGGCATGGCACGCCTCCCGCTTGCAATGTTTCACGTGAAATTAACCGCGGCTGTCAGAGCCGGCGGATGCGCGGCTCGACTGATGGTCCGAGCATCAGGTGCGTGAGCGCCCAGACCAGCGCATCGAGCCGATCCGGCGAGCCGCCCCCAGGCAGACCGCCGGGACCGAAAGCGCACATCTCGTCCTCCAGCGCCGGTAGCGGACCGACATGGCGGACGCGCCCCTGGGCGTAGAGCAGCGAGACCGGCTCGGCCCGCAGCAGCTTGCCCCGCGTCGCCCGCACCGTCGCCACGGGCACGCTCGGGTCAGCCTCCGCCAACACCCCGACGACCATCTCGCCGCCCTGGTTGACCTCGGCCACCAGCGCGTCGGCCGCCAACCGGTGGTACAAAGCCAATGCGGCGCGCGCCCAGACGGCGGGTGCGGCCTGCTCCAAGGTCGCATCGGCCAGCACGTAGGCGGTTCCGTCGGCCGCGAGCCCGGCCGCGACGATGCCGCAGGCGTCTGCCCCGACGCGGGAGGAGGCCGGCGGATCGACGGCGACAGCGATGCGTTGCAGCGGCGGCGCCTCGGAAACACGCGCCCGCTCGATGGAATCACGGGTCCAAAGTGCGTCCGGCCGGTCCTCGATCAGCTCCCCGTCGAGTTCCTGCCGCCCGAGACGGGTGCCGGCGTAGCGGCCGACCACCTCCTCCAAGAAGCTCGGCGCGAGGTTCTGAGCATTGTCGGCCGTGCGCGAGCGCGTCACCACCGTGCGCGGGTCGGCGAGTAGCCGGCGGATCAGCGGCATCGGACGCGGCGTGGTGGTGACGAGACCGCGCGGATGCGTTCCGAGCCGCAGGCCGAACTGAATCATGTCGTAAGTGGCTTCGGCCTCACGCCACTTGGCGACCTCATCGGACCACACGGCACCGAATTGCGGGCCGCGCAGCGAATCCGGCTCCTCGGCGGAGAAGGCCAGCGCCACCGCGCCGTTGCCGAACACCACCCGCCGCCGCGACGGCTGCCAGACCGGTGGCGCACCGCCGAGACGCGGTAGCGTGAGAAGCCCGGACGGCCCCTCGATCATCACGTCGCGCACATCGGCGAAGGTCTCGCCGACGAGGGCGATCCGCGCCACCGGCTCCGGTGAGAAGACCGGATCGCCGAGGGCGAGGCCGCGCACCCATTCGGCGCCGGTCCGGGTTTTTCCGGAGCCGCGCCCCCCGATCACCGCCCAGGTCGTCCAGTGTCCCGGCGGCGGAAGCTGGTCGTGCCGCGCGAGATGAAGCCAATCGGCCTCAAGCAGGCGCAGGTGGTCCGGCGAGAGACGGGTCAAGAATGCTGTCGTCCGGCTCCGCCGCCGCGAATGCAGCATAGCGGCGCGCGATATCCGTGCGCATCGCCACGAGGTCGGCGGCGCGCAGCGGTGGTCGGCTGGCTGCATCATCCGTCCCTCCCTCGCGCGCCGTCTGGTCGGCCGCCTTCATGTCGTCGAGCATGGTCTTCAGACCGCCGAGATCGCGCAGCACTTTCGCGGAATCCAACCCGGCCGGTGGTGCCTCGGTATCGAGTGCCGCATCGAAGCGTGCGATCTGCCGTTCGATATGGGCGCGCAATTGCGCCCGCAGCTGCCGGGCATCTGGCACGCGCTTGCGGGCTTTCTTGGAACTTGGCTTCGATGGAGCGCCCGGCTCGGCTTCACTGCGTGGCTCGGAGGGGGCCGGCATCGCGGTGTCTCCATCCACACTTCTTGAGCGTGCCCTTTACCTACATGAGGAGCGTCGCGGTGTCAATACATAAATTCCTATCATGGCCGCAATAAAGGAATTTGGTCAGGAAGCATGCGTCCGCGGCGTGTGGGTGCCGTCGTTCCGGGCACGCCCGGCTATGAATTTTTCCATAAAACAGGAACGCCAACCGAGCCTCATCGGTAGATAAGCTAAGGAGTGCGCGTCACCGCCTCCATCACACGGGAGACAGCACGGTGCTCAAAGGTGGACTTCTCTGGTTGATCGGCATTCCGCTGCCGATCATTCTTCTACTGTGGTTCTTCAACGTGTTCTAAAGCTTGGGTCGCGCCGGATTCGGGGGCTTGAACCTCTCGGAACGACACATCCTTCGATTGAAGAAGCGCTGCGGAGGCGTCCGCGTCAGAGCGTGACGCTCCGCGGCGTGTAGACGAAGGGCAGACGCCCTTCCCGCTCGATCAGCCGCGTCGTGGCGGCGCCGATGATGACCATGGTCGCCATATCGGCCGGCGCGGTGCGGGCCTCGTTCAGGGTCAGTACCCGCAACGCTTCGTCCGGCCGTGTCACGGCGCGGGCGAAGATGACCGGCGTCGTGGCAGGCAGGATCTCGGCAGCGAGCGCCAGCGCCCGGCCGAGCTGCCGCGGCCGCGCCGAGGAGATCGGATTGTAGAGGGCGACGCTGAGCCCTGCCCGCAGCACCGCTTCGAGCCGGGCGGTCACGACCTCCCAGGGCTTGAGGTTGTCGGAGAGCGAGATCGCGCAGAAATCACCGCCGAGCGGCGCGCCGAGACGGGCGGCGGCGGCGAGCATCGCGGTAATGCCGGGCTCAACCCGGATATCGAGATCGCGCCAGTCCGCGGGTCCGTGCTCGACCGCCTCGAACACGGCGGCGGCCATGGCGAACACGCCGGGATCGCCGCCCGACACCACCGCGACATGCCGGCCGGCAACGGCGAGTTCGAGGGCATGCCGGGCGCGGTCCACCTCGACCCGGTTGTCGCTGGCGTGGCGGGTCAGTCCCGCGCGCTCCGGCACGCGGGCAACGTAGGGGATGTAACCGATCAGATCCTGCGCCCGGTCGAGGGCGTCGCGCGCCGATTCGGTGAGCAGGCGCGGATCGCCGGGCCCGAGGCCGATGATCGTGACGCTTCCCGGATCGCTCACGGGCGGCGGCCCTCTCCGGGCACCAGCACCATGGAGAAGTAGGGCGCGACGTCGTCCTCCTTCTCGGCCAGCGGCACCACCCGCTCGCCGGCCATGGTGCCGCGCTCGACATAGACCGCGCGGGCGAGAAAGCCGGTCTCGGCCAGCACGCCGCGCACCTTCGGCAGGTGCCGGCCGAGCTTCATGATGACGGCCGCATCCGTACCCTTCAGCCGCTCCACCAGCGCCTCGCGCGGCAGCGTCGCCGGCAGAATGGTGAGCACGTCGTCGCCCCAGGTGATCGGCGTGCCGGCGCGGGTCCAGCAGCCGGACATGCCGGTGACGCCGGGGATCACCTCGACGGGGAAGCGGTCCTTCAGGCGTCGCCACAGATGCATGAACGAGCCGTAGAAGAAGGGGTCGCCCTCCGACAGGATCGCCACGTCGCGGCCCGCACCGAGATGGTCGGCGAGCCGTCCGGCCGCCTCGTCGTAGAAGCCGGCCAGGGCCGCGACGTATTCCGGGTGATCGGGGTGAAGCTCGGTGGTGTAGGGATAGGCCAGCGGAAACTCGCGGGTGGGATCGCACATCACCGCGTCGGCGATGGTGCGGGCGTTGCCGCGCTTGCCCCGCTTGCAGAAGTGGACGAGCACGGGGGCGTGCTCCAGCACCCGCATCGCCTTCACGGTGAGGAAATCCGGATCGCCCGGCCCCATGCCGACGCCGTAGAGCGTACCGGTTCTGGCCGCGGCGGGGGTCTCGCCCGCGCCGTCCGTGGTCTCGGCCGGGGCGTCGATGCGCACGCTCCCCTCCATCACTCGATCTCGTTCGCGAGCGCGTTGACGGCGGCCGCCGTCATGGCGCTGCCGCCGCGGCGGCCATGGACCACGACGAAGGGCACGCGCCCGTCCCGCGCCAGCGCCTCCTTGGATTCCGCCGCGCCGACGAAGCCGACGGGGATGCCGATCACCGCAGCCGGGGGGGCGACGCCCTCGTCCAGCAGTTCGAGCAGGCGGAACAGGGCGGTCGGCGCATTGCCGACGGCGACGACGCTGCCGGGCAAATGCGCGCGCCACAGCTCCATCGCCGCGGCCGAACGGGTGGTGCCCATCTCCACCGCCAGCCCCGGCACCCGCGGATCGCCGAGCGTGCAGATCACCTCGTTCTTCACCGGCAGCCGGGCGCGGGTCACGCCGTCGGCGACCATGCGCACGTCGCACAGGATCGGCGCGCCGGCCTTCAGAGCCGCCTCGCCGGCCGCAGCGAAATCCTCCGACATCTCCACGTCGCGCGGCAGGTCGGTCATGCCGCAGGCATGGATCATCCGCACCACCACGCGCTCGGCCGCGCCGGACCAGCGGGCGAGATCGGATTCGGCGCGGATCATCGCGAAGGAGCGCGCGTAGATCGCGCCGCCGTCGCGGATGTAGTCGTGGCGGGCACTCATCTCACGTCGTCCTGAAACACGGGGTCCAGCGCCGGAAGCCCGGCGGCTGCGGCCTTCCTTATCCGGTCCAGCGCCACCTCGAAAGCGAGACGCGTTGCCGGCTCGGCGGAGGGGGGCCCGGCGAGCACCACGTCGTAGGCGCCGTCGCGGCCCACCAGGGTCAGATCCGCGGGGCCCGGATGGGCGCAGCCCTTGGCGCAGCCCGAGACATGAGCGGTGAGGCCGGCCAGCGGCGCCAGCGCCTGCGCCAGCCGGGCGGCGTGGTCGGGCACCGGGGTCGTGCCGGAGCGGCAGGCCGGCGCACCGGGACAGGCGGCGACCCGGCGGCGCGGATCGTCCGGCGTCACGATGAAGCCGGCCCGCGCCAATTCGGCCTGGAGGACGGCGGCGCGGCGCGCGGGAACGAGGAGGGCGAGGCCGCGCTCCGCGCTCAGCCGCACGTCCTGCGCCCCGGCCAGCGCGGCGACCTGTTCCAGCCGATCCGCGGTGCAGCGGCCGAACGGCGCCTGGACGAGGAGCGCCGCTCTGTCCGCGGTCAGGGCGGCGAGTCCCGGCGCGGCCGGAGCAGGAGCCGGCGCGAGCGGCGTCGGCTCGAACGGGAAGAAGCCGGCCACCGCTGCAATCACGGCCCGTCCGTGGGCGTCGAGGTCGCGCATCCGGCGTCCGCCGATCTCGGCGAAGGCGGCGAGCGCAAGGCCGATGGCGCCCGCCGCCTGTTGCTCGGGCAGCACGCCGCAGCGCAGGGGACCGGTTTCGGTCGCAAGGCCGAAGGCCACCTGCCCCTGCCCCTGCCCCTGCCCTTCGGCGAACAGGAAGAAATCGGCCTCGACCGTGCCGAGGCCGTGGGCGCCGCCGCCATCGATCGCCACCAGCGTCTTGGGTGGCAGGCCCGGCACGGCGAGCCCCGCCGCCTCCACCGCGCGGGCGAGCGCCGGCACGTCGATCTGTTCCGTGGGATCGAGGCCGGCGAGCGGCGCCGTCAGGGTCAGGCGCTGCGGGCCGCCATCGTCGCGGGTGTCGCCGAGGCCGGCTTCCGCGAGGGCGCAGGCGAGCGGCGCGGCGCTCGCCTCGCTGACGCCGCGGATCTGGAGGTTGCCGCGGGCGGTCACGTCGATATGGCCGTTGCCGTGGGCCCGCGCGCCGTCCGCCACCGCGCGCAATTGCGCCGGCGTCAGGCGCCCGAGCGGCGGGTGGACGCGGGCGAGCAGCCCGTCGCCGGTCGGCATCGGCCGGGCGAGCGAGGGGCACCAGCCGCGGCGCGCGCCCTCGGGCAGGGTGCGGCGGGCGCTCATTCGGCGGCCATCATTTCGTCGGCCGGCGCCGCGTTGCGCCGGCTCTGCCACAGGCCGCGGGCGCGCAATTCGTCGAAGCGCTCGAGGATGGCGCGGGTCGCCTCCGGGTTGGCCGCCTTCAGGGCATCGAAGGTTTCCGGGTCGGCGATCCAGGCGCCGTAGAGCCGGTCGAGATCTTGGCTCGACACCGCATCGGTCGCGGCGGCGAGCACGAACACCGCATCGATGCCTTGCGCGAATTCCTGCGCGCCGCGGTAGCCGTGGCGGAGCTGCGCCGCGATCCAGCGCGGATGGCCGAGCCGGCCGCGGATCAGCCGGGCGATGTCCTCGCGGGCGGTGCGGGTGCGCGGCGCCTCCGGATTCGAGACGTCGAGGCTGTAGAGCGCGGGCGCCCTCCCCTCGAACGAGGCGGCGGCAAAGAATCCGCCCATGGCGTCGGCGGCGGCGTCGCCGTCGAGCAGGTCGCGCTCGGCGACGTCGAAGGCGTGGACATAGGCGTCCGCCGCCGCGACGCGGGCGGCGAAATCCGCGTCCGCGCCTTCCGCGTCGCCGTAGGCATGGGTGGTGGCGGCAAGGTAGGCGGCACCGAGATCGGTCCGGCCCTCCCAAGCGCCGTCGAGGGCGGTCTCGGCCGTCCCCGCGCCGTAGCGGCCGGGCGCGGCGCCGTAGATGCGGGCGGCGGACTCGCCCCGGCGACGGGCGGCGGCGAGCGGGTTCTCCTCGTCCTCCTCCTCGCGGGCGGCGACGGCCCGGGCGGCGCGGTCGAGCAGCGCCAGGGTCTCGGGAAAGGTGTCGCGGAACGCGCCGGAGACGCGGCAGGTCACGTCGATGCGCGGCCGGTCGAGGAGGGCCAGCGGCAGCACCTCGAAGCCGGTGACGCGGGTCGAGGCATGGTCCCAGACCGGGCGCACGCCCATCAGGGCGAGCGCATGCGCCACGTCCTCGCCGCCGGTGCGGAGCGTCGGCGAGGCCCAGAGATCCATGACGATGCGGGCCGGGTACTCGCCCTCGTCCTGAAGGTAGCGGCGCACCACCGCATCCGCGGCCTTGCTGCCGAGCATCGTCGCGGCGCGCGTCGGCAGGGCGCGCGGGTCGAGGGTCGTCAGGTTGCGGCCGGTGGGCATCACGTCCTGGCGCCCGCGCGAGGGCGAGCCGGCCGGGCCCGGCGCGACGAAGCGGCCGTCGAGCGCCGCGGCGAGCGCGGCGCGCTCCGCCTCGGCGCTGATGCGAACCGGCTCGGTGGCCTCGGCGGGCGCGCGGCCGAACACGTGCAGGCCATCGCGAAACGGGGTCTCGCCGAGGTCGCACAGATGCGCGTCGAGCGCGGTCAGCGCGTCGGCCATCGGCGTGTCGCCATCGACGCCCGCGCCTTCGAGCAGGCCGGCGGAGGCCGCCTCGTCAAGGATCGCCGTGGCGATCAGCCCGGCCCGGCGCGGATCGAGCACGCTCGCGGCGGAGTATTCCTCGACCAGTTCGCGCAGCGCCGCGGCCTCGGGGGTGAGCCCGGCCGCCTCGACGGTGGGAGTGAGGTGGCCCAGCGCAATCCCGCCGAGCCGGCGCTTGAGCGGCGCGGCCTCGCCGGGATCGTCGACGATGAAGGGATAGACCACCGGCAGCGCCCCGACGGCCAGGGCCGGCCAACAATCCGGCGACAGCGCCACCGCCTTGCCGGGCAGCCACTCGGTGGTGCCGTGGGTGCCGAGATGGATCAGCGCGTCGAATGCTCTCCGAACGCCGAGGTAGAAGGCGAGGTAGGCGTGGGTCGGCGGCTCGTCGGGGTCATGGTAGCCGGCCTTGCGATCGGTGCTCCGGCCGCGGTCGGGCTGTAGGAACAGGGTGAGGCCGGCCTCAGACTCACGCGACGGGTCGCCGAAGCCCTGTCCCTGGGCGCGGGGCGAGGGGGTCCGAGTTGCGGCCGCGCGCACCATCCGGAACCGGAACGCCCCGTCGCGGCAGGCCGGATCGTCCTTCGGCGCGCCCCAGCGCTCCGCCAGTTCCGCCCGGCGCTCTTCCGGCAATCCCCCGAACCACGCCGCGTACTCGGCCAGCGATACCGAAAAGCCCGGTTCGCCCTCCGTCAGTGCCGCCATCAGCGTGCCCGCCTCCGGCAGGTCGCCCGCGGCGAACCCCGCCGCCGCGAGGTCGGCGGCGATGGCGCGGGCGCTTTCCGGCGTGTCGAGGCCGACCGCGTAGCCGGCGCGGCCGCCGCGGGCGGGATAATCGGAGAGCACCATCGCCAGCCGGCGCTGCTCGCGCGGCGTTCGACGCAGGCGGATCCAGGCGGCGGCGCGCTCGGCGAGCGCGGCGATGCCGGCGGGATCGGGCACCGCGCGGCGCTCCGAAAAGCCCTCGACCGCCGCGGCCTCCTCCTTGAACGAGATCGGGAAGCCCGAGAGCCGCCCGTCGAATTCCGGCAAAGCCACCTGCATGGCGAGGTCGGACGCGTTCATGCCCCGGCCCGAGGCGGCCCAGGCGTCGCGGGGCGCGCCGATCGTGTAGGCCTGGATCACCGGACAATCGGCGGCATCGAGCACGAAACCGGCATCGTCGCGGGCGGAGAAGGCGGTGGCGGCGAGCACGATGTCCGGGCCGCGCAGGGCCAGCGCCGCGCGCAAGGTCGCCACGGCCTCCGGATCCTTCAGGCTCGACAGCGCGAGCGTGACGCTGCCGATGCCGCGCTCGGTCAGCGCGGCGGCAAGCTGCACGGCCGGCGCCGTCTCGCCGGAGAGCACCGCCGAGCGGTAGACCAGCAGCAGCGCCAGCGGGCCCGGCCCGGCGGCCCGCATCGCCCTCTCAAGCGCGACGGGCCCGCAGCCGGGGCACCACGCGAAGCCCCGCGGCAGCGCCTTCGGCGGCGCGGGTTCGAAAGCGGCGCCGGCCTCCGCCGCGAGGCTGCGCAGCAGGTTCTTCAGGTTCTCCGGGCCGCCCGCGCGAAAATAGGCATCGAGGCGGATGCAGGTCTCGGGCGGCAGAGTCGAGAAGGCGTCGAGGCGCGGATCCGGCCGGTCGTCACCGGGCAAAACCGCAAGTTTGACCCCCTGCGCCCGTGCCGTCGCGGCGGCCCGCTCGATGCCGTAGCGCCAATAGTCGAGCCCGCCGAGGCAGCGGATCACGCAGATCCTGGCGCGGGCGATCACCGCATCGACGTAGAGATCGACCGACATCGGGTGGCGCAGTTGCGCCATCTTGGCGAGCCGCAGCGAGGGCAGCCCGGGCTCGTCCGCGTGGGCCCGGGCGACGGCCGCGAGGTCCGTATCGGTAAATGACAGAAAGACGATGTCGCCCGGGCTCTGGCCGAGATCGACCGCCGCCTCGCCCTCGTCGAGGGAGACCGTATCGAGGCGGATCAGGTGCATGGCGCGGGCGCCCTCACGGCTCCGATTGGACGCGCGCCGGATGGGCCCGCTTGCGCCGGATGCGCCAGACCAGCCGGAGGAGCAAGGCGGCAAAAAGGACGATCGGCAGCCAGGGCAGGCTCGCGACGGTGAAGCGGAGGGCCGAGGCCGCGCTCTCACCGAGGATCGGGCCGCTGCGGGCCCAGACCTCCTGCACCGGGGCGAAGGCGCCGGCCCGCGCCCGGCTGGTGCGGAAATCGACCGTGACGATCTCGGTGTCCACGCGCTCGTCGAGGCCGCGGCGCGTCCCTTCCGCCTCCTCGATCTGGCTCTGGACCTGCGCCAGTTCCCCCGCGATCTTGATCAGATCCTCGGCCCGGTTGTCCGGCTTCTCGGCGAGCGCGGTCAGGCGGGTGCGGTAATCGTTGAGCTGGGCCAGCCGCCGGCCGGTATCGGCGATGGAGGCCGTCAGATCCTCGGCGCGGGTCGCCTGCTCGATCAGCACGACATCGCCCGCCGCCTCGCCCGGCAGGGGCGCGGTGACGGAGGCGACGTAAGGAGCGACCGCGGCATGCGGCAGCCGCACCTGAACCTGCGCCTGCGGCTGGCGCGTGCCGCCGCCGTCGCGGATCGAGGAACTCAACAGCGTGCAGGTCGCGGCCGCGTCGAGGCAGCGGTCGCGGGCGGCGGCGAAGTGCGGCGCCACCCGGTCCGGCCCGAGGCCGACGGTGAGATCGTGGCGGTAGGCGAGCTTGGCCGTGCTCCCCTCGCGCGCGGCGGGGACGAAGGGCGCGGGCGCAGGAGCCTGGGCCATCCGCATCGCCCCGTCCGCCTCATGCCGGCTGTCGGAACAGCCGGCGAGAAGGGCGAGGACGGGGGCCGCGAGCCAAAGCCCGCGCGGCAGCCGGCCTGCGGCTTCGCCCCGGCTCATCCGCGCAGGGCGGCGGCGACCGCGTCCTGATCGAAGCCCTTCAGGCCGATGACGACGAGGCGTCCGTCGCGGGGCTCCGCGCCCTTCCACGGGCGGTCGTAATGGGAGGCGACGCGCCGGCCGACACCCTGCACCACGAGGCGCATCGGCTTGCCCTTCACTTCGGCAAAGCCCTTGATGCGCAACACGCCCTCGGTCTCGGCCGCCTTCTCCACGCGGGCGGAAAGATCTTCCGGGCTGCCGGCGATGCCGACGGGGATCGCGACCGATTCGAAATCGTCGTGGTCGTGATCCTCGCCCTCGCCGTGATGCGAGGGGCGCGCGTCGAGGTCGTCTTCCGCCCCCGCACCGATGCCGAGCAGCACAAGCGGGTCGAGGCGGCCGTGCTCGGTCTCGACGATCTCGACGGCGCGCGGCAGGTGCGCCTGGATGTCGGCGCGGACCTTATCGCGGCCCGCCGCGTCGAGGAGGTCCGCCTTGTTGAGCACCACGAGGTCGGCGCAGAGGATCTGGTCCTCGAACACCTCCTCCAGCGGATTGTCGTGATCGACCGATTGATCCGCCGCGCGCTGGTTGGCGAGGGCGTCGGGGTCTTCGGCGAACATCCCCGCGGCGACCGCCGGGCCGTCCACCACGGCGACCACGCCGTCCACGGTGACCCGCGAGCGGATCGCCGGCCACTGGAAGGCCTGGACCAGGGGCTTGGGCAGGGCGAGGCCGGAGGTCTCGATCAGGATGTGCTCCGGCGGCTCGGGCCGGTCGAGCAGCTTGGTCAGCGCCGGCACGAAATCGTCGGCCACGGTGCAGCAGATGCAGCCGTTGGGCAGCTCCACCACCGAATCCTCGTTGCAGCCCTCGATGCCGCAGGCGGCGAGGAACGAGCCGTCGAAGCCGAGATCGCCGAACTCGTTGACGATGATGGCGAGCCGGCGCCCGCGGGCGTTCTCGACGGTGTGGCGCACGAGCGTCGTCTTGCCGGCGCCGAGGAAGCCGGTGACGATGGTGCAGGGAATTTTTTCGACGAGGCTCATGATGGGGTCTCCCCTCGGGCCGCCTTGAGCGGCGGGATGCGGGCGACGACGCCCTTGCGAAACGCCTCCGGCCGTTCGCGCCAGGGCACGACGCCGTCGGGGGTCTCGAGGTAGCGACGCAGACCCGCCAGGATGGTGCGGGCGGAAGCTTCGGGGTCTTCGAGCGCGTCGAAGTCGCCGTAGACGTAGGTCCAGCGGTCGGGCGAGACGACCGCGACGGTGCAGGGCCGCTTGCAGACCGAGAGGCACTCGGCGCCCTCGATCGTCAGGCCCGGCACGGGCTCGCGCCCGACTTCCGCCAGCAGCGCGGCGAGGAGCTTGGCCCCGGCGCGCGGCTCGGAGACATCGCCCGCCGCGCGGCAGGTGGTGCAGACCGACAGGATGGCGGTATCGGGATCAGGCATTCGCACGGGCACCCGCCTCGCGGCCGAACAGGCCCCAGGCCCAGCCATAGGCGAGCCCGATCACCGCCCAGAACACGAAGCCGATGGCCAGCGAGCGCGCGGCGAACTGCGCGGCCGTGGCCGGCGGCACCTGCGAGGAGACGGTGTCGATCGATTGCGGCGCGCCCGCGAGATGCGGCGCGACGATGAGAACGAGGCCACCGAGGATCGTCAGCGGCACCCGCCGCACGGCGATCAGGTAGAGGCCGAGCCCGGTCGCCACCACCGTCATGAGCCACCACGACTGGCGCAGCACGAGCGGCGCCGCGCCCATGCCGGGCAGTTCCGGCGGCAGGCCGATGGCGGGGGCCAGCGCCACCGCGAGGAAGCCGGCGATGCCGACGACGAGTCCGCCCTGGGGGGTCGGCTCACGGCGGAGAGCCAGCATCACCGCCGCGAGCAGCAGCGCGTAGCCGACGCCGCCGACCAGCGTGGCGAGACCGGTGAAGGCCATGCGCTGCAGGCCCGGCGCGGGCTGCCATTCGTCGGCCGTGCCGTGGTCGTGCCCGCCCTCGCCGTGGCTGTGCTGGGATGGCGCATGCGCCGGCACGATCAGGGCGGCGAAGGGGGAATCGGGGGACGGCGCGAGGGCGGCATGCGCGCCCTCGCCTTCATAGGTCTCCGCCTGAAGGATCAGCGGGGAGGTCAGCGTGAGCTGCAGGCCCGTCGCGACGACGGACGCGAGGAAGCCGGCGACAAGCGCCGCCGACAGCAACCGGATGATCATGGAACTGCTTGAAGCCGCAGGATGCGCGGATCAGTGGCAGGGGAAGTTCTGCGCGTGGCGGAAATCGTGCGCCGCATTGTGCAGCACCGAGGCCGGGGCGAAGCCCGCCACGAAGACGAGACCGAGGCCGAGGAAGGCGGCGACGAGAAGCGCACGGGCGCCCTCGGCGGAACGGGTGGCGGCCTGGGTCTGAAGGGTCGCAGTCGTCATCGGGTCACGGGCTCCGGCCGCCCCACCGGCGGCGTTCGAGAACAAAACTTCGCCGGACGGCAGGTCTCCTGGCTCGCGGCTGGTATCGTGCCTGCCGCCTTCCCGGATCACCCGGTGGCTCGTGGCAGGAACTCGCCGCTTACAGTTGCGGGGGCAGCCGCGGAATCGAGGTTTTTGAACAACCCTCTCACCGCATTCCCTTTTCACCCCGTTTCCGGGGCACCGTCACCCGCCGCTTGTAACGCGGAGTCGGGGCGCATGCAAAGCGCCATTGCGTGAACGGACGCGCCCGGTGCAAACCGGCCGGCATGACGGAGGCTGCACCCGACCGGATGACCCTGGTGCTCGGCGGCGCGCGCTCGGGCAAGAGCGCCTATGCCGAGCGGCTGATCGAGGCCTGTCCCGCGCCCTGGCTCTACATCGCCACGGCGCAGGCCTGGGACGAGGAGATGCGCGTCCGCATCCACGAGCACCGGGCGCGTCGCTCCGGCTCCTGGCACACCCTCGACGTGCCGACGGCCCTGCCGGAGGCGGTGGCCGCCGCGACCGGGCCGGTACTGGTCGATTGCCTGACGCTCTGGCTCACCAACCTGCTGCTGGCCGAGGCCGATCTCGATGCGGCGACCGAGGCCCTGGCACGGGCCTGCGCCGCGGTGCCGGGCCCGCTGGTGCTCGTGGCCAACGAAGTCGGCCTCGGCATCGTGCCGGACAACGCGCTCGCCCGCCGCTTCCGCGATGCGGCCGGGCGGCTGCACCAGCGGCTCGCACGCGAGGCCGACCGGGTCGTGCTCACCGTCGCCGGGCTGCCGCTGACGGTCAAACCCTCACGTGAGAATCCTTGATGACCGAAGACGATACCCGCCACCGCGAAAAGATGGCCAAGCGCAAGGCGGTGCAGGACGCCGAGGTCGCCTCGAAGAAGATCGAGAAGGGCCTCCTCATCGTCCATACCGGTCCCGGCAAGGGCAAGACCACGGCCGCCCTCGGCCTCGTGCTACGGATGCTCGGGCGCGGCCACCGGGTCGGCGTGGTGCAATTCATCAAGGGCGCCTGGGACACGGGCGAGGCCCGCGCGCTGAAAAACTTCGGTGACCAGATCGTCTGGCAGGCGCTCGGCGAAGGCTTCACCTGGGAGACGCAGGACAAGGCCCGCGACATCGCCGCCTGCGCCAACGCCTGGGAAACCGCGCGCGCTCTGATGGCGGACACCAGCATCCGCCTGCTCGTCCTCGACGAACTGAACATCGCCCTGCGCTACGACTACCTCGACCTCGAGGCGGTGCTCGCGGATCTGGCCGCCCGGCGCCCCGACCTCCACGTCGTGGTCACCGGCCGCAACGCCAAACCGGCGCTCATCGAGGCCGCCGACCTCGTCACCGAGATGGGCAGCGTGAAGCACCATTTTTCCGCAGGCGTGAAGGCGCAGGAGGGGATCGAGTTCTGAGTTTGCGCGTCGTCGCGCGATTCTGGATTCCAAACCCAATCTGATTGACGCGGCAAAGGGCTGCTCAGGGCGGAAAGCAGATGTTGATGCCGTGACTGCGAGCGGACACGTCGCATTCATTGCATCGGAAGCGCACGAAACCAACATCGATCAATTGACCCGGCCGACGGCGTCCGCCTCATGGATCCATGACGCAAGTTTCTGAGCCGTGGATCGGCCGCGAATGTGGGATGCCCGCCTACATCCGTGACCATGACTGGAGCGCGACGCCGCTCGGCCCGGTCGGGCGGTGGACGGAGCGTTTCAAGCTCATGGTCGAGCAAGTGCTCGCCAGCCCGCTCATATCGGGCCTCACCTGCGGACCCGAGCGCATCCTCGTCTATAACGAGGCGGCCGCGCGGCTGTTCGGTGACCGACACCCCGGCGCACTCGGCCGCCCTCTGTCCGAAGCGTTCCCCGACACGTGGCCGGTCGTCGCCCCCCTCTACGAGCGTGTGTTCCTGGGGGAGAGCGTGCATGTGCCGGCTCAACCGTTCGACCTGGGCGGGAGCGAGGTGTTCGACACCTACCTGACGCCCATGCGGGACGAAGCCGGCGCGGTGATTGCAGCACACATGGTTGGCTTCGAGATCGGCGGCCGGTTGCGCACCGAGGCGGCGTTGCGGGTGAGCGAGGAGCGGCTCGCGCGTGCATTGGAGGCGGGCGATGTCGGCGTGTGGGAGATCGACCTCGCCACGCTGGACGCTTGGCGCTCACCGCAGCACGATCGCATCTTCGGGTACGAAGCACTCCTGCCCACGTGGACCTACGACACGTTCCTCAATCATATTACGCCGGAGGATCGGGACTCAGTCGACGCCGGCTTCCGAGACGCCATCGCCGCGGGCGGGCAGTGGAACTTCGAGTGTCGAATCCGGCGCGCGGACGGTAAACTCCGGTGGATTGGGGCGCAGGGTCGGATCGATGCCGGCGCGGGAAGACACCTCCGGCGCATGAAGGGGACGGTGCGCGACATCACGGAGCGCAAGAGTTCCGAGGCGGCTCTGCGCGAAAGCGAGGAACGGTTCCGCGGGCTCGTCGAGGGCTTCGGCCAATTCAGCTGGGAGGCGCACCTGGACGGGTCCATCGTCGCCGACAGCCCAGGCTGGCGCGCCTTCACCGGCCAGCGCCTGGACGAGTGGCAGGACTTCGGCTGGCTGGATGCGATCCATGTCGATGACCGGGCGGCAACCGAACAGAAGTGGCGCGCGGCGGTCGCCGCGGGGAGCGCGGTCGATGCCGAGTATCGCTTGTGGCACGCGTCCAGCGCGTCGTGGCGGTGGTCGAACGTTCGCGTCGTGCCGATCACGAGCCCCGACGGCACGATCCGTAAATGGGCGGGAGTCAACATCGACGTCAACGATCGGTGCATGCTGCAGGCACGCCAGGAGGTTCTGGTCAACGAGTTGCAGCACAGGGCGCGCAACCTGCTGGGTATCGTCGCCGCTATCGCGGACAGGACGGTCAAGCGCGGCGGGTCGGTCGAAGCGTTCGAGGAACGGCTCCAGGCGCTCAGCCGGGCACAGGGCCTGCTCAGTCGAAGCGGCAGCGATACCGTCGAGGTCGGTGCGCTGGTGCGGGCGGAACTCGCCGCACACGTGGACGAGTCATCGGACCGGATCGAGGTCGGCGGGCCGCCGATGCTCCTGACCGCGCGGCAGGTGCAGAACTTCGCGCTGGCCCTACACGAGCTAGCCACCAACGCCGTCAAATACGGCGCACTGAGAAACGATACCGGCCGTCTCGCCGTCACTTGGGATGTGACGCGGGATCAGCGCGGACGGCCTCGGTTGGTTTTAAGCTGGATCGAGACCGGTATCCGCGTCGATCCTGGGCAGACCACGCGTCGCGGCTACGGCACCGAGCTCATCCAGCAGGCCCTGCCCTACGCGCTCCAGGCGAACGTCGATTATGCGCTGGGCGAGAACGGTGTGCGCTGCCAGATCGACATGCCGATCACTTGCCCTGTGTAAGCGACAACACCCTTACGAGGATGGAGGATCGCGGATCGAGCGCTTCCAGAGCCTGCAATGCCCGACCTTGCCCAGCCCCTTGCCGGCCGCTTCATTCTGGTGGTCGAGGACGAGTATCTGATCGCCACGCACCTGAAGCGCTGGCTCGAGGAAGCCGGTGCGACCGTGATCGGACCTGTGCCGAGCGTGGATCGGGCGCTGGACCTGATCGAGAATGTCACACTCGATGCGGCGGTGCTGGATGTGAATCTCGGCGACGGGGATACGGTGTACCCGGTGGCCGAGACGCTGACGGGCATCGCTGTGCCGTACCTATTCGCCACGGGGGAAACGGAGCGGTCTCATGCGAACAGCCGTTGGGAGCAGCCATCTCTAGCGAAGCCCTTCTCGAAGGACGAGTTACTGCGCACACTGACCGGGCTAATGACATCCCCCCTACAATCCTCCTGAGGAGCTCTCCGTCGTTTGCACGGGGGGATGTGGTCCACGATCGGCGGAGGTCTTCATGGACTGCTATGGGGCGCAAACGGTCTCTCACAAAGCCATGCTGATTGGCTTTAGAATCCTAGGCGCCCGCCCAGGATATCCGCCCGATCCGCACGGATGCCGACCTGACCGAGGCCTTGCGGGCGATCGATCGGCTCTGGGGCGTCCCTGTGGGCACGCCGGAGGGCGACAAGCGCGACGGGCTGGCCCCGCTCGCGGAAGCCTATGAGCGGGCACAGCATCCGGTGCCGGAGAGCGATCCCACCGAACTCCTCCACTTCGCCATCGACGAGACGGGGCGCTCGCAGGCGGAGCTGGCCGAGCTTCTCGGCTCGCGTTCACGCGCGTCCGGGATCCTGAACCGCAAGCGACCGCTGAGCCTGGAGTAGATCAGGCGGATCGCCGAGGCGTGGAAACGACCGCTGCCCGCCTTGGCGAAGCCGTACCGGCTGGAGCGGGACGCGGCCTGAGTCGCGCCCCGCCACCAACACAGAATCAATACTCGATGATGTCTTCGAGGGCGTAGTGCTTCACCGTCTTGCGGTTGGCGATGAGCTCGTCGATCGTCGGCTCGCCCTTCATGGCGCGGGCGATGGCGAGCTTCGTCGCCTCGTAGTTGGTGCGGTAGAGATCCTTGCGGTCGAGGTTCTCGTCCGTGCCGCAGCGCTCGTCGAGCCAGATCGTGATGATCATGCACAGCTCGTCGAGGCCGTCCTTCGGCAGGATGCCCTCGATCACGCAATCGACGATGGCGTCGCCCGTGGCCGCCTGGACCACGCCGCCCAGAAGCTCGGCGTATTCGGCGGTGTGGATCGTGACCTTGGTGGTCATGATCGTGGAGGGGCGCACGAGCTGGTTGAGGTCGCGCACCACGAACATGCGGGTATGGCCCTGCACCTGCCCCAGCAGGCTCGCGAAACCGTGGCCCACGGGCCCGCGGGTGGAGCCGATCAGCACCTCCGGCATCGCGTCGGTGAACTGCCCTTCGGCCGCGAGCACGGTCGCCTCGCCGGTGCGGAACCAGATCTCGGACATGTCGGTCATCCCTTGCGTTGTCGTGCGGCGTCGCGCCCGGCGGGCGGTCGGCGCGCAGACATCATCCCCGGCCGCGCGCGTCAATCACCTTCGCCGAGCGGCCCGCCCGCGCCGCGCCCCTGGTCTGCGGCGGAGAAGCCCTCCATGTCAGGCTCGGCAAGGACCGAAAGGAACGAAGCGATGAGCGAGCCCGGCAAGGGCGATGGAATGCGCGATGGAATGGGCAGTGGATCAGGCGGCGGGCCGATAGGCGAGCGTGGCTGGAGCTTGTCCGCCATGCCGGAGGGCGAAGGCGTGCGCCTGGAACTGGCACTGCCCGATCTCGGCGGCCGTCCCGTCACCGCGATCCTCAGCCTCGACCGCGCCGAGGCGCGGGCCTTCGCCCGGGCGCTGCTCGCCGCGGCGGGTGATGCGACGGAGCGGACCTTCGTCGGTCCGCACGAAGCCTGAAGACGGACCTGGCCGGGCCCCCGATCAGCGCTGGTTGCGCCGTCCGGGCAGCCGCGGCGCCACCGTGCCGCGCGGCTCCACCGGCGCGTCGCAGGCATAGGCGAACTCGGTTTGCAGATCGCTGAACACGGTCTCGCCGGTGATCCTGCAATCCTCGCGCACGGTCTCGTCGAGATAGGTGCGTGCGGCCGTGCGGAAGCGCGCGGCCCGTGTCTCGGCCGGGGGACGCCCGCTGCCGACCTGGCCGACATCGCAGCCCGTCACCTCGCGCAGGGCGTTCGAGACCACCAGAACCCGGCGGCGCTGGCGGTTGTCGTAGATCTCGTAGGGCTCGTTACAGCCGATCGTGACGACCTGCGGCACCTGGGTGACGTAGGTCTGCGAGATGTAGCCGAAGCCGGTGCAGCCCGAGACGGCGAGGCTGCCGCCCAGCACGAGCGGGAGCGCGAGCCACCGAACCGTCGTCGCCATCTGCCGCCTCATACGGTGCCATCTCTCTCCCGCGACCGGCAGGAATGGACGCATTGAAACGGTCCAGCTTGCCCGGTCAAGCCGGCCTCGTTCCGGATCGGTCCGACGAGGCCTCACGGCACGGGCCTGTCACGGCGCGCTGCGGAACGGACCGGCAGAGTCATTGCTTTGCCCGCAGACGGCTTCGCGGGCGGCACGACAGGGATAGGGACGGCTGAGCATGGTGGAGATCCGGCACGACACGGTGATGGCGAACGGCGTGCAGCTGCACGTCGCCCGGGCCGGAACCGGCAGCCCCCTGGTGCTGCTGCATGGCTGGCCGGAATTCTGGCTGACCTGGGAGCCGGTGATGGCCCGGCTCGCGGAAAGCTTCAGCCTGATCGCGCCGGACCTGCGCGGCTTCGGCGCCAGCGAGAAGCCCGATCACGCGCCCTCGGACAAGGCCGGTCCGGAGGTCCACGCCGCCGACATCGTCGGCCTTCTCGATGCCCTCGGGCTCGCGCGCGTCGGGATCGTCGGGCACGATGTGGGCGCCTCCATCGGGCAAGCCCTCGGGCGGTCGCATCCCGACCGGCTCAGCGGCCTGTTCTTCTTCGATTGCCCCTATCCCGGCATCGGCCCGCGGCTGGCCCGGCCGGAGATGCTGGCCGAGATCTGGTACCAGTCCTTCCACCTCAAGCCGTTCGCGGCGGAGGTGGTCGGCGCCAGCCGCGAGAGCTGCCGCGCCTATATCGGCCATTTCCTGCGCCATTGGGCCGGCGGGAATCTGGCCGCCTTCGACGCGGTGCTCGACGCCTTCACCGACAACTTCCTCGTGCCTGGCAACCTGCAGGGCGGCTTCAACTGGTACCTGAGTCAGCAGGCGTCCCGGCTCGCCATGCTACGGGGCGAGGCTCCGGCCCTACCGCCGATCCGCGTGCCGACCTGTATCCGCTGGGGCACGCAGGATCCGCTCTTCCCCTACGCCTGGACCGACCGGCTCGGGGAGACCTTCGCAAACCTCGACCTCGCCCCGTTCGAGGGCGCCGGACACTTCCCGCATCGGGAACGTCCCGAGGCGGCAGCGGCGGCGATCGCGAAGTTCTTCGTGCGGCTGGAGGCTTGAGGCGGGCCGCACCTTCGGGTCGCGGGTGCATCGTCCCGATTGGCACGGCCGGACCAATTTTCGAAGGTTCGATGCCGGCGCGGCGTTCCCGGCGTACCGGGCCGTGAACAGGCCCGCGAGCGTCAGCCTTTCGCGAAAGACACGCACGACGTCGCCCATGGATTGACGCCCGATGGCTTCAAGCAAACAAAGCGGCAACGGGCTATACCCAGATCGACTCCCAATCAACCGATCGTTCACAAATATCATTGCGTAATCGCCGCCGACTTTGACGCGGCGAACATTTCGAAAAGCAATTGGGTGGCCGATGCGCGTCCGGAATCTTTTCGTTTCGTGCATGGCTACCGTCGGACTCGTGACGGCGGGTTCGAGTTCCTTCATCGCTTGGCAGGAATGGCAGCGCTGGTCGCAGGCCGACGCGGCACGTCAGCTCGTCGGGGTTCTGGGCGAGATCGCCCGCTTCAACGAGCGACTCGCCCTCGAACGCGGTTCCTACAATCAGCTCCTGCTCTCGGACAGCGCCGAGCAGGCGCCGATCCGGGCCTCGGCCGAAGCGAACCGCAAGGCGACCGAGGCCGTCACCGGTCGGATCACGGGCGCCGTCGCGGCCATGCCCTCCGACAAGCGGGCCGTGCTCGAGCAAGCCCTGCAGCCGGCGATCCGCCAACTCGAGGGTGCGCGTGCGACGGCGGACAGCGAGATCGCCAAGCCGCTCAAGGAGCGCGACGAGCAGGCCGCGAAGAACTTCCAGAAGGCCGTCGTCGCCATCGTCGCGCTGAACGCGAAGACGCTGGGCACGATCGAGATCGACATCGCCCGGAAGAATCCGGAAATCGCGCGCGCGGTGCCGGTCGTCAGCCTCGCGATGGAGCTGCGCGACATCGGCGGCACCCGCTCGGCCTGGTTCAGTCAATACGCGGGAGCCAAGCAGCGCTTCTCTCCGGCCGTGATCGTCCAGATCCACGAGATGAACGGCCGGATCGAGCAGGCTTGGCAGCGGCTGCAGCGCAGCGTGATGCAGGTCCAGACGCAAGGCTCTCTGGTCGACGCCCTCACGATGGTGGAGCGCAGCTTCATCGCCGATCCGGGACAGGTGGTGGCAGCGATGTTCGCGGCCAGCCGGGACGGGACCGAGCCGCCGATGCCCCTCACGGAATGGCGGCCCCACACCACCAAGATGCTCCAGTCGATCCTCGTCGTCAGGGACGCCGCCCTGCAATCAGCGCTGGCCACCGCCGACGAGACGATCGCCTCGGCGCTGCAGCGCCTCGCCGTGGCGGGTGCGACCCTGCTCCTCGTCATCCTGTGCACCTTCGGCATCGTGGTCCTCTTCACCCGCCGCGTCGTGCAGCCGCTGGCCTCGCTGGCGCGGACCATCACGCAGCTCGTGGAGGGCACACGGGACGTCGCGGTGCCCGGAACGGACCGCCGTGACGAGATCGGCGAAATCGCCCGCGCGGTGGGTGTCCTGAAGGCGCACGGTGCCGAGGCGGAGCGGCTGAGAGGGGAGCGCGAGGGCCTGCGGCAATCCGCCGAGCTGGAGCGGCGCCAGAGCCTGGAGCGGACCGCGGACCAGTTCGGGAGTTCGGTCGGCGGCATCGTCGGCCAAGTCGCGACGGCGGCAGGCTCGTTCGAGGCGCAGGCCACGAATCTGGCCGGTACGGCCCGGGAGGCCGACCTGCGTTCGGCGGAGGCCGCACGGCTCGCCCGCTCGGCCTCGCAGAACATCGAGGCCGTGGCCGCGGCCGCGGAGGAGCTGTCCGCTTCGATCGATCAGATCCGCGAGCAGGCGCGGGGGTCGTCCGCGGCCGCCGCCGAGGCGGCTCAGGAAGCCTCCTCGACGGAAGCCAAGGTCGGCGATCTCGGCGCCGCCGCCGCGCGGATCAGCGAAGTGCTCGGCCTCATCCGCGGCGTGGCGGAGCAGACGAACCTGCTGGCGCTCAACGCCACGATCGAGGCCGCCCGTGCCGGCGCCGCCGGCAAGGGCTTCGCCGTCGTCGCCGCCGAGGTGAAGGCGCTGGCGGGTCAGTCGGCCCGGGCCACCGACGAGATCGCGGCGCATATCGGCTCGGTCCGCGTGGCCACGGAGCAGACGGTGCAGGCCATCGGCAACATCACGCAGGCGATCCGGCGCGCCACCGGCATGGCGGACGCGATCGCCCACGCCATCGACGAGCAATCGACGGCGACCCAGGAGATTGCCCACAACATCTCGGCCGCCTCGCACGGCATGCGCTTGGCCACCGGCGAGATCGAATCCGTCATCGGCGCCTCCAGCGCCACGGGACGTGCGGCGGACATGGTGCTGCAGGACGCCATCGCGCTGAACGGGCAATCCCTGCAGCTCCGCAGTTCCGTCCGGCACTTCGTCGGCTCGATCCGGGCCTGACGGGCAGGACGGATGCGGCCGGGAAGCCCCGGCCTTATCCCCGCGCGATGATCTCGCGGATGCGCAGGCCCAGGGTCTCGACCACGAACGGCTTGGTCAGCACCGCCATGCCGGGCTCGAGGTGGCCGTTGCCCACCGCCGCGTTCTCGGCATAGCCGGTGATGAACAGCACCTTGAGGTCGGGGCGCGAGAGACGGCCCGCATCGGCCATCTGGCGGCCGTTCATGCCGCCGGGGAGGCCGACATCGGAGATGAGCAGGTCGATGCGCACGTCCGATTGCAGCACCTTGAGGCCGCTGGCGCTGTCGGCGGCCTCGATCGCGTTGTAGCCGAGGTCTTCCAGCACCTCCGTCACCAGCATCCGCACGGTCGGTTCGTCATCGACCACGAGCACCGTCTCGCCGTGCTCGGCGCGCGGCGCATCGACCAGGGGGCCGAGCGGATCGAGCGCCTCCGCCTCGCCGTGGAAACGGGGCAGGTAGATGCAGACCGTCGTGCCCTGGCCGAGTTCGGAGTAGATCCGCACCTGCCCGCCCGTCTGCTTGGCGAAGCCGTAGATCATCGACAGGCCGAGACCCGTGCCCTGGCCGGTGGGCTTGGTCGTGAAGAACGGGTCGAACGCCTTGGCCCGCACGTCGGGGGTCATGCCGGTGCCGGTATCGGTCACGCACAGCGAGAGGTACTGGCCCGGCGGAACGTCGTGCTGGTGCGCGGCATGGGCGTCGAGCCACTTGTTGGCGGTCTCGATGGTGATGCGCCCGCCCTCGGGCATCGCGTCGCGGGCGTTGATGCAGAGGTTGAGCAGCGCGTTCTCGAGCTGCGGCGGATCGACGAGGGAGGGCCAGAGCCCGGCCGCCCCCACCACCTCGATGGTGATGGTGGGACCGACCGTGCGGCGGATCAGATCCTCCATCCCCATCACCAGCCGGTTCACGTCGGTGGGCCTCGGGTCCAGCGTCTGGCGGCGGGAGAAGGCGAGCAGGCGGTGGGTCAGCGCGGCGGCGCGCTTGGCCGCTCCTTGGGCGGCGCCCATGTAGCGGTCGACATCCTTGAGCCGGCCTTGGGCAATGCGGGTCTGCATCAGCTCCAGGCTCCCCGAAATGCCGGCGAGCAGGTTGTTGAAGTCGTGGGCGAGGCCGCCGGTGAGCTGGCCCACCGCCTCCATCTTCTGCGACTGGCGCAGGGCCTCCTCGGCCTCGGCCAGGGCGCGGGCCTGCCCCTTGATCGCGGTGACGTCGCGCACCGAGGCGTAGATGAGCCCCTGGCGCGGCACGGTGTTCCAGGAGAACCAGCGGTAATCCCCGTCGCGGGTCCGGTAGCGGTTCTCGAAGCCGAGCTGCATCTCACCGCGGGCGAGGCCAGCGGCGGCCGCGAGCGTCACGTCCCGATCCTCGGGATGGACGAAATCGAGGAAGGGGACCGCCTTCAACTCGGCCTCGCTCCAGCCCAGCGTGGCGCTCCAGGCCGGGTTGAGGCTGACGAAGCGGCCCTCGAAATCGGCCACGGCCAGAAGGTCGCTCGATGCCTGCCAGATCTGGTCGCGCTCGGCGGTGCGGGCGGCGACCTGCTCCTCCAGGGTCTCGTTGAGCCGGTGCAGGGCATCCTGGACCGCTCGCAGATCGGTGATGTCGGTGTTGGTGCCGAACCAGCGCACGACGGTGCCGGTCTCGTCGCGGATCGGCACGATGCGGGTCAGGAAGGGGCGGAACGTGCCGTCCCGGCCGCGCAGCGGGAAGGTCATCTCGAAGCGCTGGCCCGTGGCGATGGAGTGCTGCCAGCGTTCGGTCACGCCCGGCAGCGCGGCGGGATCGTGCACCGCCTTCCAGCCCCAGCCCTGCATGCTCTCGGCATCGGTACCGGTGTAATCATACCATCTGCGGTTGTACCAGTAGATATGGCCGTCGGCCCGGGCCATCCAGCACAGGGTCGGAATGTTGTCGGCCAGGGTCTCGAACTCCACCGCCTTCTCGCGCAGGAGCGCAGTGGCCCGGTCACGCTCGGCCGCGACGGCGCGACGCTCCTCCACGTCGATGAGCACGCCGGGAAAGCTGAGCGGCGTGCCGTCGGGCGCGTGGTCGACCCGGCCGTTGGCCTCGATCCAGTAATAGCGCCCGTCGGCGCGGCGCACCCGGTACTGGTAGGCGTAGGCGCCGCCGCGGGCGATGGCCTCGCCGATCGCTTCTGCCAGCCCGGCCTTGTCGTCGGGATGGACCGTCTCGACCACCTGGGCGAGGCTCAAGCCCTCGCGGCCGAGCGCCGGATCGAGGCCGAAGGCGCGGGCGAAGGCCTCGTCCACGGTGAAGCGGTCGGTGGGCAGATCCCAGAACCACGTGCCGACGATCGCGCCGGCCGAGAGCGCGAGCTGGACCCGCTCGGCGTTGACGCGGGCGAGCGCCTCGCTCTCCCGCAGGCGCCGCTCGACCTCGATCCGCTGGGTCACGTCGAGTTCGGCCACCACGCCGCCGACGATGGCGCCCGATCCGTCGCGGATCGGCGCGGCGTTGTTGAGGAACAGCCGCCGCCCGCCGCCGTCGAAGCGCTCGATCTCGATGAGTTCGCTGCGGACGGTCTCGCCGTGCAGCAGGGCGCGGGCCATGCCCCATTCCTCGGCGCGCAGGCGCTCGCCCGTCTCCGGCCAGTAGCCGACCCAAGCGCCGTAGCTTTCCCAGTTCGCGGTCAGCGGCGGCACGCCCCAGATCTCGCGGTTGGCGGCGTTGTCGTGCACGATCCGCCCGTCGGCGTCGGCGATGATCACGCCGACCGGCAGCCCCTCCAGGGTCGCGGCCAGGAGGGACTCGCTTCGGCGCAGGGCCGCCTCGCTCTCCCGCTGCAGCGCTTCCGTGCGGATGCGCTTCGTCGTCTCGTTGGTGAAGATGAACAGGCCGGCGATGCGGCCCTCCCCGTCGAGCACCCGCGAGTAGGAGAAGCTCCACCACGTCTGTGCCTCGCCTCGGTCGGTGGCGAGCGTCCAGGGCAGATCCTCGAAGCGGCGGCTCTTGCCGGCGAAGGCGTCGTCGATGATCGGCTTGGCCTGATCCCAGCCGTCGGCCCAGACCCGGTCGAAGCGCTCGCCCATGGCCCAGGCGAGGCGCGGCCCGAGCAACGGGAAGTAGGTGTCGTTGAAGAAGAAGTGCAGATCCGGGCCCCAGGCCAGGATCATGCTCTCGGGCGAGTTCAGCACGAGGCTGAGCGCCGTGCGCAGGGATTCCGGCCAGGTCTGCGGGGGCCCGAGGGGATGATCCGACCAGTCGCGCTCGGCGATCATGCGGGCGGCCGCGCCGCCGCCGGCCAGGAACGGGAGTGAGTCGGTCATCGGGCCGGGATTGCACAGGTCGCGCCCGGCCACCAGAGTCCGGGCCGCGTCCCAATTCGAACGTGATCGGGCCCGGCCGGCCGGTTCCGAATGCCCGGCGACGGATGCGGTTCATCCCGACAGCTTGGACCACCAGCTTTGGGAAGACTGTCTTCTCAGGCTTTCGCCATGGGACGTTGAGCAGCCGGGCGGTGCCATCGCCCGAGAACAAGCCCGTTGCCGAGGAGCACGAACAGGAGGCCCAAGCCGACCAACGGCGTGACCCGGTAGCTTTCGGCAAAGACCGAGATCGTCAGGGCGACGACCGGAAAGAGCATGGTCATCGAGGCCGCCCGCTCCGGTCCGAGGCGGTGAACGACGGTGAGGTAGGTGGTGAAGCCGATCACTGAGCCGGGGATGGCGAGATAGAGGAGAGATCCGACATAGGTGGGTGAGGTTTCGAAGGCGAAAGGGATGCTCTGCGCGAGAGCGACGAGCGACACGATCCCGGCCCCGTACAGCATCGCCCAGGCATTCACCGACGCGACCTGCAGGCCATGGCGCTGGTTGCGGGCCGAGACGAGGTTGCCGACGGAAAAGAACCACGTGCCGAGCAGCGCCAAACCTAAGCCGAAGGCCGTGTCGGCGCCGAATTGCGTGCTCGTCACCGTTTCCCAGAATAAGCAGGCAATCCCGGCAACGCCGAGCATCGCCCCGCCCAGAACCCGGCCCTCCGGCTTGCGGCGATGGATCAGGAAGGCGTTCGCCATGTTGAAGATCGTGGCCGCCGAGAACACCACCGCGACGATGCCGCTCGGGACGTAGATCGTCGCGTTGTAGAAACACAGGAAGTTGCACGAGAAGAGGCAGACGGCCTGAAGCGCGACGAAGGGCTGATGGCGAAGGGCAATGGGTTGGAAGCGCCGCATCGCGACCAAAGCCAGGAACAGCACCGATCCGGCCAGCGCGAAGCGGTACGCGATCGAGACCTCGACGGGCACGGCCCCGAGCTGGTTCTTGATAGCGATCCAAGTCGTGCCCCAGATCAGGACGGTCAGCGCATAGAAGAAGGCGGTCACGGGCGGTCCCTCGAGGCCGGTTGAGGCCAGCGAGAGCACAGCCGATGCCGCGCCAGGATGCTTTCCCGGATCGGCGACGGCTTTGCACAATCTTGGGCTTTTCCCGCCAGCGCGTTGCACCGATGCGAGGCGCAGTCCAAGGAACGCGGCGTCCTCTCTCGGCGGTGAGCATGGAACGCCCGTCCCCCAGCGTTGCCCGCACCCTCTCCCGGACCGGCGCGCACCTGATGCGGTCGGGAACGATCGGGCGCGGACTCTCGCTCGCCGAGTGGAGCAACCGCGACAACCAAGCCCGTTACGATCGGCCCGATCACCACACGCTCAGCATCTATCTCGACGGAGGCGAGCGCGTCGTGCGCGAAGACCGGCATTTGTCGGGCGGCGGGCCGGACAAGCTCTGCCTCTTGCCTGCCGGACACGAGAGCCGCTGGCACATCGGCGGATCGCTTCGGATGTTCCACCTTTATATCGAGCCTGACGTGCTCGCCTATCGGGCGTTGACGGCCTTTGACGTCGATCCGCGCCGGATCCACGTTCAAGACCTGACCTTCTCCGACGATCCCGCGATGGCGATGATCGTTCGCGGTGGCGTGATACCACTCGACTGGACGGAGGGAGGCGATGGCCCGGCGCTCGATGCCGCCTGCCACCTCCTCGTTCACCGCCTCCTACGGCAATACGCCAAGACCGCGGGGCCGGCGCCCCTCCGCGGTGGCCTGTCGCCCACGACGCGGCGACGGATTACAGCGTTGATCGAAGCGCATCTGGACGAGCCGCTGACGCTCGATCGATTGGCCGCCGAGGCTCGCCTCAGCACGTTCCACTTTGCCAAGATGTTTCGGGTCAGCTTCGGCATGCCCCCGCATCGCTATCTCGGCGCACGGCGCATCGAACGGGCAAAACAGCTCTTGAGAGGGGAACCGGTCGGACTGGCCGAAGTGGCGCTGGCCTGCGGCTATGCCTCGCAGAGCCACTTCACGCGCGTCTTCAAGACCGCGACCCAGGTGACGCCCGGCGAATGGAAAAAGCGATCGTGACCGCCGATTCCTAAAACGGCCGTGACGACAGCCGCCCTGCCGGTCATCACCTCCGCTACGCCGCGCGCCCGCGCCGCCCCTCGACCAGCCACATCGCCAGCACGGCGGCGGCAAGCGCCACCAAGGCCCACAGGCCGATGCCGAGGGGATAGACCTCGACGCCGCGGACCGTGGCGCTGTCGCTCGGGCGGAAGCCGATCCAGTCGGCGCCGCCCAGACGGCCGCCGCGGGTGATCTGGAGGCGGGGCACCTCGATGCCGCCACCGGCCGCCGCGACCCGGCGCACCGTGCCGCCGGAGCCGTCCGCCACGCCCTTCAGCCGCTCGGTGTCGCTGAACACGTCGGCGAGTTCGCGCGGGTTGGCCGGGCCGACGCTGACGAAGGCGACGAGGTTGCCCGAACGGATGGTATGGAGCCCGAGCCCCTCCGCCTCGAAGGTCGCGGTGAACAGGCCGGTCTCGGCCTTCGACAGGTCGAGCTCACGCTCCTTGCCGGTCGGACCGGTGATCGTGACCGGGCCCGCCGCCTCGGCCATGGTCTGGCGCTCGACGCGGACCTCGCGGCCCCGGCCCGTGGTCTGGGCCCGCAGAGCCTCCTCTTCGAGGGCCGGCTCCTTCATCAGCCAGTGGGCGAGGCGCCGCAGCAGATCGAGATAGGGGCCGCCCTGCTGGTAGCCGCGGGCCCAGAGCCAGGCCTGATCGGACAGCATCAGGGCGACGCGGCCCTTGTCTTCGCGAGAAAGGGCCAAGAGCGGCAGGCCGTTGGCGCCCGACAGGATCGGCTGCACGCCGGGCCGTGTCTGCGCCGAGACGATGCGCAGCCAATCCCCCCAGGCCGGCGGATTCGCCTCCGAGCCCGGCAGAGCCCGGGTGACGGGGTGGCGGTGGCCGGTCTCGGTGAGCGTCGCCTTGAACGGCTGCTCGATCACCTTCGTCGAAGGATCGCCCGGCAGGATCGAGGCGAGCCGGGTGCGGGCAAGGCTCGCAGGGCCGGCGAATTCCGGCCCGGCGGCGATGAGCAGCGCACCGCCCTCGCGGACATAGCGGGCGATGTTGTCGAAATAGGCGGACGGCAGCACGCTCTGGTTGGCGTAGCGGTCGAAGATGATGAGGTCGAAATCCTTGATCTTCTGGACGAACAGCTCGCGGGTCGGGAAGGCGATCAGCGAGAGTTCGGAGATCGGAGTGCCGTCCTGCTTCTCCGGCGGCCTGAGGATCGTGAAGTGGACGAGATCGACGGAGGCGTCCGACTTCAGGAGGTTGCGCCAGGTGCGCTCGCCCTGATGCGGCTCGCCGGAAACGAGCAGCACCCGCAGTTTCTCACGGATGCCCTCGATCGGCAGCACCGCGCGGTTGTTCACCGTGGTCAGTTCGCCGGGCAGCGGCTCGACCTCGATCTCGACCACGTTCGGGCCGCCATGCTCGATATGCGTGGTGAGCGAGAACGGCACGCCCGTCGCGATGCTCTGCCGGTCGATCTCCTCGCCGTCGCGGCGCACGGTGACGGTCGCCGTGCCGGTGCCGCCGCGCTCCATCACCTCGCCGCGCAAGGTGACGTCCCGGCCGACGATGCCGAAGCGGGGCGCTTCCAGCATCTTGATCTGACGGTCGCGCTCGTCCGGCCGTCCCGTGACGAGAACGTGCAGCGGCGCCTTGAGCCCGAGCGCTTGGAGCGAGGCGGGGATGTCGTGCACCACGCCGTCGGTGAGCATCACCACGCCGGCGATCCGCTCCGGCGGGACATCGGCGAGCGCCTGGGTGAGCGCCGTGAACAGCTTGGTGCCGTCGTCGCCCTCCCCACCCTGCGCATCGCCGACCTCGACGAAGCGGGGCTCGATGTTCGCGAGCGCACCGAAGCGCCGCTCCAGCTCGGCTTTCACCGCATCGGTCATGGCCGGGCGATCGCCCAAGCTTTGCGAGCCGGAGCGATCGACGACGATGGCCGCCACGTCTTTCACCGGGTCGCGGTCCTCGCGCACGAGCGAGGGGTTGGCGAGCGCGGCGATGACGAGGCCCAGCGCCACCGCCCGCAACAGGGCCGTGCGCCCGCGGGCGAGGACCGCGACGACGGCGAGGATCACGGCGAGCACGCCGAATCCGACGAGCACCGGCCAGGGGACGAGAGGCGTGAAGCTGAGGCTCAGCATCGGGCGGGGCCTTCAGGATGAAGCGCAAAAACCCCTCTCCCCGCAGCGGGGAGAGGGTTCGAGACGCGGCGTGGTCGCGCGGAAAAAATCACTGTCCCAACCGCTCCAGCAACGCCGGCACGTGGACCTGATCGGCCTTGTAGTTCCCGGTCAGGGTGTAGATCACGATGTTGATGCCGCCGCGGAACGCCATCTCGCGCTGGCGCTGGTCGCCGCCGGTGACGGGGTAGAGCGGCTCGCCGTTGCGGCCCACCGCCCAGGCGGCGGCGAGGTCGTTGCCGGTGATGATGAGCGGGGTGACGCCGTCGCCGGCCCGGGCCGGACGGCGCTCGCCGCCCTCGCCCGCGGGCGGAAGCGTCTCGACCCAGGTCTGTCCGGTACTGAGCCGGCCGGGGAAGGAATCCACGAGGTAGAACGCCTTGGTGAGCACGTGGTCGGCCGGCACCGGCTCCAGCTCCGGCACTTCGAGGGTGGCGAGCATCTTGCGGAGATACGCCGCCTCAGGGCTCGGCGGGCCGCCGGGGCGGGCGGTCTGGGCATCGCGGGTGTCGAAGATCACCGTGCCGCCGTTGCGCATGAAGGCGTCGATCTTGCGGATCGCCGCCTCGCTCGGCTGCGGACGGCCGGCGACGATCGGCCAGTAGATCAGCGGGTAGAAGGCGAGTTCGTCCTTCTCCGGATTGAGGCCCGCGGGCTCGCCGGGTTCCAGGGCGGTGCGGGCGGCGAGCATCTGGCTCAGGCCCGACAGGCCCGCCCGGCTCGCCGTATCCGTCGCGGCGTCGCCCGTGACGACGAAGGCGAGGCGGGTGGCGAGCGCCGACTCGATGCCGTTCGGCCGGTTGGCCGGTGGCTCCTGTGCCCGCACCGGCAACGGGGTGCAGGCCAGCGCAAGGCCGAGCAGCGCCGGCAGAAGCAGGGCGGCCGGTGCGGCCTTTCCGTGTGACCCTCGACCGAAACTGCGAAAAAATCCGCCGAGCCAGAGGCCGGCCAGGGTATCGAGGGCCAGCAACGCGAGGGCGAGGGTGAACAGGAACGCGCGCAGATCCAGTGTCTCGGCGCCGGCGAGCGAACCCGTGCGGGCGCCCTTGAGGCCGGTGAGGTCGAGGGGCTGGAGCCGATCGCCGGGCGCCAGGGCGTTGACGGCGATGCCGCCCTCCGCCGTGCCGTAGAAGCCGGGCGGGTGTTCGGGGCCGGCGCGGTCGGCGAAATCGGCCGGCACCGCAGTCGCGCTCGCGGGCGGCGAACCGAGCGCACCGAAGCCGTCGAGGGTCAGGCGCGGCGCCAGCAGAGCGGCCTTCGCCTGGCGCCCGTCGCCCTCGCCGAGCTTGGCCGACGGGCCGGCGAGCCCGACGACCCGGCGCAGCATGTCCACGAACAGGCCCGACAGGGGCAGGTTCGACCATGTCGTGTCGGCGGTCACATGAAACAGCACCACGAGCCCCTGCCCCCGCTTCTGCGCCGTGACGATGGGCGTGCCGTCCTCAAGCGCCGCCCAGGTCTTGCCCGGCAGGTCGCCATCGGGCTCGGCGAGGATCTGGCGGCGCACGCTGATATCGGCCGGCGGGTTCAGGCCGGCGAAGGGGCTCTCGGGGGCAAACGCCGCGAGCGTGCGCGGCCGGTCCCAGGAGAGGGTGCCGCCGAGGGATCGCCCGCCCCGGCGCAGGCGCACCGGCACGAGCGGGTCGTTGCCGGCGGCGAGGCGGGGGCCGGCGAAGCGCAGCAGCAGCCCGCCCTCGTCCACGAACTGCGCCACCCGCGCCAGCGTCCGGTCGTCCAGCGCGCCGACATCGGCGAGCGCCAGAACCGAGACCTGATTGTCGAGCATCTGGCCGATGGATTCGGCCGTGCCCTGGCCGCCGCGGGGCTGCTGCACGTCGGCGAAGGGGTTCAGCGCCTTGGCGAGGTAGTAGGTCGGCGCGAGCAGCGGCTGGGCCTGATCGAGGGTGCCGCCGAAGACGAGGCCGACCCGGCGGCGCTTGCCGCGCTCGTCCATCAGCACCACGGCGCCGGCCGAGCGCTCGCCCTCGATCTCGAGGCGGGCGATGGCGTTGCGCAGTTCCACCGGCAGGTCGAAGCTGACACGCGTCTCGCGTGCCTCCGGCTCCAGGGTGAAGCGGCTCTCGGCGAGCGGCAGGCCCTTCTGGTCGAGCGCCCGCACCAGCCCCGCATCGCGGCCGTTTCCTTCGGCCCGCAGCACCTGCGCCGAGAGCTTTTCGCCCGGCTGCACGGGGGAGCCTTCGAGCGCCAGCGCCGGGGATCGCTCGGCCTTCAGCACGGTCACCGCGCTGCCGTGGCGGGTCGCCATCTCGCCGAGGGACGTGGCAAAATCGGCCTCGCCCACGCCGCGCACGCCGTCGCTGATCCAGACGATCGAGGCGCCCGGCACCCGCTCGAGGAAGGTGCCGATCGCGGGCAGGTGCGCCCCGCGGCCACCGAGATGCGGGCGCGGTGTGATCGCGCGCAGGCGCTCCAGCGCGGCGGCCGGGGCCTTCGCCTCGAACGGCGCGGGGGGCTCGGCGCTCGCCACCAGTGCCACCGGGCGCCCGTCGCGGGCGGCGGCCTCGATCTCGTCGGTCGCCGCGCGCAGGCGGTCGCGCCAATCGTGGGCGGCAGCGACACCGTTGTCGAGGATGAGGAGCAGCGGGTTGCGCCCCGAGGCGGCACCGATGCCGCCGGGATTCCAAACCGGCCCGGCCACAGCGAGGATCAGGCAGGCGGCGGCGAGGATACGCAGGATCAGGAGCCAGGGCGGCGTGCGGGCCGGCGTCTCGCGCTTGGGCAGCAGGTCGGCCATCAGCGCCAGCGGCGGGAAGTGGATGCGGCGCGGGCGCGGCGGCGTGACCCGCAGCAGGATCCACAGGGCCGGCAGCGCGACGAGGGCGGCCAGCGCGAGGGGGGCGGCGAAGGTGAGCGGAATCCCGAACAATGCGCTTCGCCTTTCAGCCGAGGCCGCGCGCGGCGGCGACGAGCGTCAGCAGCCGCAGGGCCGCCTCGCTCGCCGGCCGGTCGGTCCGGTGGATCGTCAGCGTCCAGCCCCGCTGCCGGGCGATCTCGGACAGGCCGTCGCGATGGGCCGCGATGCGGGTGCGATAAGCCTCGCCCCAGGCGCCCGCCTCGCCGATGTCGAGGCTGAGGCCGCCCTCGGGATCGTGCAGCACCGCCTGGCCGGTGAAGGGGAAGGTCTCCTCCACCGGATCGGCCACCAGCACGAGATGGCCGTGGGTGCCGCGCGCCGAGATCGTCTGCACGGCGCTGCGCACCCGATCCAGCGGCGTGAGGAAATCGCTGATCAGCACCACTTCGTCGAACCGGCCGGGCGTGGCTGCCGGCGGCAGGTCCTGGGTCAGGCCGGCCCGGTCGTTCACGAGCGCCTGGGCGAGCCGCTCCACGATGCCACGGGTCGCGCTGGAGCGGGTGAGCCCGAGCAGGCCGACGCGCTCGCCGCCCTCGACGAAGGTATCGGCCAGCGCCAACCCCAGCACTAGGGCCCGCTCGACCTTGGAGGTCTGGGCGAGGTCCGAGGCGAAGCCCATGGAGGCGGAGCGGTCGATCCAGATCCAGATGTTGTGGGCCGCCTCCCACTCGCGCTCGCGCACGTAGAGCCGGTCGTCGCGGGCGGAGCGGCGCCAGTCGACCCGCGCCGCGGCCTCGCCGGGCACGAAGGGGCGGAACTGCCAGAAGCTCTCGCCCGGCCCCGCGCGGCGGCGGCCATGCAGGCCGTGCGCCAGGGTGCCGGAGACGCGCCGCGATTCGAGCACGAGCCGCGGCATCACCTCGGCGAGCGCCAGGGCGCCACCGGTCTCGGGACCGCCGGGGCGGCGGCTCTCGGCCTCGACGAGCCGGGTGGAGGCCATCCGCGGCGGGCTCAGAGTTTCGCGGCGAGCTGGCCGATCAGGCCGGTCACCGTCTCGCCGTCGGCGCGCGCCGCGAAGGTCACCGCCATGCGGTGCTTGAGCACCGGCTCGGCAAGCGCCTTCACGTCGGCGACGGAGGGGGCGACCCGGCCCTCGATCAGCGCGCGGGCGCGCACGGCCAGCGTCAGCGCCTGACTGGCGCGGGGGCCCGGCCCCCAGAGCAGCTTCTTGCCAACCGACGGATCGCCGCCCTCGGGACGCGCCGAGCGCACGAGGTCGAGGATGGCGTCGACAACGGCATCGCCCACCGGCAGGCGCCGCACGAGGCGCTGGGCCGTGAGCAACTGCTCGGTGGTCATCACGGTCTTGGCCCGCGCGTCCTCGACGCCCGTCGTCTCGATCAGGATGCGGCGCTCGGCGGCGCGGTCGGGGTAGCCGACATCGATCTCCAAGAGGAAGCGGTCGAGCTGCGCCTCGGGCAGCGGGTAGGTGCCCTCCTGCTCGATCGGGTTCTGCGTCGCCAGCACGTGGAAGGGGCGCGGCAGGTCGTGGCGCTCGCCCGCCACCGAGACGAAATGCTCCTGCATCGCCTGGAGCAGCGCCGATTGCGTGCGCGGGCTGGCGCGGTTGATCTCGTCGGCCATCAGGAGCTGGGTGAAGACCGGGCCCTTGACGAAGCGGAACGAGCGGCGGCGCTCGGCATCCTCATCGAGGATCTCGGTGCCCAGGATGTCGGAGGGCATCAGGTCCGGCGTGAACTGCACGCGGCGGGCGTCGAGACCGAGCACGGTGCCCAGCGTCTCGACCAGCTTGGTCTTGGCCAGGCCCGGCAGGCCGACGAGGAGGCCGTGGCCGCCGGCCAGAATCGTGACCAGCGCCAGATCGACGATCTTCTCCTGGCCGAAGATGACGCCGTGGATCGCCTCCCGCGCCTGCTCGATCGCGGCGAGGCAGGTCTCGGCGGTGGCGACGATCCCGTCGTCGAGGCTCGTCGTGCTGGCCGATCCGGCGCCCTGTGCCATGAAGTGAACCTTGCGATGGCCGGGCGCGGAGGCCCGGAAAGTGCGGAGTCTGGCGCCGAACGCGGGCCGAACGCAAGCGCGGCGCTGCCGCGCGGCAGATCGGCACTATATGGGCGCTCCAGACCCGGCGGGCAGGACGCCCGCGACATCGTGCATCGCGGACGCAGCGCGTCCGCCCCGAGGAAAGCGAGACCGGATGACGGACGAGGAGCGCGCGGTCTTCCCCGAGGGGTGGGAGGCTTTCACCGATCCGGGCTTCATCGCCCATGTCGGGCCGGTCTATCACCGGACGGTCGAGGGCACGAAAGCGTTCGCCTTCCGCACCGACGAGCGGCACGGCAACCTCGTCGGCATCGTCCATGGCGGCGCGCTGCTCACCTTCGCCGACCGGGCGCTCAGCATCGTCGTGCGCGACGCCTGCGACGGGGCCCGCGCGGTGACGATCGAGATGTCGAGCCAGTTCGTCGGCGCGGCCCAGATCGGCGACCTGATCGAGACGGTGCCGGAGATCGTGCGGAAAACCGCGTCCCTCGTCTTCGTGCGCGGCACGCTCACCAGCGGCGGCCGGCCGCTGGCGGCGGTGACGGGAATCTGGAAGGTTCTGCGGGACAAGCCCGGCGACAAGTCATGACCCAGAGCACACCCGACGATCCGGCGCTCGCCCGCCTCAGCGCCGCCCTCGGCGAGATCGGCAAACGCGGCCTGCCTCCGGTTGAGCGCTGGAATCCGGAGCATTGCGGCGAGATCGACATCCGCATCGCCGCCGACGGCACGTGGTTCCACGACGGCTCGGCGATCCGTCGGCCGAAGCTGGTCAAGCTCTTCGCCTCGATCCTGCGCAAGGAGCCCGACGGCTCGACCGTGCTCGTCACACCGGCCGAGAAAGTCCGCATCACCGTCGAGGATGCGGCATTCGCAGCCGTGGAAATGGCGGTGGAGGGCGAGGGCGAAGGCCGCCGCATCGCCTTCCGCACCAACGTGGACGACCTCGTCCCGGCCGATGCCGAGCATCGCTTGCGCTTCGAGGACGGGGCGGAGGGTCTCAAGCCCTACATCCATGTCCGCCGCGACCTCTGGGCCCTGGTGAGCCGCCCCCTGACCTACGATCTCGTGGAGATGGGCGAGGAGCGCGAGATCGACGGGCAGAGGTGGTTCGGGCTCTGGGCCGGGGGGCATTTCCACCGCATCGCCCCGGCAGAGGCGGCGTGAGGCTGTCCGAGGCGGCGGCCGGGCCTGAGGCGGAGGGGCTCGCGGATGATTTCGGCCTCGACGCCTTCCTGGCGCGGGCGGAAACCCGCTTGAGCCACGTGCCGCCGGGGCCGGGCGTGCCGCTGTCGAACCCGCGCGGCGACCACGACCTCCAGCCGGAGGGTCTTTCCGTTGCGCCGGCCACGCCCCACCGGCCGGCAGCGGTGCTGGTGCCTGTGATCGACCGGCCCGAGGGTGCGACGCTGCTGTTCACGCGGCGGGCGGCACATCTGCGTGACCATTCGGGGCAGGTCGCCTTCCCCGGCGGCAAGGTCGATCCGGAGGACACCACGCCGATCGACACCGCTTTGCGCGAGGCCTGGGAGGAAATCGGGCTCGAGAGCGACGCCGTGCGACCGCTCGGCTATCTCGATCCCTATCTCTCCGGCACCGGCTTCCTCGTGATGCCGGTGGTCGGCCTCGTGGCGCGCGACGCCGTGCTGCGGCCGAACCCGGCGGAGGTGGCGGCCGTGTTCGAGGTGCCGCTCGCCTTCCTCATGGACCCGGCGCGTCATCTCGTCCGTTCGGCGGAATGGAAGGGCCGGACGCGCTATTTCTACGCCATCCCCTTCGCCGAGCACCTGATCTGGGGCGTCACGGCAGGGATCGTGCACAACCTCCAAGAACGCCTTTATCCCTGAACGCCTTTATCCCTGAACGCCTTTATCCCTGAACGCCTCGACGCTTGACGGGCGCCCCGCGGCCCCTCGCAGAATTGCGCCATCCATGCTCCGCCTCGTCCTCCAGGAAATCCTCCTGTTCTCCCTGCCCTTCCTGGCCTTCGCGGGCTGGCTGCTGTTCGCCCGGCGCTCGCCGCTCGACCATGCGCATTGGAAGCCGCACTGGACGCGGCTGATCCTGGCCGGACTGTTCATCGTCATCGCCTCCCTCATCACGGTCGGGTTGAGCGGACAGGACATGAAGGACGGCTACGAGCTGCCGCGCTTCGAGAACGGCCGGCTGGTGCCGGGCCATTTCCGATGATCACCGACACGCTGCCCTCATCCCTTGCCCCGCCGCTGGTCGCGGACGGCCCGGCCCGCCTCCTGGCGCGGGCGGGCGTGCAAGCCTGCCTCGCGGCGCTCGATGCGCCGGGCGAGGAGACGCGTCTCGTCGGCGGCTGCGTGCGCGACGCGCTGCTGGGCGCCATCGTCGCCGACATCGACCTTGCCACCACGCTGCGGCCCGAGGCCGTGATGGCCTGCGCCCGCGCCGCCGGGATCAAGGCCGTGGGCACGGGGATCGAGCACGGCACGGTCACCCTCGTCGTCGGCGGCGAGCCGCACGAGGTGACGACCCTGCGCGAGGACGTGGAGACCGACGGACGCCACGCGGTGGTGCGTTTCGGCCGCGACTTCGTTCGCGATGCCGAGCGGCGCGACTTCACCATCAATGGCCTCTCGCTCGATGCGCAGGGACGCCTCCACGACACGACCGGGGGCGTCGCCGACCTCGCCGCCGGCCGGGTGCGCTTCATCGGCGACGCCGCGACCCGCCTGCGCGAGGATGCCTTGCGGCTGCTGCGCTTCTTCCGCTTCCACGCCCGCTACGGGAGCGGCGCACCGGATGCGGAGGGCCTCGCCGCCTCCATCGCGGCCCGCGGCAGCCTCGACCGGCTCTCGCGGGAGCGGGTGCGCGCCGAGTTCCTGAAGCTGCTGCTCGCGCCCCGCGCCGTCGATGCGGTGGCGATCTTGAGCGAGACCGGCCTGCTCCCGCGCATCCTCGGCGGCGTCGGCGAGCTCGGCCGACTCGCCCGCTGCGCGGCGGCCGAGCTGCGCCTCGACGCCACGGCGCGCTTTTCCGCGCTCGCGGTGCGGACGATCGAGGACGCGGACCGGCTGCAGGCGGGCCTTCGCCTGTCGCGGGCCGAGCATGCGCGCCTCACCGGCTACGCCATCGCCCTCGCGGCCCTCCACGACCGGCCGGTGATCGAGGCCGACGCGGTGCCGGCTCTCGTCGCCACCTACAATGCCGGGCCCCTTCGTGAGTTGCTGATCGCCCTCGATGGCGAGCCGCGCCCGCGCATGACGCCGGAGGCGCGGGCCGTGCTCGATCAGATGGAAGCCGCCGGCACGCGCCCCGTCCTCCCCGTGACGGGCGGCGACCTCGTGGCGCGCGGCGTAAAGCCGGGCCGGGCGGTCGGCACGGGGTTGCGCGCGGCCCGGAAACTCTGGCTCGCCAGCGGATGCCCGGACGACGCCGAGGCGCGCGAGCGGCTGATCGCGCGAGCGCTGGAAGCTGCAGCCGCGCCATAGCCGGCTCGCCCGGCAGCATCCGCATGCACGATGCTCTGGCCTCTTGTTTTCGCATCATCTTTCTTCGAAAGCCGGAGGCCACCTTTCGGGATGATGCTCCAGCGCAAAAACACGAAAAGGCGCCGGTTTCCCAGCGCCTTCCGAAATCCGAAGCCCTGACGGAAATCAGCGGTTCAGCGTGTTCTTGGCTTCCTGCATCTGAACGATCTGGGCGTTCAGCGCCTCGCGCTTGGCGAGATCCTGGGTCGCATCGCGGGCGAGTTCCGCCGCCTCGATCTCCCTGTCGATCATGGCGGGGGTGACTTCTTCGATCGGCGCGGCGCGCTCGGCCAGAACCGTCACGCTCTTGGGTCCGATATCGGCGAAGCCGCCCTGGACGTAGATGCGCTTGCCGTTGCCGGTCGTCTCCGTGACGGTGATGACGCCGACCTTGAGGGTGGTCAGCACCGGGGCATGGCCCGGCAGCACGGTCATCTCGCCCTCGGAGCCGGGAAGCTGCACGGCCTCGACTTCGCCGGAATACAGCGTCCGCTCGGGGCCGACGAAATCGAAGTGGAAGGTGGCCATCGTCAATCAGGTCCCGAGGTTTGATGTCAGCGCCGGCTGCGGTCGGCGACGAAGCCTGCTCCGAAGCCGACGACGGCGCCGATCAGGGCGAACAGCCCGACATGCTGGAGCTGGCCGGTGGTCAGCTCTCCGCCGCGTGCGCCCGCCGCCGAGTCCTTGTCCTGGATCTCGACGCTGAGCGGGCCGAGCTTGAGCTCGGCGGCCTGCGGCCGGGTCAGGTAGCCGACGAGGCCCCCGACCACGACGCCGACGAGAAGGAGAACGACTTTGGCGTTCATGATCGTTCCCGCGCCCGTGCCTTAGAGCATTGTCGTGGATATAGGATCCAAGACAATGCTCTAACCTTTTGTTCTTGCATCATCTTGTTCCGAAAGCCGGCAACCACCTTTCGGGATGATGCCTTAGGCGGCCGCGAGCTTCTTGGCCTTTTCCTGGGCGTCCTCGATGGTGCCGACCATGTAGAACGCCGCCTCGGGCAGGTCGTCGTACTTGCCTTCGACGAGGCCCTTGAAGCCCTTGATGGTGTCTTCCAGCGGCACCTGGATGCCCGGCGAGCCGGTGAAGATCTCGGCCACCGAGAAGGGCTGCGAGAAGAAGCGCTCGATCTTGCGGGCGCGGGCCACCGTCAGCTTGTCCTCTTCCGACAGCTCGTCCATCCCGAGGATGGCGATGATGTCCTGAAGCGACTTGTAGCGCTGCAGCGTCTGCTGGACCTTACGGGCGACTTCGTAATGCTCTTCGCCGAGGATGGCGGGCGACAGCATGCGCGAGGTCGAGTCGAGCGGATCGACGGCCGGGTAGATGCCCTTCTCGGCGATCGAGCGCGACAGCGTCGTGGTCGCGTCCAAGTGGGCGAAGGAGGCGGCGGGCGCCGGGTCGGTCAGGTCGTCGGCCGGGACGTAGATCGCCTGCACCGAGGTGATCGAGCCCTTGGTCGTCGTGGTGATGCGCTCCTGCAGGGCGCCCATGTCGGTGGAGAGCGTCGGCTGATAGCCCACCGCCGACGGGATGCGGCCGAGCAGCGCCGAAACCTCGGAGCCGGCCTGGGTGAAGCGGAAGATGTTGTCCACGAAGAACAGCACGTCCTGGCCCTGGTCGCGGAAGTCCTCGGCGATGGTCAGGCCGGTGAGCGCGACGCGCGAGCGGGCGCCGGGGGACTCGTTCATCTGGCCGTAGACCAGCGCGCACTTGGAGCCCTCGGCCGAGCCGCCGTTCTCCTTGGGGTTCTTGTTGACGTTGGACTCGATCATCTCGTGGTAGAGATCGTTGCCCTCGCGGGTGCGCTCGCCGACGCCGGCGAAGACCGAGTAGCCCGAGTGAACCTTGGCGATGTTGTTGATCAGCTCCATGATCAGCACGGTCTTGCCGACGCCGGCGCCGCCGAACAGGCCGATCTTGCCGCCCTTGGCGTAGGGGGCGAGCAGGTCGACGACCTTGATGCCGGTCACCAGGATTTGCGACTCGGTCGACTGATCGGTGTAGGGCGGGGCGGGCTGATGGATGGCGCGCAGGGTGTCCGACTGGATCGGGCCGGCCTCGTCGATCGGCTCGCCGATGACGTTCATGATGCGGCCGAGCGTGTTGTGGCCGACCGGCACCTTGATCGGCGCGCCGGTATCGCGGACTTCCTGGCCACGCACGAGGCCCTCGGAGGTGTCCATTGCGATGCAGCGGACGGTGTTCTCACCGAGCTGCTGAGCGACTTCGAGAACGAGGCGGCTGCCCTGGTTCCGGGTCTCGAGCGCGTTCAGGATTTCCGGCAGGTGGTCTTCGAACTGCACGTCCACGACGGGGCCGATGACCTGGGTGATCTTGCCCTTGGCGCCGGTCGTCTGCAGGGGGGAAGCGGTGTTCGCCATTGCGATGGTTCCTTTATGCGGCGGTCAGAGCGCTTCCGCGCCCGAAATGATCTCGATGAGTTCCTTGGTGATCATGGCCTGACGCGTCCGGTTGTAGATCAGCGTCTGCTTCTTGATCATCTCGCCCGCGTTGCGGGTCGCCGAATCCATGGCGCTCATGCGTGCGCCCTGCTCGGAGGCGGCGTTCTCGAGCAGCGCCCGGAAGATCTGGACGGTGAGGTTCTTCGGGAGCAGCGTCTCGAGGATGGTTTCCTCGTTCGGCTCGAATTCCATCGCGGCATCGGAGCCGGCGCCGGTGGCGGCAGCGCCCTCGGCCTTCGGCAGCTCGGCCGGGATGAGCTTCTGCGCCGTCGGGATCTGCGAGATCACCGAACGGAACTCCGAGTAGAACAGCGTCGCGACGTCGAACTCGCCGGCCTCGAAGCGTGCGAGGATGTCGTCGGCGATCTCGGCGGCGAAGGGGTAGTCGACCGGCTTGTTGCCGCGGATGTCGCGGGAGGCGACGATCTGGTCGCGGAACTGCCGACGCAGGACGTCGAGGCCCTTCTTGCCGATCGTCATGATCTTGACGGTCTTGCCGTCGGCCATCAGCCGGTTGGCGTGGTCGCGGGCGAGACGCGCAATCGAGGAGTTGAACGCGCCGGCCAAGCCGCGGTCGCCGGTGCAGACGACGAGCAGGTGCACCCGGTCCTGACCGGTGCCGGAGAGCAGGCGCGGGGCGCCGACGCCGCCGATCAGGTTGCCGGCCAGGTTGCCGAGCACCTGGGCCATCTTCTCGGCGTAGGGACGCCCGTTCTCGGCAGCGTTCTGGGCGCGCCGCAGCTTTGCGGCGGCGACCATCTGCATCGCCTTGGTGATCTTCTGCGTCGCCTTCACCGAGGTGATGCGGTTCCGCAGATCCTTCAAGCTGGGCATCGGTGGGCGTCCGGGTCCGTTCGGAAGGGCCTCTCCTCACCCTGCGGGGAGGAGCCGGAGGTCGGGGTGGCTCGAGCGGCGCCGGGAGCTTCGTCCGGCACCGCCCGCCCCCTGCCCCCTCCCGCATGCGGGAGGGGGCGTGCGTTCGTCAGGCGAACGGCGTGTCCTTAAGCGAACGACTTGGCGGTGGCCTCGACCACGCCCTTGAGCGTGTTGGCGTTGGCCTCCGACAGGTCCTTGGAGTCGCGCACCGCGTTCAGCCAATCCTGGTGCTTCGAGCGCAGGGTGCCGAGGAGTTGCTCCTCGAAGGCACGGACCTTCGCCACCGGCAGCTTGTCGAGGTAGCCGTTGACGCCGGCGTAGATCACCGCGACCTGCTCTTCCATCTTCAGCGGCGAGAATTGCGGCTGCTTCAGAAGCTCGGTGAGGCGCGCGCCGCGGTTGAGCAGACGCTGGGTCGAGACGTCGAGATCCGAGCCGAACTGCGCGAAGGCCGCCATCTCGCGGTACTGCGCCAGCTCACCCTTGATCTTGCCGGCGACCTTTTTCATCGCCTTGGTCTGGGCCGAGGAGCCCACCCGCGAGACCGAGAGGCCGACGTTCACCGCCGGGCGGACGCCCTGGTAGAACAGGTCGGTCTCGAGGAAGATCTGGCCGTCGGTGATCGAGATCACGTTGGTCGGGATGTAGGCCGAGACGTCGTTGGCCTGGGTCTCGATCACCGGAAGCGCGGTGAGCGATCCGTTGCCGGCGGCGTCGCCCATCTTGGCGGCGCGCTCGAGCAGGCGCGAGTGGAGGTAGAACACGTCGCCCGGGTAAGCCTCGCGGCCCGGCGGGCGGCGCAGCAGCAGCGACATCTGGCGGTAGGCCACGGCCTGCTTGGAGAGGTCGTCATACACGATCACGGCGTGCATGCCGTTGTCGCGGAAATACTCGCCCATGGCGCAGCCGGCGAACGGCGCGATGAACTGCATCGGCGCGGCGTCCGACGCGGTGGCGGCGACGACGATGGAGTATTCCAGGGCGCCCTGGTCCTCCAGCACCTTCACGAACTGGGCCACCGTCGAGCGCTTCTGGCCGATGGCGACGTAGACGCAGTAGAGCTTGGCGTTCTCGTCCGCGCCGGCATGGGCCGACTTCTGGTTGAGAATGGTGTCGAGCGCGATGGCGGTCTTGCCGGTCTGGCGGTCGCCGATGATCAGCTCGCGCTGGCCGCGGCCGACCGGGATCAGGGCGTCGATCGCCTTGAGGCCGGTGGACATCGGCTCGTGCACCGACTTGCGCGGGATGATGCCCGGCGCCTTCACGTCGACGCGGCGACGCTCGGTCGACTGGATCGGGCCCTTGCCGTCGATCGGGTTGCCGAGACCGTCGACCACGCGGCCGAGCAGGCCCTTGCCGACCGGCACGTCCACGATGGAGCCGGTCCGCTTGACGGTCTGGCCTTCCTTGATGTCGCGGTCGGAGCCGAAGATCACGACGCCGACATTGTCCTGCTCGAGGTTGAGGGCCATGCCGCGCACGCCCGACTCGAACTCGACCATCTCACCGGCCTGGACGTTGTCGAGGCCGTAGACGCGGGCGATGCCGTCGCCGACCGCGAGCACCTGCCCGACTTCCGTGACCTCGGCCTCCTGGCCGAAATTCTTGATCTGCTCTTTCAGGATCGCGGAGATCTCGGCGGCGCGGATGTCCATCGTCGGGCCTCTTTAAAGGTCTGGGGCTGTCTGTTCGGCTGTCGGGAGGTTCGCGAGGGTCTTCTTGAGACCGCTCAGCGGGCTTCCCGCATGGCGAGGCGGATGCTGTTGAGCTTGGTCCGGAGCGAGGCGTCGACCATGCGCGAGCCCATCTTGACGACGATGCCGCCGATCAGGCTCGGGTCGATGTGGAGATCGAGATCGATCTCGCTCTTGGCGACGTCGCGCAACGAGGCCTTGATGTCCTCGATCACTGCGTCGGAAGGCTTCTCGGCGACGCGGACCTCGGCGCGGATGATGCCCTTGGATTCACGCACCTTCTCGCGATAGGCGCGGATCATGCCCGGCAGGGCGAAGAGGCGGCGGTTGGCTGCCGAGAGCTTGATGAAGTTGGCGGCCAGACCCGAGATCCCCGCCCGTTCGAGCAGGGCGCCCATGGCAGCCGTCTGCTCTGCGGCCGAGTAGGCCGGGCTCTTCACGAGGCGGCGCAGGTCGTCGCTCTCGCGATAGAGCGCGTCGAACGCATCGAGGTTCTTCGCGACGTCATCGACCTGACCCTGATCGTGAGCCAGTTCGTACAGGGCCAACGCGTAGCGGCCCGCCACACCGGCCAACAGGGGACCCTCGGAACCGTTCTGCGCCACCCGTCGCTCTCTCTTGTCCTTGCCCGCCGGCCCCTCATGCTCGAACTCGCCTTGTGACGGCGAGAGCGTGAGACCCGTGGGGATTGGAATTGCACCGGGCTCGGAAGGCCTTGATCGGTCTCCCCGCGGCGCGGCTGTCGCCTAGCATGCGTTCCGAGGGGGCGCAAGGCAACGTTAGGGCCATGGTTGAGCGCGTCCGCAGCATGGCGAACCGCCGCGCCGGATCACGACGGACCCTGCGCGGCGTTCTTCGCGCCCGGTCAGATCCAGCCCTGCAACTCCCGCCGCACCACGTTCTCGATCACCCGCATGCCGAGGTCGGAGTCGTTGAGGCAGGGAATGAAGGCGTATTTCTCGCCGCCGTTCTCCTCGAAATAGTGGCGGTTCTCGCCGTCGAGTTCCTCAAGCGTCTCCAGGCAGTCGGCGGTGAAGCCCGGCGCCACGATCGCCATGCGCTTCACGCCGGCCTTGGCCAGGCCCTGCACGGTCTCGTCGGTGTAGGGTTTGAGCCATTCCTCGTTGCCGAAGCGCGACTGGAAGGTCACCCGCATCCGCTCGGGCGAGTAGCCCATCGCCTCGCGGATCAGCCGGCCGGTCTTGAGGCACTGGCAATGGTAGGGATCGCCCTTGAGCAGGTAGCTCTTGGGCACGCCGTGGAAGGAGGTGAGGATCACCTCCGGCTCGAAATCGAGCTTGGCCAGCCCCTCGCGGATCGATTGGGCCATGGCTTCGATGTAGACGGGATCGTCGTGGTAGGGGGCTGAGACCCGCACGGTCGGCTGCCAGCGCATCTGCATCAGGGCCTTGAAGGCCTGATCGCAGGCGGTGGCCGAGGTCGCCGCCGCGTATTGCGGATAGAGCGGCACCAGCAGGATGCGGTCGCAGCCCTGGTCCAGCAGCGCCTGGATGCGCAGGCTCACTTCCGGCTTGCCGTAGCGCATCGCCCAATCGACCACGACGGAATCGCCCATCGCCGCCTGGAGCTTCTCGCACTGGCCGCGGGTGATCGTCTTGAGCGGGCCTTCGTCGCGCTCGTTGTTCCAGATGCTGGCGTAGTCGCGGCCTTTCGGCCCCGGCCGTTTGGTCAGGATGATGAGATTGAGGAGCGGCCACCAGATCAGCCGCGGCACCTCGATCACCCGGCGGTCGGAGAGGAACTCCTTGAGATAGCGGCGCATAGGCCAGTAGCTCGTGCCCTCGGGGGTGCCGAGATTCATCAGCAGCACGCCGACGCGGCCGGTCCGCACCGCCGGGTGGTCGGGCGGCAGGGCGGTGGGCGCGACCGGCACGGGATCGCGCAGGAGGGTTTGGGGTTCGACGCGTTCGTTCATCGGATTTCCGGTCACGGGCTCCCCGCCTCCCTCAATGCGGCAAGCGATCCGGTTGTGCGGACCGGCCGTTCGATCTAGAGCAGGCGGCTTTTCAAGGCCGAGACTCACCCGAGAGAGAACACTCTTGCGGGGCGTCCGGCCCGAATCTCGGCAAACCCTTTGCCCGAAATCGCTCCGGAGGCCAGCGCGACATGCCGTCCCCCCGCTACTTCCTGAAGCACTTCGTGCCGTTCACCGGCTATCCCTACGAGGGGGCGCCGGCCGCGTGCAACCTGTGCGGATGTCGCGACGCCGTCACCGTGGCCGAGACCGACCGGCGGCTCAAGACCCTGCGCTCGATCGCCTGTCTGCAATGCGGCCTGATCCGCACCGACCCGATGCCGACGCCGGACGAGCTGGCCGAATATTATTCGACCGCCTACCGCGCCGATTACCAGCTCGCCTTCGCGGGCGGGCCGCCGCGCCACCACCTCAACCGCTCGGCCCGCGAGGCGACGTTCCGCGCCGACCTGCTGGCGCCGAAGCTGAAGCCCGGCGCGCAGCTGCTCGATTTCGGCTCAGGATCGGGCGAGTTCCTGGCGGAGGCCAAAAGGCGCGGCTGCGAGGTGATCGGCGTCGAGCCCGGCCGCGACTACGCGACCTTTGCCCGGACGCATCACGGCGTCGAGGTGCTCGACGAGGCCGAGGACCCGAACCGCTTCCCCGCCGGCCATTTCGACGTGATCTCGACCCACCACGTGCTGGAGCATCTGCGCAACCCGGCCGAGACGATGGAGCGGCTGGCCGGCTGGCTGAAGCCCGACGGCATCCTCTACGCGGCGGTGCCGAACATGGCCGCCACCGGCAAGCCGCCGCACGAGCGCTTCCACTTCGCCCATGTCCACGGCTACGTGCGCGAGACCTTCGATCTCTTGGCCCGCCGCGCCGGGCTCGTGCCGCATACGGATTACTGGCGCGAAGACACCACGGTGGTCTACCGCAAGACCGATGCGCCCGCCGTGCCGCTGACGAATCCCGGTCTCGCCGACCGGCTCGCCGTCGATCTGAAGCCGATGTCGGCGGGGCTCTACTTCGCCTCGGGCGCCTGGATCTGGCCGGCGCTGCGGCGCAACGCCAAGGCGGTGCGGGACGGGATGAGCAAGGACGGGCTCGCCAAGCGCTGAGGCGCCGATGCGCCCCACCCGCCGCGAGACCGTCGCCGGGCTCGGCGCCGGGCTTCTCGCAGCCGGCAGCGGTGCGGCGCTTGCCGGCACGCCGACCTTCACCCTGCTCCTCGTCAACGACATCTACGCGATGGACGCGGTGGAGGGGCGCGGCGGCTTTGCCCGGCTCAATGCGGTGGTGAAGGCCGAGCGCGCCCGCGGCGTGCCACTGCTCTACGCGCATGCCGGCGACAGCTTCTCGCCCTCGCTGATGTCGGGCTTCGACCGGGGCGCGCATATCGTCGAACTGCTGAATCTGGCGCCGCCGGACGTGTTCGTGCCGGGCAACCACGAGTTCGATTTTGGCCCCGAGGTGTTCGCCGAGCGACGGAACGAGGCCCGTTTCCCCTTCCTCGCCGCCAACCTGCGCGGGGCCGACGGCCAAACGCTGCCCGGCATCGAGGATTCGCGGCTGATCGAACTCGGCGGCATCCGCGTCGGCCTCGTCGGCATCGCCCTGCAGGCGACGCCGGAAAAATCGCAATCCGGCAACCTCAGCTTCGGCCCCGAGATCGAGACGCTGGCGCGCGAAGCGGACGCCCTGCGCAAGGCCGGCGCGCAGATGATCGTCGGCATCGCCCACACCGCGCGGGTGACCGACGACGCGATCGTGCGGGCGCGCCTCGTCGATATCCTGCTCTCGGGCCACGATCACGACCTCGTCGTGCGCGACGACGGGCAGACGGTGATGGTCGAATCGAGCCACGACGCCCACTTCGTCACCGCGGTCGACGTCTTCGTCACGGCCAAGGCCGACGGCTCGGTGCGCTGGCGCGCCGGCTTCCGCATCCACGACACCGCCGAGGTGACGCCCGATCCGGAAACGCTCGCCGTGGTGCGCCGGCTCGGGGGTGAACTGTCGCGGGAGCTCGACGTCGTGATCGGCACGACGCAAGGCGCGCTCGACAGCCGGATCACCTCGGTGCGGGTGCGGGAAGCGAGCTTCGGCGATCTCGTCGCCGACGCGGTGCGGGTGGGGACCGAGGCCGAGATCGGCCTGATGAACGGCGGCGGCATCCGCGGCGACCGGCTCTACCCGGCGGGCACGGCGCTCACCCGGCGCGACATCCTCAGCGAATTGCCCTTCGGCAACACCACCGTGCTCGTGGCGATCGACGGGGCGACCCTGCGCGAGGCCCTGGAGAACGGATTTCGCGATCTCGGCCGCCCCTCGGGCCGGTTCCTGCAACTCTCCGGAATGGTGGTGACGCTCGACCCGAACGCGCCGCCCGGCCGGCGCGTCGTGTCCGCGACGATCGACGGCGCACCCCTGGACGACGCCCGCATCTACCGCGTGGCCGCCAACGACTTCATGCTGCGCGGCGGCAACGATTACGGGATGCTGGCCCGGGGCCGCGTCCTGATCGGCGGCACGGACGGGCGGCTGCTCGCCAACGAGGTGATGGCCTATATCCGGGCCCGCGCGCCGCTGCCGGCCGAGCCCGGAGGGCGGATTCGGGTGCGGCCGTGAAAAGCGGCATGAGAGGGGACTTCACGTGACCGGACCCGTCGAGGCCGCACTCGCCGCGTTTCGCGCCAGCGGCTCCCCCTGGCTCGACCTGCCCTTCTTCCGGGAGGGCGCGGCGGATCGGGTCGCGAAAAAGGTCGAGGCGCGCGTCGCGTCCGGGGCGACAGTGCTACCGGAGCCCGCCGCGATCTTCCGTGCGCTGACGCTGACGCCCCTGCCCGCGGTGAAGGCGGTGATCCTCGGCCAGGACCCCTACCCCACGCCGGGCGACGCCAACGGGCTCGCCTTCTCCTATGTCGGCCCGCGCCGCCTGCCGGCCTCGCTCAAGGTGATCCTGGCCGAACTCGCGCCCGAGGGGGAGACGCCCGACCTCTCGACCGGCGACCTCACGCCCTGGGCGGAGCGCGGCGTCCTGCTTCTGAACGCGGCGCTCACGACGGAGGCCGGCAAATCCGGCGCGCATCTGCGGTTCGGCTGGTCGCAGCTCACCGACGAGGCGGTGGCCGCCGTCTCCGCTCGCGACGAGCCGGCGGTGTTCCTGCTCTGGGGCGCCCAGGCCCGCGCCCGCGAGGCGCTGATCGACACGGGCCGCCACGGCGTCATCGCCTCGGGCCACCCCTCCCCGCTCAACCGCGCCCGCGACTTTCCGGGCTCGCACCCGTTCGACCGGGCGAATGCGTGGCTCGAGGCGCAGGGACGCGCGCCGATCGACTGGCGGCTGGATGGGAATTGACATCGCGCCAGTTTGACGCGGCGAGGAGCTGCTTTCGATCCGGCCCGGCGTGAACGCCTGATACGGTTTCCGCTCGATCCAAGCGGGGACCGTATCGCTCAACCCGCGCGGCGCCTGAGGAGGGTACCCCATCGCGCCAGCGCGATGGGATCCCGCCGAAGCCCAAATCCGCCATCCCGAAGGGATCAAACGGATTTGGTATGACTGCGGTCCCCGGCCCCGTCAGGCGTCCGGTCCATGCCTGCGAACCGGTCTGAGGATCCGAGGGGAAGCCTGATCTTCGGCAGGGGCCGCGAGGTTCCGGCAGTCGGCGATCGTCGCCTTCGCTGTGTCGATGGCGATCGAGACCGCGGCCATCGTCCGGTCGTTCGGCTCCCGTTCCCGAGCATAGCGCACCGCCTCCGTGGCGAGCCGGTCGACCTCGACGTTGAGCGCCTCGATGGCGGCCGGATCGGTCAGCGCGCGTGCCTGCTCGGTCACCTCCAGCAATCGGTCGATGATCTCGTCGATCCGCTCGCGGCGCAGGCTGGACAGGCGCTGGCGCAGCCAGGCCAGCGCCGAGAACAGGCCGCCGGCCAGGGCGCCCAGCAGATAGAGCGTGTCGCCGTAGCGATCGACGAAGCCGTGCTGCTCGCGCTCGTAGTAGTCGATCGCGCCGGGATGGATCGGAATGCGTGCGCTCGTCGCTGCCGCCGTCGTGTCGTAGGCCGGTGCCTGCACGTACTCTGCGGCATCCGTCTTCACGGCTGCGGCGGTGCGCTTCTCGAACAGCTGCTGTGTGACATCGGCCGCGATGACACGACCGAGGGAAGCGCGCGCCATCAGCCGGTACGAGGCCCCCACGGTCTTCACGTCATCGGACGGCAGCTTCGGGTCGCCCGCGAACAGGCCGCCGGGGATCGTCACCGCCTGGAGCCGCGGGAAGCGCTCGAGGATCGCCCCGTCATCCTCGACCGCCACGAACTCGACCTTGCCGTTGCGGGCGACCGAGCGCACGGCGCCGACCAGGGCCAGCGCCTTCGGGGCCGAAGACGCGATGATGCTGACGAAGGCGTCGATGCGCTTGTCCCTGAAGGCAGCAGCGACGGCGTCTTGGTCGATCCGGACGAGATGGACCGTGCCCTCGCGCACCGGCCCGCCGGCTGGCTGCGTGTCGAGGGCAAGGCCGTGATAGCCGAGGATGTTGTTCAGGAGGGAGAAGTCGGCATCGCGGTGTGCGGCGATACCGAGCCGCTTTCCGGCGAGCTTCGGGAAGCTCTTGATACCGGATTGGGAGGGCGAGGCGATGATCATCGCCTGGTCCCGCAGGATGGCGAGGGTCAACCCGTTGGTCGGCAAGAGCACGTCGGGCCGGACCACCGCGAGATCGGCTCGCCCGTCCTGCAAGGCGGCGGCGCTCTCGCGCACATCATCGAACGAAACGATCTTCAGGCGGATATTCTCGTGGCCCGTATCGAGGGCATCGGCGTAGGCCTTGATGAGTTCCGGCTCGGTGCCGTCACGGGGCGCGACCGCGATCGTGAGCACCGTCGCTTGCAGCAGATACCAAGCGATGCCGAGGCTGGCCCCGATCGCCAGGGTCGCCGCCAGAAGCAGCGTCTCACGACGCATCAGCCAAGCTGGAACGGCAGGCATGGGCGTCGCGCCTTGCGGAGGAGACGAAAGCTGCGCCGTCAATTCCCAAGACCGCGAGAAGTGCCACTACGGCGCACCCCAAAGGCAAAAGTCTAAAAGACCGGACGTCCGATCCGCATGCCGGTCGCTCGAAGCCTGACGTGGCGAGAGAAGATGCGATCACGCGCCCCCTCGGGCGAGCCGGCACTACGATCGATCGAGGGAGGCAGATCGCCCAAAAAGAAACCGCCCCCGGCCGGGCGGCGCGGGGGCGGTTCTGATCGTCCGGAGTGGAAGCGCTGTCAGGCGGCGATCTTGGTCGCGGTGACGGCGATGTTCTCGTTGGCCAGCCTGACGGCGGCAGCCGGAGCGCGGCCGGGGGCCCGGAGGCTGGTCAACTCGCCGGCGGAGGCATGCGCGCCGTCCTCGGAGCCGAAACGCTCGGCCAGCATCACGACGAAGATCACGTTGGCGATGGCGGCGGCGAGAACGACGAGGGCGATCATGGCGGGCAGGTCCGTTGCTGCGTTGCGATGAATTCTATATCGCACTGCACTTCGGTATCTGGTATACCAGATACCGAAGCTCGGACATGCATCTGACGCATGGCGATGCGCCAGCCGGCCTCTGCTCATTCTCTCAGGGCTTCTTAGTCTCGCCCCCCGCAGGCGCAGAGCCGCTGCCGGCGCGCTCGACCTTGGCCGCCTCGCGCAGCTTCACGATCGTGTCCTGCTGCGCCTTGCGGGTGAGGTACTGGTCGATCTGCTCCTTCATCTCGTCGAAGGTCGGCACGGGCTTCGTCCGCTTCTCCTCCACGCGCAGCACGTGCCAGCCGAACTGGGTCTTCACCGGATCGGAGACCTGCCCCGGCGTCATCTTGAAGGCGGCGTCGGCGAAGGGCTTCACCATCCGCTCCTGGCTGAACCAGCCGAGATCGCCGCCCTCGGTCTTGGAGCCGGGGTCCTTCGAGACCTCGCCCGCGATCTTGGCGAAATCCTCGCCGCCCTTGACGCGTGCGGCGATCTTCTTGGCCTCGTCCTCGCTCTCGACGAGGATGTGACGGGCCCGCACCTCCTCCTCGGGCTTCATCGATTTCACGGTCTGTTCGTAGAGCGCCTTGGCGGCCTCGGGCGTCACGGCCTTCTTGGCCTCGCGCTCGAGGTAGTCGTCGAGCAGGAGCTTATCGCGGAAATAGGCGAGCTTACGCTTGAACTCGGGCGCGTCGCCGACCTTGGCAGCTTCGGCGGCCTGCGCGCCGACCTTGAGATCGACCATGTAATCGACGAGCAGGTTCTGCTTGGCCCCCTCGTCGACGCCCGGCAGCGACAGTGCCGGATCCTCGGCGGCGATCGCGAGGTCCGCGGCGGTGATCGCCTGACCGTTGACCCGCGCCACCACCGTCTCCGGCGGAACCGCCGCCGAGACGGGAGCGGGCGCGCTGGGCGTCTTCTGGCCCGCAGGCGCCTGAGCAAGGGCGGCGCCCGGCAGGGTGAGCATCAGCGCGAGGGCGCTCGCGCGCCGGAGGGAGAACGAAATCGGCATCGGAAGCGTCGTTCCTTGGTCGTCATCCCCGCCGGGCCGGTCTTTACGCCGTCCGGCTTCGTCCCGCGGGGCTCGTCGGGAATGCGGCAGGCGCCGCGAAGCGCGACACAGGTGGAACCTCTTCCGGCCAAAGGCAAGCGTGGCCTTGATGGCCGCGCGGTCTCGTGACCGCGGGTCGATGAGGCCGTCGCGCGAAGAGCGATGGCAGCGCCTGTCGGGCGCGAAGAGCGCCGCGCGGAGCGGGCTTTTCAGGGACTTCGGGTGCTGAAACGCGTCGAGCGGAGCGAAAGTTTGAGCCCGCGGAGGCGGGCGCCGGCGACGGAGGCCGGCCAAAAGACAGAGCCGGGCGACCTCCCGGTTGTCCGGTCCGGCACTACCGGATGCGCCTGCGGATATTTACCTCTATAAGCCCGCCCAACACAGGCCGGCGGCGCCCGAAAATGCCGCCCGCGACGACCTCACGACCGCAGGTTCACGATGCTCGGTGCCCTCGCCAAGAAGATTTTCGGCTCGTCCAACGACCGCCGCGTCAAGGGTTTTCGCCCACGCGTCGCGGCCATCAATGCCCTCGAACCGGAAATCAGCGTCCTCTCCGACGAGCAGTTGCGCGCCCGCACGCAGGCGTTCCGCGATCAGCTCGCGGCCGGCACCCGCCTCGACGACCTGCTGGTGCCCGCCTTCGCCACGGTGCGCGAGGCGGCCAAGCGCGTGCTCGGCCAGCGCCACTTCGACGTGCAGATGATCGGCGGCATGGTGCTGCACGAGAGCGGCATCTCGGAGATGAAGACCGGTGAGGGCAAGACCCTGGTGGCGACGCTGCCGGTCTACCTCAACGCGCTCGAGGGCAAGGGCGTCCACGTCATCACCGTCAACGACTACCTCGCCTCGCGCGACGCGGAGTGGATGGGCCGGGTCTACCGCTTCCTCGGGCTCACCGTCGGCACCATCGTGCACGGGCTCGACGACGGGCAGCGCAAGGAAGCGTATGCCTGCGACATCACCTACGGCACCAACAACGAGTTCGGCTTCGACTACCTGCGCGACAACATGAAGTACGAGCTCTCGCAGATGACGCAGCGGGGGCACCACTTCGCCATCGTCGACGAGGTCGATTCGATCCTCATCGACGAGGCGCGCACGCCGCTGATCATCTCCGGCCCGGTGGACGACCGCTCGGAACTCTACGTCGCGGTCGATACGGTCATGCCGCGGCTCACCCCCGAGCATTACGACCTCGACGAGAAGCAGCGGCAGGTCTCGCTCACGGAAGCCGGCAACGAGTTCATCGAGGAGGAGTTGCGCGCCGAGGGCATCCTCAAGGAGGGCGACCTCTACGACGCGCACAACGTCACCATCGTCCACCACGTGAACCAGGCGCTGCGCGCCCACACCCTGTTCACGCTCGACAAGGACTACATCGTCAAGAACGACGAGGTCGTCATCATCGACGAGTTCACCGGCCGCATGATGCAGGGCCGGCGCTACTCGGAAGGCCTGCACCAGGCGCTGGAGGCCAAGGAGCGGGTGACGATCCAGCCCGAGAACCAGACGCTCGCCTCGATCACCTTCCAGAACTACTTCCGCCTCTACAAGAAGCTCGCCGGCATGACCGGCACCGCCTCGACCGAGGCCGACGAGTTCGCCGAGATCTACAAGCTCGACGTGGTCGACATTCCGACCAACAAGGAGGTCGAGCGCGTCGACGAGGACGACGAGGTCTACCGCACGGTCGAGGAGAAGTACGAGGCGATCATCAAGGAGATCGACAAGGCGCATGCCCGCCACCAGCCGATCCTGGTCGGCACCGGCTCGATCGAGAAGTCGGAGCTGATCGGCGAACTCCTGAAGAAGGCCGGCTACACCCTGCTCGACTATTCCGACCCGAACGCGCTCACCGACGTCTACAAGGCCGCCCGCGAGAACCGGGTCACCAAGCGCTTCGCGGTGCTGAACGCCCGCTTCCACGAGCAGGAAGCCTACATCGTGGCCGAGGCCGGCGTGCCCGGCGCCATCACCATCGCCACCAACATGGCCGGCCGCGGCACCGACATCAAACTCGGCGGCAACCTCGAGATGCGCATCGAGAAGGAACTCGGGCAGATGCCCGAGGGCCCCGAGCGCGACGCCGCGATCGAAGCGCTGAAGGCCGAGATCGCCGAGAACCGCGCCAAGGTGCTGGCCTCGGGAGAGAAGGCCGACCCGGAGGCGGGCCGGAAGAAGGATCTGCCGGGCGGGCTCTACATCATCGGCACCGAGCGCCACGAATCGCGGCGCATCGACAACCAGCTCCGCGGCCGTTCCGGCCGCCAGGGCGATCCCGGCCGCTCGAAATTCTACCTGTCCCTCAAGGACGACCTGATGCGGATCTTCGGCTCCGACCGCATGGACGGGATGCTGCAGCGGCTCGGCCTGGAGCAGGGCGAGGCGATCATCCACCCCTGGATCAACAAGGCGATCGAGAAGGCGCAGCAGAAGGTCGAGGCGCGCAACTTCGACATGCGCAAGAACGTGCTCAAGTACGACAACGTGATGAACGACCAGCGCAAGGTCGTGTTCGAGCAGCGCCGCGACCTGATGGGCCAGGACAGCGTGCGCGAGACCGTGGACGAGATGCGCCACGGCGTGATCGACGACTTCGTCGCCACCCACATCCCCGAGAACGCCTATGCCGAGCAGTGGGACGCCGAAGGGCTGAAGCACCGTGCGCTCGACGTGCTCGGCCTCGACCTTCCGATCGAGGACTGGGTCAAGGAAGAGGGCATCGCCGACGAGGAGATCCGCGAGCGCCTGCGCAAGGCCTCCGACGAATCCTACGCTGCCCGCGTCGAGCGCAACGGCGCGGAGGTGATGACCTATGTCGAGAAGCAGGTGGTGCTGCAGGTGCTCGACCACCTCTGGCGCGAACACCTCGTCACCCTCGACCACCTGCGGCAGGTGATCGGCTGGCGCGGCTTCGCCCAGCGCGACCCGCTCAACGAGTACAAGTCCGAGGCCTTCGAGCTGTTCAACGGCCTCGTCACGGCCCTGCGCGAGCAGGTGACCGCCCAGCTCTCGCATGTCGAGATCATGCAGCAGCAGCCGGAGGGCTTCGCCGAAGGCGGGTTCGAGAGCGCCGGCTTCAGCGAGCCGCAATTGCCGCCGATGTTCCCCGAGCACCGCGACCCGGTGACCGGCGAGAACGAGTTCGCCTTTGCCGGCTCCGGCAGCGACGGCGGGGCGGGCGGCGCCTACGGCTTTGCCGCGCGCGAACTCTCGACGGACGCGGCCGTGCTGGAGCGCAAGCCCGACGACGCCTCCACCTGGGGCCGGGTCGGCCGCAACGAGCCCTGCCCCTGCGGCTCGGGCAAGAAGTACAAGCACTGCCACGGCCGCTTCGCCACCGAGGCGTGAGCCTGCGGTGAGCGGCGCCCTCGTCTACGGGCTCGAGCCGGATCTCGACGCGGCGACCTTCGAAGAGGTTCTCGTCGAATCCGGCCTCGATCCCCGACGGCCCGCGGCAGACCGGGAACGGCTCGATCGGATCCTGCGCGGCTCCGACCTGATCGCCACCGCCCGGCGCGACGGGCGCCTCGTCGGCGTCGCGCGCACGCTCACCGACTTCGCCTCCTGCGCCTATCTCGCCACCCTCGCGGTCGCCCGCGACAGCCAGGGCCTCGGCATCGGCCGCCGGCTGATCGACGAGACCCGGGCGGCGGTGGGCCCCGAGGCCTCGTTGCTACTCACCGCCGCGCCCGGCATCGAGGGCTATTACGAGGCCATCGGCATGCCGCGGGTGCCGCACGCCTTCCGCTACGACCGGGAGCGGTGACGGGTCAGGGCTCCTCGGCCGCCAACGCCTCCAGCACCGCGTGCGCCGCCGCGATGCGCGCTCGGATCGGAAACGCGCGGTTGGCCAGCATGACGAGGCCGATGCGTTTGGCCGGCACGAAGGCGACATAGGCGCCGAAGCCGTTGGTGGAGCCGGTCTTGTCGAACAGCGTGACCTCCGTCGGCGTCTGCGGCGGGTCGAGCCGCGCGGCGGGTTGCGCCTCGAACCGCATCGGCTCGGCATTGCCGGCCTGAAGGCGCTCCAGCGAGATCGGATAGGGCAACTGCTCCCAGCCGAGCCCCTGCACCATCCCGCCGACCCTGACATACCCGATCTGCGTGCCTTGAACCGCCTGCCGCATCGGCGGGTCGAGGCGGGTGGGGTCAAGATTGACCTCGACGAAGCGGATCATGTCGGCAGCACTGGATTTGACGCCGTAGGCCTCTCCGTCGAGGACGCCCGGATCGACCCGGATCGGCGTGCCGTCCTTGCCGTAGCCCCAGGCGTAGCGCTCGCTCTCCGATGCAGGCACGCGGATGAAGCTGCGCTGCATGCCGAGCCCCGGAAACAGCCGGGTTTCCATCAGGTCGGCGAAGTCGCCGCCCATGGCCGCGGCGGCGGCGGCTCCGAACAGGCCGAGGCTGGGATTGGAATAGAGCCGCTGCGTCCCGGGCGGCGCGGCGGGTTGCCAGCGGCGAAAGTAGGCGATCATCGCCGCCTCGTCGGCCACCGCATCGGGAAATTGCAGCGGCAGGCCGCCCGCGCTGTAGGTGCCGAAATCGAGCAGGCTGACGCGATCGAGCGCGCTGCCCCGCAGCTCCGGCAGAAACCGGCTCGGCGCATCGGCGAGCGAGAGCCGGCCAAGCCCCTCCGCATAGGAGACGAGCGTCGCCGTGAAGGTCTTGCTGACCGAGCCGATCTCGAACAGCGTGTCGCGCGTCACCGGCCGCTGCCGCTCCCGGTCGGCGAGCCCGAAGGTGAAGACCGTGGAATGCCCCTCGCGGATGACGGCGACGGCGATGCCGGGCACGTCGTAAGCCTTCAGGAGCGGGCGATAGGCTTGCTCGACCGCGGCGGCGACCCGCGTGGAAGGCTCGGCGGCCAGAGCGGGCGTCGGGACCAGCGGCAAGCCGCTCAGGACGAGGGCGGCCAGCACGCGCTTTCGCATTGCGGAGATGGCGCATTTCCTTCTTGGCTGAGGCAAGAGAGGCGGACGGGCGGCCATGACGGGTGAGGAAAGCGCCGAAAGCGCGGCAGGTGCGGAGGCCGCCGTCCCGCTGGTGCGGAGCCTGCGTCTCATGCTCGAGGCACCCCGGACCGGCCCGATGCAGGCCGTTCTGGCGCTCGCGAGCGCATCGCTCGATTGGCTCGACGCCCATCGCGGCGGCTTTCTTCACGCGGACGAGGAGGCGCTGCTCACCGACCGGCTCCATGCCCGCCGCCGCCACGGCCTGTTGATCGGGCGCTACGCGGCGAAATGCGCGCTCGCCGCATTTCGGCCCGACCTCGACCCGCGGGATCTGGCGATCCGGCCGGGTGTGCTGGAGCAGCCGGTTCTCTCCGGCACCGGTGTCGAAAACCTCGGCATCAGCCTGTCCCATGCCGGCCCGGTCGCCGTGGCTGTGACCTTTCCCGAGGCCTGCCCGATGGGGATCGATCTGGAGCGGATTCAGCCGGCCAACGTCGCGCTGCTGACGCGCCAGACCCTTGCCGCCGAGCGCCGGCACATCGCCGCCCGGCTCGACGCGCCGGAGGCCGAGCGGCTGACGCGGCTTTGGTGCCTGAAGGAGGCGCTGTCCAAGACCCTGCGCTGCGGCCTCACCGTGCCGCTCGAACATCTCGCCGTCGGCAGCGTCGTGGCGGAGCCGCCGGGGCTCGACGTCACCTTCGCGAATTTCGCGCAATACCGGGGCCTGAGCCTCGCCGCGGGCGATCTCGCCGCCGCGCTCGTTCTGCCGCGCCCTCCGGCGGCGGCGCTTGCGGTCGAGGCGGCGGCCTGGGAAGAGTTGCGATCGGGCTTGGCCGAAGCCGCGATGCGGTGGCAGGCCGAAGACGCCGCACCGCCCCCTCGCGACGGCGATCGCGAAGAGACCGGACACCGATGACGACCTGGCGCCCACCCCAACAGATCCGCGTCAAGGTGATCGGGCTGGCCTGGCGCGGGGACGCGCTGCTGGCCGTCGAGGTCCTCGACGATCGCGGCCGGATCAAGGGTGTGCGTCCGCCCGGCGGCAGCGTCGCCTTCGGCGAGACCCGCGAACAGGCCCTGGACCGGGAGTTTCGGGAGGAGCTGGGCTGCGGCGTGACGATAACCGGGCTCTGGACGGTGTTCGAGAACCTCTATCGCCACGAAGGCGCGCTCGGCCACGAGATCGTGTTCGCGGCCGATATCCGCCTTCACGACGCGGCCCTCTACGACCGCGACCTAATCCGTTTCAGCGAGGATGACGGCACGGCCTGCACCGCGCGCTGGCTCCGGCCGAGCGCCCTTCCGGACGGCGCCGTCCTCTTCCCCGACGGCCTTGCGGCCGCGCTGGCGCATCGCCCCGAACGGTGAGGACCGGCTTTCGGGACGATGCTCCGGCCTTGGCTCAACCCTGGCCGCCCGTCAGGCTGTGGCTGAGGAAGAAATCGAGCATCGCGCGCGAGGCATCCGGCCCGTTCGGGTCCGTGTAGCTGCCCGCCGGGCTGCCGCCGCACCACGCGTGGCCCGCGCCCTGCACCGACCATGCCTCGACCTGAACGCGGCCGGCCTCGTCGGCGTAGCGGATGCGGGTGTAGCTGTGACGGCCGTTGATCCCGCCCTCCTGGCGCGGCGTCAGGGCGTCGATGCCGGCCTGCGCCAGCACGGCGTCGGCGTTGCGGGGATGGACGGTGCCGTCACCCTCGCCATGGAAGACGATGGTGGGCACCCGCAATTTCTGCGTCACCGCGCCGGCGCCGAAGCCGGCCGCGCCCCCCGGCTCGGCCGCACCGGGCGCGCCGACCCGCATCGCCGAGAGCGCCGAGGACAGGTCGCGGGCGCAGCCCGCGGCGAGACCCGAATGCACGCCGAGGCCCGCGAACAGGTCGGGATAGGCCCGGGCGATGTTGGCCGCCGCCGCCCCGCCCGCCGAGAGCCCGGCGATGTAGATGCGGGAGCGATCGATCGGATGCTCGGCGCAGATCGCGCGGACGAGGCCCGCCACGATGCCGGCCTCGCCCATCTCCCGGCCCTGGTCGCCGGGCTCGAACCAGTTCCAGCACTTCTGCGCGTTGGCCCGGCTCGTCTGGCGGGGATAGGCGACGTAGGCCCCCTCCTCCTCGGCGAGCGTGTTCATCCGCGTTCCCGCCGCGAAATCCTCCGGCGACTGGCTGCAACCGTGCAGCATCACGAGCAGCGGGCGCGGTCCGCTCCGCGGGCTCGGGATGAACAGCTTGTAGTCCCGCGCCCCGGCGGCGTTGGAGAAGCTGCGCTCGACGAACGGGCCGCCCTCCGACTCGAACCCGTCGGGTTCGGTAACGTTGGGTCTGGGCGCCTGCTGGCCACCGCCCGTCAGCCCGTTCAGCGAGGGAGCCAGCGAGCGCAGGCCCTGCATCACGTGGTCGATGTTCTCGCGAAGCCGTTCGGGGAGCAGCGTGGCGTGATCCGCATTCCGGGTCGCATCCACCTCCGGATCGAGCCGGGTCGCCGGGCCTTCGAGCCGATGCGTCCCCTGCGGGGCGGGCGACGCATCGGCCGGCCGCGCCCCCTCGGCGGACAGGTCCGCACCACCGAGGCTGCGCTGGATCAGGGCGGTCGCCTCGCCGAACCGTCCGGCCTGGGTCAGGCGGGTGGCCTCGGCGATATCCGTGAAGAAGGCGTTGTGACGTTCGGTCATGCGGGTCTCGCTTTCCGGGTCGGCGACGGGCGCGCGCGAGCGCAGCGGGTCACGAGGGGGATTTCCAGAGGGTCAGGGCAGACGGTCGGCCAGCACCCGCTTCACGGCGGGGCTCGCCTGGAGGCTGCCGAGCACTTCGATCGAGGCGATCGCGGCACTGGCGAGGTGGGCGGGAACGTCGTCGGCGATGACGGCGAGGCCGAGGACGCGGATATCGAGCCGTGCCCCCGCCGCCTGCGCCGCTTCCAGTTCGGCCCGGCCGTAGCGGCGCAGGCCGACTTCGATCGGTTTGCGGGCCACCGACTGGCGGGTGATGTCGGCGTGGCGCTCGATCTGGTTGCGGACCGCCGTGCGGATGAAGTCGCTGCGGTTGGCGTAGACGCCCTCGGACACGAGCAGATCGACATGCCCGAGATCGACGAAGCCGAGATTGACCGTGATCTTCTCATGGTCGCCGGGTTTGGCGCCGAGCCTCACGGCGATCGGAGCATCCGGCCGTGTCTCTTGAATCACGTCCATCATCGCGCGACATCCCTGCGCCAGCCATAGGGCAGGTATGGGAAGGCTTATGCTGCACCGCAAGATGAAGTTTTTTGCATCGCAGCAAGGCAGGCGATGAGGTGGGAGCGGTTCCGCTGGCGCCGCGTCGGCCGAAGGACGGGCGATTCGAACCCAAAGACCGCACGCCGAGAAAGACTTAACGGATCGTTTCCGGTGCGGTCACAGCCGCGGGCATCGGCTCACGGCTCCATGTAGTCCCGCCAAATGGCGTTTGTTCCGAGGCTCTCGACAAAGCTGTCATGCCGCAAGCGCTCACCTTCGGTGAGGCGACTGCGAATCGCCCGCGGGCCGACCGGACCCGAATCGGTCGGGGCGCCGAGCGCCAGGGTCCCGACCGGCTCGGCGATGCTGAGCCCCAGGGTGGTCTGCTTGCCGCCGAGCAACTCGACATAGACCTCGGCCAGGATCTGCGCGTCGAGCAGCGCGCCGTGCTTGACGCGGCGGGTGGTGTCCACGCCGTAGCGGTTGCACAGGGCATCGAGGTTGTTGGCCGCGCCCGGATGCTTGCGGCGGGCGAGCAGCAGGGTATCGACCACGTCCTCCAGCGCGATCGGCTTCGGCGCGGCGGGCCCGAGCCGGGCGAACTCCATGTTGAGGAAGCCGACGTCGAAGGGCGCGTTGTGGATCACCAGCCGCGCATCGCCGCAGAATTCGAGGAAGGCATCGACCACCTCGGCGAAGACCGGCTTGTCGGCGAGCATCGCATCCGAGATGCCGTGCACCGCGAACGCCCCTTCGGACACCGCCCGCTGCGGGTTGATGAGCCGGTGGAAGGTCTCTCCGGTCTGGACGTGGTTGATGAGTTCGACGCAGCCGATCTCGATCAGCCGGTCGCCGTTTCGAGCCTCCGTGCCGGTGGTCTCGGTATCGAGGACGATCTCGCGCAGCATTTTTTCCGATCCGATGCAGGTGAACAGCCTGCGCGCAGCTCGCGAAGGATGCGTTAACCCGCAGAGCCCTTCAGCGGGTTCGGCTGGTCAGTTCCTCGACGATCCGCGCCACCTCCGCCTCCGCGTGTTCGAACCCGCGGCTCGTGTCGATCACGTAGTCCGCCCGCGCCCGCTTCTCGGCATCCGGCATCTGCTTGGCGCGGATCGCCTCGAAGGCGTCCTCGGTCATGCCGGGACGGGCGAGCACGCGGGCGCGCTGCACCGGCGCCGGGGCGGTGACGACGAGGACGGCGTCGCAGCGGGCGTCGGCCCCGGTCTCGAACAGGAGCGGGATGTCGAGGACGACCAGCGGCGCCCCGGCGTTGCGGGCGAGGAAGGCGCGGCTCTCGTCCCGGACCAGCGGATGTACGATCGCTTCCAGCCGGGCGAGTTTTTCCGCATCGCCCAGCACCGCCTTGCGCAGGGCCGGCCGGTCGACGCCGCCCTCCGGCGTCAGGGTGCCCGGAAAGGCCTCGCCGATCGCCTGCGCCGCGCCGCCGCCCGGCCCGTAGAGGGCGTGGACCGCCGCGTCCGAATCGTGGACCGGCACGCCGCGGGTGGAGAACATCTTGGCGGTGGCCGACTTGCCCATGCCGATCGAGCCGGTGAGGCCGAGCACCACGGGCGGGCGGGGGTGTTCAGGTGCGCTCATTTCGCGACGAGATCCGCGACGATGGTTTGGCGCAGGGCCGGCGTCACCTCGGGCCGCAGGCCGAACCAGGCTTCGAATCCCGGCACCGCCTGGTGCAGCAGCATGCCGAGCCCGTCGACCGCCGCGAGCCCCCGCGCCCGCGCCGCGGCGAGCAGCTTCGTCTCCAAGGGCACGTAGACGATGTCGGCCACCGCCGCGCGGTCCGGGAGCGGGGCGAGGTCGAGGTCGAGCGGCGGGTGGCCTGCCATGCCGAGCGACGTGGTGTTGACGAGAAGCCCGGTGCCGGAAAGCGCATCCGGCACGGCCTCCCAGGCCAGCGCCTCGATGTGTTCGGGGTCGAGTTCGGCGAGCGCCCGCGCCCGCTCGGGGCTGCGGTTGGCGACGCGGACCGAGAGCCCCCGCTCCACCAGCCCGACGACGATGGCCCGCGCCGCGCCGCCCGCGCCGAGCACGACGGCGGACCCGCCGGTCCGCTCGGGCCAACGCTGCCCGAGGCTGTGATCGAGATGGGCGATGAAGCCCGGCGCGTCGGTGTTGTCGCCGCGCACGCGGTCGCCCTCGACGATCAGCGTGTTCACCGCGCCGATCGTCTTGGCCCGCTCCGTCAGGGAATCGGCCAACTGATAGGCCGCCTCCTTGTGCGGGATGGTGACGTTGCCGCCGGCAAATCCCGAGGCCGGAAGCCCGCGGATGAAGGCTTCGAACGCCTCCGGCGCCACGTCGAGGCGCTCGTAGCTGCCTTCAAGGCCGTGCTCGGCGAGCCAGTGCCCGTGGATCAGCGGCGAGCGGGAATGCCGGATCGGATGGCCGACGACGAAGGCCCTAATTGTCATGGAAACCTGCTGGGAAAGTCGAGAGGCATCACGCGACGCAGCTCGTCGGCAGCGTGCAGGCGGTCTGCCCCTCGATCTCGATCTGAAGGGTGGCGTGACCGATCCCGAAGCGCGCCCGCAACGCGTCCGCCGTCTCCTTGAGGAAGAGCCGGTCGGGCGCCGCGTCGGCGATCACGAGATGGGCGGTGAGGGCGACTTCGGTGGTGCTCATCGGCCAGATGTGCAGGTCGTGCAGCCCGCGCACGCCGGGGCGCGCGGCGAGATAGGCGCGAACGGCCTCCGGGTCGATGCCGGGCGGCACCGCGGCAAGCGACATCGCCACGCTGTCGCGCAGGAGCCCCCAGGTCGCGGCGATGATGAGCGCGGCGATGGCGAGGCTCACCAGCGGGTCGATCCAGTCGAAACCGGTGGCGAGGATGACGAGGCCCGCGAGCACCACGCCGGCCGAGACCGCTGCGTCGGCCACCATGTGCAGGTAGGCGCCGCGGATGTTGATGTCGTCCGTGGAGCCCGAGGCGAACAGCCAGGCGGTGAAACCGTTGATGAGGATGCCGATGCCGGCCACCACCATCACCGTGGTGCCGGCGACGGGGGCCGGCTCGAGGAAGCGCTGCACCGCCTCGACGATGATGCCGCCGGTCGCGACCAGAAGCACCACCGCATTGAACAGCGCGGCCAGGATCGAGGAGCCGCGCAGGCCGTAGGTGAAGCGCGCCGACGGCGCCCGCCTCACCAGCACCGCGGCGATCCAGGCGGCGGCAAGTCCCAGCACGTCGGAGAGGTTGTGGCCCGCATCGGCCACCAGCGCCATGGAATTCGAGAGCCAGCCATAGGCCGCCTCGACGCCGACGAAGCCGAGATTCAGCGCGATGCCGATGGCGAAGGCCGGCCCGAAATTCTTCGGAGCGTGGACGTGCCCGAGCCCGCCATGCCCAAGCCCCCCATGTCCATGACCGTGGTCATGCTCATGCCCGGCATGATCGTGGCCGTGATCCGGATGGGCGTGGGCGTGCCGATGATCCTGCCGGTGGTCGTCCATCGTCCCTCGCCGTGTCAGAACGCCAGCAGGCCCATGCCCCGCAGCTGCGCGAGAAGGGGCGTGAGCGGCAGGCCGAGAACCGTCGAATGGTCACCCTCGACCCGCTCGAACAGGTGGATGCCGAGCCCCTCAAGCTGGTAGGCGCCGACGGAAGCCGTGACCGCCGCGCCTGCGAGCCGCAGATAGGCGTCGATGGCGCCCGCATCGAGGGGGCGCAGGGTCAGCCGCGCGGTTTCGACGAAATCCTCGGCGCGGCCGCCGCGCCGGATCGCGACCGCCGAATGCAGCGCGTGGGTCCGGCCCTGGAGCCGGGCGAGATGGGCGTGCGCGTCCGCGAGGTCGGCGGGCTTGTGGAAGATCTGGCCCTCGCATTCGAGCACTTGGTCGGCGCCGATCACGACGCGGCCGGGATGGCGGACCGCCACCTCCTCCGCCTTGGCCTGGGCGAGCCGCCGCGCCAGTTCGACCGGGGCCAGGGCGCCGCCCTCGGCCTCCAAGGCGCGCTCGTCGATCCGCGCGGGCGCCGTCTCCACCGGCAGGCCGGCCCCCGTCAGGAGATCGCGCCGGGTGGCGCTCGCCGAGGCGAGAAGGAGCGGTGCGGGCGCAAGCCAGAGGGGGGAAGCGTTCACGTCGAAAATGATTCCGTCAGCGCAGGCCGCGCCAGTCGAGCCAATCGAACAGGAAGTCGATATCCTCGGGCGCCACCGAGAAGAACCCCTCCTCCGAGCGTTCCGAGCCGATCACATAGCCGCTGGCATGGCCCAGCGTGTGGTCGATCGAGCTTTGCAGGAAGCCGAGTTCGAGCCCGTTGTCGCGCAAGGCCACCACGGTGGTGCCGGGCGGCGCGAACAGCGAACCGTGCAGCCCCGAACCGTACTCGCCGATGATCGTGCCGGCCGAGCGGAACAGGGCGATCTGTTCGGGCACGCTCAGCCGCTCGGGCCGGACGGGGGTGAAGCCGCGGGCCACCGCCTTCTCCTCGAACGCCGCCCGCTCCGCGAGGGTGCGCCGGTTATGCGTATCGGCATTGTCCGAGCGGGAGATCAGGAGTTTTTCGCTCCCCGGCTTCTCGCGCCGACGGCGCGGCCGCCACAGGGGCCGCCAGCGAGCGGCGGGCGCCGCGCGCTCGAGAAGGAAGCGGCGGGCCTGCCGCATCAGCGGCGAGGCGCGGCTGATGAAGCGCAAAGCCGTCGGCACGAGGAGGGAGCGGCAGACGACGAGATCGCGGGTGCGGTCGTAGACGACGAGGCGGTCCTCTTCGATGCCGAGGAGGCCAAGCCAGTCTCGCGCGAAACGCGGCGTATCGGCGGGCAGGAGGTAGGCCAGCCGCGTGATGTCGTGGCCGGCCCGGTCGAGCAGGAACAGTTTCGGCAGGAAATCGACCAGCCAGTGGCCGTACATCTGGTGGCCCATGCCGGTCAGCAGCACGACCGGCTCCTCGACCGTGACCCGCCGCAGATCCGGCAGCCGCGCGGCGATGGCGCGGAAATGCCCCTCGAAGTTGACGGAGAAGATGTTGAGCTGGGCGGCGTATTGGAACACGCCGTCGAGGAGCACGACGCCCTCCTCGGTCACCGCCGCCCCCGGCAATTCGTAGAGGCTCGTCCCGAGCACGGTGGTCTGCTCGTGGTAGAGGCGCAGCAGCTTGGGCGTCACCGCGCCGACCAGCAATTCGGGCGGAGGCGCCCAGTCCCGGTAGGACAGGCTGAGATCGGTGCAGCGCCCGCGCCCGGCCTGGACGGTCTCGCGCAGATCGGCCGCGGCGAGGCCGGCGTCGTCCATGTGCCGGAGCCTCAGGTCGCGATGAACTTGAGGCGGTGCTCGCGGTAGAGATCGAGGATCGCGGCGGCCGTCTCCTCGATCGAGCGGCGGGTCACGTCGATGGTCGGCCAGCGGTACTTGGCGCAGAGCCGGCGCGAGGCGGCGATCTCGTCGGAGACCGATTGCCGATCGACATAGGAGGAGTTGTCGTCGGCCTTCAGGCTGAGCAGGCGGTTCTGGCGGATCTGCACGATCCGCTCCGGGCTGGCGATCAGCCCGACGATCAGCGCCTTCTTGACCCGGTCGAAGCTCGGCGGCAGCGGCATCGAGGGGACCAGCGGCAGGTTCGCGGTCTTGAGCCCGCGATTGGCGAGATAGATCGAGGTCGGCGTCTTCGAGGTGCGGCTGACGCCGACCAGCACCACGTCGGCCTCGTCGAGATCCGCCGGCAGATTGCCGTCGTCGTGGGCCAGCGTGAAGTTCATCGCGTCGATGCGCTTGAAGTACTCGGCGTTGAGCATGTGCTGGGCGCCCGGCCGCTCGGTCGAGGTCGCGCCGAGATAGGAGCGCAGGAGCGCGTGCACCGGCTGGAGCACGTTGAGCGTCGGCGAGCCGGTCTCGCGGCAGGCCTCCTCCAGGCGCTCGATCAGCTCGTGGCCGACCAGCGTGTAAAGCACGAGGCCCGGCGCCGCCTTGATCTCGGAGATCACGCGTTCGAGCTGCGCGCCCGAGCGCACCAGCGGGTAGACGTGCTCGATCGCCGAGATGCCCTCGTACTGCACGGCCGCCGCGCGCCCGACATTGATCAGGGTCTCGCCGGTGGAATCCGAGACGAGATGAAGATGGAAATAGCTGCGGCTCATCGTCGGCCCGTCTCTGCCGTGACGCTCGGTCCGGGGCGACACACCCGCCCCGAGGGGATGCTTAGTGTCTCTCACAAAGCTCCCGCCGCGCTGTCATCGCCAGAGCGAGAACGGTCGGAGACCGGGAGTTTTGTGAGGCACTCTTAGAGCATTTTCTCGGGCAAGCGCGATGCCGAATTGCCGTCGGCCGTGGGGACTTCGGCTGCCATGCGGCCGGACAGCCCGTTACCGTGGCGGCCCGAGCGCGTCGCCGACCCTCGCGGATCATGCCGGAGCCCGACCCGCTCCGTGATGGAAAGACGGAGCCGAACCGTTCCGGCAGGGCGGCGCAGCGGCCGATTCCGTCACCACCCCGGAAAATTTCGATTGTGTTGTCAGCGCTTTAGCGTTCCGCCACCGCCACGCTGTCCCCAGGGCGCGTCCGGGGAGTCGATAAGTGGGGAAAACCAGGCCCCATCGGAGCGCGACGGCGGGTTGGCCCGAAATCCATCGACTCCGCCCTCAACACCCCGACCTTGCGCACACGGTGGAGTCGCCCGAATGGGAGAATCCGGGACCGAGGCGGCCATCAGGGCATACGGGCCCATGCAAGCCTCTGCTGAGCTTGGCCTATCGTGGACATTAGATCCAATCCGTTAAGAGGCGATTAACGCCGTGGCCGTGGGGAGGGCCTGTGGACGCGCTTGCGGCATCACGATCCAACGTCCAAGAGAAAAAACAGAGATTCTAGAATCTCTCTTTCTTTGAGTAGGACCGGGGTGGGGATGGCGCGGTCGCGATCCCTCCGGTCTCCCTCGAACGGCAATCAGGCAGGATGCGGACTTCAGGCATGGCGGAGGCAAAGACGGCGAATAGACCGGTGCTGCGGGTGCTGTCGGGAGAGGCGATCTCCCCGCCCCCGGCCTGGATGATGCGCCAAGCCGGCCGCTACCTGCCGGAATACCGGGCGACGCGGGCGGAGGCCGGATCCTTCCTCGATCTCTGCTACAACCCGGCCTTCGCCACCGAGGTGACGCTCCAGCCGATCCGCCGCTTCGGCTTCGAGGCGTCGATCCTGTTCTCCGACATCCTCGTGATCCCCCACGCGCTCGGCCAGGACGTGCGTTTCGTCGAGGGTGAGGGGCCGCGCCTCGATGCGCTCGAAGGCCGCGCCCAGTTCGACCGCCTGCGCGAGGCCGGCGACCCGGCGATCTTTTCGCATCTGGCACCGGTCTTCGAGGCCGTCGAGCGCATCCGCGGGGCGCTTCCCGACGAGACCACGCTGCTTGGCTTCTGCGGCGCGCCCTGGACCGTGGCGAGCTACATGATCGGCGGACGCGGCACGGTGGACCTCGCCCCGGCCCGGGCGCTGGCGGCGGCCGACCCTGCGCTGCTCGACGCGCTGCTCGACCGGCTCGTCGCCGTCCAGACCGAATATCTCGTGCGTCAGCTCCGGGCCGGCGCCGACGCGGTGCAGATCTTCGAATCCCATGCCGGCGTGCTGCCCGAGTCGAGCGATGGGGATGCCCTCAAGCGCTTCTCGCTCGGGCCGATCACGCGGATGGTTCAAGGCGTGCGAGCACAGGTTCCGGACGCGAAGATCATCGTCTTCGCCAAGGGCTCCGGGCTGGAGGGCCATGCCCGCGTCGTGCCCGAGACCGGCGCGAGTGCCGTCGGCGTCGATTGGGGTGTCGATCTGGCCGCCCTGCGCGCCCGTGTGCCGGCCTCGACGGTCACCCAGGGCAACCTCCACCCCGAGACCCTGATCGAGGGCGGGCGGGCCCTGGACGCGGCCGTGGATGCCATCCTGGCGGCGACCGAGGGCCTGCCGCACATCTTCAACCTCGGCCACGGCATCACCCCGCAGACGCCGATCGCCCATGTCGAGCAGATGCTGGCCCGGCTCAGAGGCGGCCGGTGACGCGTATCCGCGTCGTGGCCCTGGCTCTGACGCGCCGGGACGAGACGGGCGAGGCGTTGCTGCTGGTGCGCAAGCGCGGCAGCCTCCGCTTCATGCTCCCGGGCGGCAAGTTCGAGGCGGATGAGACCGACGCCGCCTGCCTTGCCCGCGAACTCCGGGAGGAACTCGCGCTCGCCTTCGACCCCCGCACGGCTGTGCGGCTCGGCCGGTTCGAGGCGGAGGCGGCCAACGAGCCCGGCCACATCGTCGAAGCGACCGTCTATCGGCAGGCCGCCGCACCCGGCCTCAACCCCGTCTGCGGTGCGGAGATCGAGGAGATCCGCTGGCTCTCGCTCACCGGCGGAACGGACGCGGCCGCTTTGCCGCTCGCACCGCTTCTGACCGGACAAGTCCTGGCGCTCTTAAGCGCCGCATCCCCCACACGGAGTGCCTCAGCCGGTGCTTGAGACCCTGTACCCCTGGATCAAGGCCGTCCACGTCATCGCGGTCATCTCTTGGATGGCGGCGATGCTCTACCTGCCGCGCCTGTTCGTCTACCACGCGGCGCTGCCGGCGGGCTCGCGGGTGCAGTCCGAGACCTTCAAGGTCATGGAGCGGCGCCTGCTCAAGGCGATCATGACGCCGGCCATGATCGTCACCTGGATCTTCGGCCTGTGGCTGGCGTGGCAGAGCGGCTCCTACGCCGCGCCCTGGCTCCAGGCGAAGTTCGCCCTGGTGCTGGCGATGAGCGGCGTACACGGCTTCCTCTCTCGCACGGTCAAGGACTTCGCCGCCGACCGCAACACCCGCAGCCAGCGCTTCTACCGGGTGATCAACGAGGTGCCGACGCTCCTGATGATCGGCATCGTCATCCTCGCGATCGTGAAGCCCTGGAGCTGATTCTTTTTTGCCCGGCTCCGGGCACCGGGGCGCGAACGAGCCGTTGGAAGGGCAAAGCGTGGCCGTTGCTCACGCGGGAGCCTGTCCGATGCGTACGCTGTTTCTCGCCCTCTCTCTGAGCCTCGCTGCGGCCTCCCCCGCAGCGGCAGCGAGCTTTGCCTGCGCCAAGGCCGAGACGCCGGACGAGAAGACGATCTGCGACACCCGCGCCCTCAACGATCTCGACGTCGAGATGGCGGTGCGCTTCGACATCCTCAAAGACCTGCTGCCGATGGGCAACCGCACCAAGATGCAGGACGATCAGGAGGCCTGGCTCAAGGACCGCCGCGCCTGCGGTGCCGATGTGGCCTGCCTCACCGCGGCCTACGAGGGCCGGCTCAAGATCCTTCGCGCCGTTCTGTCGGAGTTCGCCAAGCAGGGCGGGCAGTAGGGCGCTCTCCCACCGAGCCCCTCATCCCGAGGTCGCGGATGGGGGAAGCCTAGCTCAGAGCCGCGCCAGCAGCCGCTCCGCCAGCGGGTTCTCCGCCGCGAAGGCGTAGTCGATCCGCCGCACGGTGACGGACCGCGCCCCCGCCTGCACCAGGACGTCGGAGAGGTCGAACACCGCGTCGACGGGGCAGCGCATCACGATCTCGCCGTCGGCGCCGCGCGGGGCGCCGTAGGGCAGTTCGGCCTCGTGCAGGCCGGCGAGGGTGGCCAGATCGATCACGCCGGATTCGGGCAGCCCCGCGCGCACCTCGCGGCTGGTGCGGGCGCGCTCCTCCGCCGCGATGCGGCCGAGCACGGTGCGCAAGGCGGCCCGCGCCGTCTCGCCCCAAGGGGCTTTCAGCGACGCGACGAGGTTGGCCTCCGAGCGCAGCATCACCCCGTCATCGAGAATCTTCAGCGCGTTGGCCGCGAGCGTGGTGCCGGTGGTGGTGATGTCGACGATGATCTCCGCCGAGCCCGCCGCCGGCGCGCCCTCGGTGGCGCCCAGGCTCTCGACGATGCGGTAATCGGCGATGCCGGCCTCGGCGAAGAAGCGGCGCGTCAGGTTCACGTATTTGGTGGCGATGCGCATCCGCCGGCCCTGGCGCAGGCGCATTTCGCTCGCCACCTCGTCGAGGTCGCTCATGGCGCGCACGTCGATCCAGGCTTGGGGCACCGCCACGACCACGCTGGCATGGCCGAAGCCGAGCGGCGTCAGCAGTTCGACGCTCGCGCCCGGATCGGGCAGCATCTCGCGGATCAGATCTTCGCCGGTCACGCCGAGATGGGCGGCGCCGCTGGCGAGCTGGCCGGCGATCTCGGAGGCCGAGAGGTAGCGCACCTCGACGCCGGGCAGGCCGGCGAGCGTACCGCGATACTCACGCGCGCCCGCCTTCTGCACGAGCTTGAGGCCCGCACGGGAGAAGAAGGCGCTGGCATTCTCCTGAAGCCGGCCCTTCGAGGGGACGGCGAGAACGAGGGGCGAATCGGTCACGCGGCAACTCCTTCGCTTCCGCCCGTGGTGCCTTCGCCCGTGGTGCCTTGGGCGCAACGCGACAGCCAGAACGCGCAGCCCACCGCCGGCAGCGGCACCGGGCTGCCGAGCTGCTGCAGGAGCCCGTCGTAGCGCCCGCCGCCGACCAGGGTCGGGCCACCCTGAGGACCCGTCACCTCGAAGATGAAGCCGGTATAATAGTCGAGGTTGCGCGCGAACCCGCCGTTGAACCGGAAGCGCTCGACCGGGAGACCCCGCGCCGCCATGAAGCCGGTGCGTTCCTCGAACAGGGCGAGCGCCGCCTCCAACCCTTCGTGGGTCAGCCCCGCCTCGCGCGCCAGCGCCCGCACCGCGGCCACGGCCGCATCGGGATCGCCGGAGATGGCGCAGTAGCGCTCGATCAGTTCGCGGTTCGTCGCGTTGAGGCCGGCGCCCCCATGCGCCTGCGCCGAGGCCTTGGCGAGGAAGCGCTCGGCGATGGCCCCGGCGCTGCGCCCGCCCACCTGCGAGATGCCGGCGATGGACAGCACGTCCTCCACGAAGGCGCGCACGGCCCCGGCATCCTGGCCCTGGATCGCGGCGAGCAGGCCGGCATGGCGATCCTCGGCCTGCACGCTGTTGGCGACCTCGTCGAGGGAGCGCCCGGCGGCGATGGCCCGCAGCGTCCGGCGCTTGGCCACCGGCGGCACGTAGAGGGCGTCGAGGAAGGCGTGGGTCAGGCCCATATCGCCGAGCCGCACGATAACGTCGGAGCGACCGAACAGATCGAGCCCCTCGAGGGCGAGCCCCAGCACCTCGGCATCCGCCGCCGGGGTGTCGGTGCGCCCGATCGATTCGATGCCGCCCTGGACGAACTCGTCGGGCTCGCCCGCCACGAGGCGGAAGACCGGGCCGAGATAGCTGTAATCGGCGCTCTCGCCGGGCCGGGTCGCCTGATGCAGGCGGCAGACCGGAATGGTGAATTCCGGCCGCAGGCACAGTTCGGCCCCGTTGGCGTCCTGCGTCACGAAGATGCGCCGCCGGATGTCCTCGCCCGACAATTCGAGGAACGGCTCCACCGGCTGCAGCACGGGGGGGGACGCGGGCACGTATCCGCAGGCGGAAAAATGCGCCGACAGGCGCACATGGCGCACCACCTCCGCGCCGCTCGGGCCGCCTGCCTCCGGTCTCGTCATCGTCTCGGATCCAGCTTGATTTCGGCCCCCATAGCAATCGCGTCACCGGTTGGCGACCGTGCCGAGGTCTTTCCGCGCGGATCGGACTGCGTAAGAGCCGTAGAATGGGCAGGCAGGGGGGCCGGCTTTCCGCTGACCTCCTCGATTACCAGACCAGCCGCTCGATCACCGCGTCGGGCTTCACCTCCTGGCGCGACAGCCAATCGGCGATGTCGCCGAGGCTGTGATGCTCGGCCGTGACGCCGAGTTCCTCCGCATGGATGCCGCGGGCCACCAGCACCGAGGCGATGCCGTAACCGGCCGCACCGGCGATGTCGGTGCGGATCGCATCGCCCACGGCCACCGTGCGGCGCACATCCGGCGCAGGCATCCGATCGAGTTCCCCGGCCATGGCCAGCGCCGTCTCGTAGACCGGCCGATAGGGTTTGCCCGCATAGACGACCGCGCCGCCGATCGCCTCGTAGGCCTGGGCGATCAGGCCGGCGCAGGGGATGAGCCGCTTGTCGCGCTCGACCACGAGATCGGGGTTGGCGCAGATCATCGGCACCTTGCGCTGGCGGAACGCGGCCAGCGCCTCGCGGTAATCCTCCGCCGTCTCGGTGTCATCGTCGAACAGACCGGTGCAGACGATGCGCTGCGCCTCTGCCGCCGGCACCAGGGTGAGGTCGAGGCGATCGAAGACCGGCGCGTCGCGATCCGGCCCCAGGTGATACACCCGCTCACCCGGATGCTCGGCGATCAGCCGCCGGGTCAGGTCGCCGGAGGTGAGGATCGCGTCGTAGGCCTCCCGCTTCACGCCGTAGCCGTCGAGGATTTTTTGGACGCCTTGCCAGGGGCGAGGGGCGTTCGAGACGAGAATGACGCGACGCGGCCGGAGTCCGGGGAGCCCGCGGAAGCGGATCAGCGCCTCGCCGGCCGCGACATGGCCGCGGGTCCCGTCATGCAGCACGCCCCAGACGTCGCACAGGATCAGGTCGTAGCGCTCGGCGACCGCCTCGAAGTGGCGCAGCGTCGGGACGGAAGGGTGGGTCATCGAAGGATCCGGTCGGGCGGTGTCAGCGGGCTCTATACCCGTCTTCGCGTCTCACTGAAGACCGCCGGCCGGTCCCGCTCGCGCGCCGCCCCTTCCCGCCGGGCGGAAAGGATCGCAAAACATCACCCGAGAAACCGCCCCACCAGCAGCCGGGCGAGATCCCGCGGCGGGTCGGGGGTGAGCACGGCGAGCTTGCGCGAGGTCGAGAGCGAGGCGAGCCCGTGCAGGGCGGCCCAGAGGGCGGCCACCGCCCGGCGGCGCTCGTCGGCGGGGACGATCAGCGGCGCCAGCACCGTATCGACGAGCATGACCGGCTCGGCCAGGGCCGCGGCGTACCAGTCCGGAAACGGCTGGTCCGGCGCGACGAGATGCTCGAACAGCAGGCTCCAGACCCGCGGGTCGGCGGCGACGAAGACGAGATAGGCGTCGGCCAGCGCCAGCGCGTTGTCCCGTGCCGCCCGCTCCGGATCGATCACGGCGCTCAGCGCCGTGTGCAGCCGGGCCAGGGTGCGGGCATTGACCCGCAGGACCACCTGATCGAGGTCGCCCACGGCGTTGTAGATCGAGTTCGGCGCATAGCCGATGGAAGCCGCCAGCCGCCGCATGCCGAGCGCACGATAGCCTTCGTTGCGGACGAGGCTCTCCGCCGCGCCCGCGACCAGGGCGATGAAACCCTCGCGGTCGTGCTCGCCCCGCGGTCCGCTGCCCCGTGCCTTGGGTGCCGCCTCTTTCGCCGCCTCTTTTGCCAATTCGTCTCCGTGCCTGCGCGCCGCCCGTTCCCGTGCCGGTTCGCACGCCTCATCCGGGGTAAATTGCACGCCGTGCAATATCAAGCTTGCGGCCAGCGCGGACCCCGTTCATTTTGAACAACGTGCAAAATACGGATTTGACGCCTTGGCCGTCGGCAGGCAGTCATGCCCGGAGCCGGGAGAGACCACGATGTTCCGCACACTGATGACGACGCGACGCTTCGCGCCGCTGTTCTGGTGCCAATTCTTTTCAGCCTTCAACGACAATTTCCTCAAGAATGCGCTCGCCCTGCTGATCCTGTTTCAGGTCAGCGCGCGGGGGGAGAGTTCGGGCGGGGTGCTGGTGACGCTGGCGAGCGCCGTGTTCATCGGCCCGTTCTTCATCCTGTCTGGCCTCGGCGGGCAGATGGCCGACCGCTACGACAAGGCGGTGCTGGCCAAGCGGCTGAAATTCGCGGAGATTTTCGCGGCCCTGCTCTCGGTGCTCGGCTTCTGGCTGCACTCGGTGCCGCTGCTGTTTGGGGCACTCGGCCTGTTCGGGATCATCGCGGCGCTGTTCGGGCCGATCAAGTACGGCATCCTGCCCGACCACCTGAAGCGCGAGGAGCTCACCGCCGGCAACGCCCTGGTCGAGGCCGCGACCTTCCTCGCGATCCTCCTCGGCACCATCACCGCGGGTCTCGCCATGGCGATGGGCGGCCACGCGCTGGGGCTCGGCGCCGGCTTGATGGGCATGGCGGTGCTGTGCTGGCTCGCCGCCCGGATGATCCCCGCCACCGGCGAAGGTGCACCGGACCTGCGCGTCGACCGCAACGTCGCCCGCTCCACCGCCGAACTCCTGCGCGACCTGTGGTCCGACACGCGGCTGTGGCGCGGCTCGGTGATCGTGAGCTGGTTCTGGCTCGTCGGCGTGGTCATCCTCTCGCTGCTGCCCGTGCTGGTGCGCCAGACCCTCAACGGCACCGAGATCGTCGCCACCACGCTGCTGGCGATCTTCTCCGTCGGCATCGCGGTCGGCTCCGGCCTCGCCTCGTGGCTCGCGAGCGGGCGCATCGTGCTGCTGCCGACGCCCGTCGGCGCGGTGCTGATGGGTCTGTCCGGCCTCGACCTCGCCTGGACGGTCTCGCAGGTGAGCCCGGCCGTGGGCGAGCCGGTCGGCGCCTGGGACTTCATCACCGGCGGCTCGGGCCTGCGCATCGCCGTCGACTTCTTCGGTCTCGCCGTCGCGGGCGGGCTCTATGTCGTGCCCTCGTTTGCCGCGGTGCAGGCCTGGACCGAGAAAGCCAAGCGCGCCCGCGTCATCGGCGCGGTCAACGTGCTGACGGCCGCCTTCATGGTCGCCGGCACCTTGGCGCTCGCGGTGCTTCAAGGCATCGGCCTCTCCACGGCGCAGCTTCTCGGCCTCGTGGCCGTGCTGAACCTGATCGCCGGCGCGGTGATCCTCGTGACCCTGCCGACGAACCCCCTGCGTGACGCCCTCTCGATCCTGTTCCGCGCCTTCTACCGCCTGGAGGTGAAGGGCCTGGAGAACGTGGAGAAGGCCGGCCCGAACGCGATCGTCGCCCTCAACCACGTCTCCTTCCTCGACGCGCCGCTGGCGCTCTCGCTCCTCGACAAGGAGCCCGTCTTCGCCATCGACCACGGCATCGCCCAGCGCTGGTGGGTGAAGCCGTTCCTCAAGGTGACGAAGGCGATGCCGCTCGACCCGACGCGGCCGCTCGCCACCCGCACGCTGATCAACGCGGTCAAGAGCGGCGAGACGCTGATCATCTTCCCCGAGGGCCGGCTCACCGTCACGGGCAGCCTGATGAAGGTCTATGACGGCGCGGGCCTCATCGCCGACAAGTCCGGCGCCATGGTCGTGCCGGTGAAGATCGACGGGCCGGAGCGCACCATCTTCTCGCGCCTGAAGCGCGATCAGGTCCGCCGGGCGTGGTGGCCGAAGGTGACGGTGACGATCATGCCGCCGGTCCGCCTCCACGTCGATCCGGAACTCAAGGGCAAGAACCGCCGTCGCGCCGCCGGTGCGGCCCTCTACGACATCATGTCGGATCTCGTGTTCGAGACCGCCGACATCGACCGCGGCGTCTTCGCCGCCCTGGTCGAGGCGGGCCAGCTTCACGGCTGGCGGCGCACGGCGCTCGAAGACCCGGTCTCGGGCACGATGAGCTATGCCCGACTCGTGATGGGCGCCAACATCCTCGGCCGCAAGCTCCAGGCGCTGCTGCCGGACCCGAAAAAGCCGGTCGGGCTGATGCTGCCCAACGCCAACGGCGCGGCGGTGACGTTCTTCGCGCTGGCCAGCGCCGGCCGCGTGCCGGCGATGATCAACTTCTCCGCCGGGCCCGCCGCGGTGCTCTCGGCCTGCCGGGCGGCGCAGGTCGACACCATCCTCACCTCCCGCGCCTTCATCGAGAAGGGGCGCCTCGGCGCTCTGATCGAGGGCATCCAGGGGACGATCCGCCTGATCTATCTCGAGGACGTGCGGGCTCGCGTCACCACCGGCGACAAGATCCGCGGGTTCTTGGAGCCCCGCCGTCCGCTGGTCGCGCGGCAGGGCCGCGATCCGGCCGCGATCCTGTTCACCTCGGGGAGCGAGGGCACGCCCAAGGGCGTGATGCTCGCCAATCGGGCGATGCTCGCCAACACCGCGCAGGTCGCCGCGCGCATCGATTTCGGGCCGCGCGACAAGGTGTTCAACGTGCTGCCGGTCTTCCACGCCTTCGGGCTGACGGCGGGGCTCGTGCTGCCGCTGATCTCGGGCGTGCCGGTCTACCTCTACCCCTCGCCGCTGCACTACCGGATCGTGCCCGAACTCATCTACGGCACCAACGCCACGGTCCTGTTCGGCACCGACACCTTCCTCACCGGCTACGCGAAGATGGCCCATTCCTACGACCTGCGGAGCCTGCGCTACGTCGTGGCCGGGGCGGAAGCCGTGAAGCAGGCCACCCGCAAGACCTGGGCGGAGAAGTTCGGGCTGCGCATCCTCGAAGGCTACGGCGTCACCGAGTGCGGCCCGGTGCTCGCGCTCAACACGCCGATGTTCAACCGCTTCGGCACCGTCGGCCGGCTGCTGCCGGGGATCGAATCGCGGCTCGAACCGGTGCCCGGCATCGAGGAGGGCGGGCGCCTTATCGTCCGCGGCCCCAACATCATGCTCGGCTACCTGCGGGCGGAGAATCCCGGCGTGCTCGAGCCGCCCGCCGACGGCTGGTACGACACCGGCGACATCGTCGCTCTTGATGCCGACGGCTTCGTGACGATCAAGGGCCGGGCCAAGCGCTTCGCCAAGATCGCCGGCGAGATGGTGTCGCTGGCCAGCGTCGAGGCGCTCGCCGCCGAACTCTGGCCCGACGCCCCGAGCGCGGTGGCCGCCGTGCCCGACGCCCGCAAGGGCGAGCGCCTGATCCTGTTCACGCAGGCCAAGGGCGCGACGCGGGCCGCCTACCAGACCCACGCCAAGAGCCGGGGCGCGGCCGACGTCGCGGTTCCCGCCGAGGTGGTCGTCGTGGAAGGACTGCCGATGCTCGGCACCGGCAAGGTCGATCAGGTCGGCGTCGTCAAACTCGCCAAGGAGCGGGCGGCGACGGCCGAGGCGGCGTGAGGAGCCCGGCGCGGGCGGGCTCTGACCTCGTTTCCGGTTGATGGACTCGGTTCCTCACCCGTCATCGCGAGGCGAGGCGTGAGCGATCCAGGGCACGACCCCTCCGAGTAGGGCGGTGCCCTGGATCGCTTCGCATTCGCTCGCGATGACGGAGGGGGCAAAGACCGGAGCGAGCAACCGGATGCCGTATGATCGGTCCGCCGATCCCGCGCGATCACGGGAGGATCCCGCGATGATGCCGGGCTGAAGCGGTGCAAAAATAAACCATGCTCGGTGGATACGGCGTGGCATGCGCGGTCCGCTCAGGCCGCGCCCGATCAGGGATCCGTCCATGAGCCTCGACCGCCGCCGCTTCCTCGCCTCCTCGCTCGGCCTCGCGATCGCCGGCCCCGCCGCCGCGCAGAGCTACGGCCAGACCTTCAAGGTCGAGAACGACGAGGGCCGGCCGGTCGCCAACATGCGGCTGCCCGGCGAGATCACCGGGCAGATCCAGGAATTGCGCGGCGTCACCTATGTCGGGCCGCGCGAGGCCGAGGTGACCCTCTACGAGTTCTTCGACTACAACTGCCCCTGGTGCCGCAAGGCCGCCGCCGACGTCACGGCGCTCGCCGCCAGCGATCCGGCCCTGCGGATCGGCCTCGTCCACAACCCGATCCTCTCGCCGATGTCGGCCCAGGCCGCCAAGGTCTCGCTCGCCGTTCAGCGCAAGCTCGGCTCGGCCGCCGCCTTCGCCTTCTACGGCCAGTTGCTCGCCACCAAGGGCCAGATCGACGGGAACAAGGCGCTCGACATCGGCGCCAAGGCCGGGGTGAGGCGGGCGGAGCTCGAAGAGATCGCCGACAGCGAGGAGGTGCGCGAGGCGATGCGCGGGCACATGAACGTCGCGGCCAATCTCGGCCTCACCGCGACGCCCTCCTACGTGCTCGGCAACACCGGCGTGCTCGGCCATCCCGGCGTGAAGTCGCTGGCGCGGATGATCGCGGCGATGCGGCGCTGCGACCAGATCGCCTGCGGGTAGGCGTGGCCTTTCGCCGTCGCGTCAGGCGCCGCCGATGAGGATGCCCGTCGCCAGCACGAGGGCGCCGCCGAGCACGATCTGGAAGGCGGCGCGCAGGAACGGCGTCTCCATGTAGCGGTTCTGGATCCAGACGATGGCCCAGAGCTCGAAGAAGACCACGGCGAAGGCGATGCTCGTCGCCAGCCAGAAATTCGGGATCAGGTAGGGCAGCGCGTGGCCGAGGCCGCCGAGCGCGGTCATCACGCCGGAGGCGAGGCCGCGCTTGAGCGGTGAGCCGCGCCCGGAGATCTTGCCGTCGTCGTGCGCGGCTTCCGTAAAGCCCATCGAGATGCCCGCGCCGATCGAGGCCGAGAGCCCGACGAGGAAGGTCGTCCACGGATTCTGGGTGGCGAAGGCGGTGGCGAAGATCGGGGCGAGCGTCGAGACCGAGCCATCCATGAGGCCGGCAAGCCCCGGCTGGACCCAGGTCAGGATAAACTGGCGATGCGCGACCGCGTCCTCCTCGTCGCGGACGGAGCCGCCGAGATGCTCGTCCGTCAGCGCCTCGGCCGCCCGCTCGTGCGCGCTCTCCGCTGCGGCGAGGTCCCCGAGCAGGCGGCGCGTGTCGGCGTCGGTCGAGCGCCGGGCGGCGGCGAGGTAGAAGTCGCGCGCTTGCCGCTCCATCGCGGCGGCCTCCTCGCGGACGCGGTCGAGCCCGAGATTGCGCATCAGCCAGACCGGCTTGCGGCTGTAATAGCCGGCGATGTGCTCGCGCCGAATCGGGATGATGAAGTCGCCGAAGCGCTGCTTGTAGCACGCGATCAGGCGGCGGCGGTGTTCGTCCTCGGCCTCCGCCATCGCGTCGAACAGGGCGGCCGAATGGGGATAGTCTCCGCGCAGGCGCCCGGCATAGGCGCGGTAGATCTGGCCGTCCTCCTCCTCGGAGCCGATCGCCAGCGCCAGGATCTCCTGCTCGCTGAGATCGTCGAACCGTTTCCGGCCGCCGAGCGTCAGCATCGAGAGACGGCTCATCATGGCTCTATCGACTCCGGGGACGGCGCGTTGGAGAGGGGGGGCTGGCCCTACCCCTCCTGCTCCTGCAGCAGCCGGTACTCGCGCCCGTGCCGGCAATAGCCCTCGACGATGTGGCTCATCATCGCGCGCTTGGTCGGGTCGAGGGCGCCGAGGATGCGCGCGGGCCGCCCGCCCCAGAGATGGCCGCCCTCCAGCAACTGGCCCGGATCGGTGGTCGAGCCGCCGGCCAGCATCACGTCGTCGGCCACCACGGTGCCCGGCGCCAGCACCGAGCCGATGCCGATGAGGCTACGGGCGCCGATCCGGCAATCGGCCATGCGCACGTTGTGGCCGATGGTGGTGTCGCGCCCGATCACCACGCCCTCGCCGCGGCTGCGGATCACGGTGTTGTCCTGGATGTTGGTGTCGGCGCCGACCACGATCGGCCCGACCTCCGCGGCAAGTTCGCAGGAGAACAGCACCGTCGATCCGGCGCCCAGCGCGATGCGGCCGGAGAGCCGAGCGGTGCGGGCCACGAACACGCTGGCCTCGGTCTCCTGCGGCTCGGGTGGCGCGGGCGGGCTCGCCGCCTCGCCGGAGGCCTCGCGCAGGCGCTCGGCCCGCTCGGCCAGTTCCTCCGGCGTGACGGCGCGCAGGCGCTTGGCCGGGTTGCCGCCATAGGCGAAGCCGCTCTCGAGCTTCGAGCGGGGGAAGATGGTGGCGCCGGCCTCGATCAGGACGTTGTCGCCGACGACAGCGCCATCGAGGATGATCGCGTCGTCCTCGATCACCACGTCCGAGCCCACGGTGCAGGCATGCACCACCGCGTTGCGGCCGACCGTGACCCGGTCGCCGATCTGCGTCGGCAGCGATTCGGTGGCGATGTGGACGGTGGAGCGGGCCCCGAGCCAGAAGCGCTCGCCCGCGGTGATCGGCTGGCCGTCGCTGCGGATCACGCTGTCGTCGCCGAGCCAGGCCTGGCTCCCGAGGGTGGCGGCGCCGATCACGGTGCTGGCCCGCCCGCACCAGACGGGGCGGCTCGCGAAGACGGGCAGGATGCCGTCGTAGGGCAGGATCAGGTCGGGCGTCACGTCGCGGCTCGCTGTTCGTCGAAACGGCGCCGGTGGCGCGGTCCCATTCTTGAGCCATATAGGCTCACGGGCAAATGGGGTCACGGGCCGGCGCGACAAAGCCGGGGTCGGCCTGTCGGCGCCGCGTACGCGTTCGCGAAGAGTGGGTCATGACGGTCAGCATCCAGTCCGAGCCGTTCGACACCGCCGCCGAGATCGCCCGGATCGAGGCGGACCTGGCCGGGCGGGCGGGGGCGGTCGTGACCTTCTCCGGCCTGTGCCGCGACGAGGCGGGCCGGCTCGCCGCGCTGGAGCTGGAGCACTACCCCGGCATGGCCGAGGCCGAGATCGCCCGCGTGGTGGAGGAGGCGCGTGCCCGCTGGCCGGTCCAGGCCCTGCGGGTGATCCACCGCCACGGGCTGGTGCGGCCGGGCGAAGGCATCGTCCTCGTCGTCAGCGCCTCGCCCCACCGCAAGGCCGCCTTCGCCGCGGCCGACTTCCTGATGGACTACCTCAAGACCCGCGCCCCGTTCTGGAAGCGCGAGCACCTCGCCGACGGCACCACCGGCGGCTGGGTCGCGGCGACGGAGGCCGACGCCGCCGCCGCCCAAGCCTGGGCGTGATACCCATTTGATTGTCCCGGGGTCTCCTGCGGCCCCGCATGAACCGCGAACGGATCCCCCGAACCATGACGGCTCCCCCTTTCAGCCCGCCGGCCAACCCGCCGGGCGCGCGGCGCCTCGCGGCCGCGGGCATCGCGGTCGTGGCCTTTGCCGCCGCCCTCTGGCTCGCCTGGACCGCGGCGGCGACGCTGCTGCTGATCTTTTCCGGCATCCTGTTCGCCGTCTTCCTCGACGGGTTGACGCGGGGCCTGGGCTACCTGCTGCCGATCGGGCGCGGCTGGCGCCTCACGCTCGTCTGCCTCGTCCTCGCTGCCCTCGCCCTCGGGCTCTCGGCCTTCGGCGGCACCACCGTGGCGAGCCAGGCGCGCGACCTCGGCACCACGGTGCGCCAGCAATCGGAGACCGTGCGCGACTGGCTGAAGGAGCGCGGCGTCGAGATCGACCTGTCGCAGGGCGCGCCCGCAGGCGACGGTCAGGGCGGTGAGGGCAAGGACAAGAAGGAGGGTGGCCTCGCCGGCCTCGCCTCGGGCGCCCTCAAGAGCCCCGGCTCGCTCCTGTCGGATGCCGGCAGCGTGCTCGGGCCGGCGGCGAGCGTGGTGCTGGCGCTGTTCAACGCGCTGGGCAACGTCCTCGTCATCGTCTTCCTCGGCGTCGCCGTCGCCGCCGACCCGGGGAGCTACCGCGACGGCGCCCTGCGGCTCGTGCCCCGGCGCCACCGCGAGAAGGGTGCGCGCGTCCTCGACGGGTCGGGCGAGACCCTGCGGCACTGGCTGTTCGGGCAGCTCGTGACCATGGCCGCGATCTTCCTGCTGACCTGGGCGGGCTTGAGCTTCCTCGGGATCGGCGGCGCGCTGATCCTCGGGCTCCAGGCGGGCCTGCTCGCCTTCGTGCCGACCATCGGGCCGTTGATCGCGGGTCTGGTGATCGTGCTGAGCAGCCTCGCTTCGGGGCTGAACGGATTGCTCGGGGCGCTCGGCGTCTACCTCGCGGTGCAGGCGGCGGAGAGCTACGGGCTCACCCCGTTCATCCAGCGCCGCGCCCTCGACCTGCCGGCAGCGACGATCTTCGCCGGCCAGCTCCTGCTCGGCGTGCTGTTCGGCCTGTGGGGCGTGGCGCTCGCGCTGCCGCTCGTGGCCGTGATCAAGGTGCTGCTGGAAGAACTCTACATCGAGGACGGGGCCGAAGCGGAGGCCTGACGGTCCGCTCCGGCTGATCGCCGCGCAAGGTGCGGAGCCCCCCTCTCCCCGCTTGCGGTGAGAGGGGAACCGACGGCTCCCGAAGTCATCATCAGGAAACCGTACAGCGGTCCGCTCCGGCCCCGGTCGTCTTACGGCGCCGTGTTACGGCGCCATGTCGGGGACCGGCTTGACGGTCCCCATCTCGGCCGCGGGCGTCGGCTGGGCCGGAGCCCCGATCTGCGGCGGCGGGGTGAGCTGCAGGTGCTCGCTGGTATAGGCCAGCGCCTGCTGCACCCGCTGCGGATCGTCGTTCAGCCGCGTGCCGTAGCTCGGCACGATCTGGCGGATCTTCGCCTGCCACTCGGGGCTGGCGACCTTCTGCGCAAACACCTTCTCCAGCACGTTCAGCATGATCGGCGCGGCGGTGGAGGCGCCCGGCGAGGCGCCGAGCAGGGCGGCGATGCTGCCGTCCTTGGCGCTCACGACCTCGGTGCCGAGCTTGAGCACGCCGCCCTTCTCCGGGTCGCGCTTGATGATCTGCACGCGCTGCCCGGCCTGGACGAGGCGCCACTCGTCCGTCTTCGCGTCGGGGAAGTACTCGCGCAGGGCTTGGTGGCGGTCCTCGTCGGAGAGCATCACTTGGCCGGCGAGGTACTCGATCAGCGGGTACTGCTCGACGCCGACGCGGACCATCGGCCAGACATTGCTGGTCGTGGTCGAGGTCAGCAGGTCGAAATACGAGCCTTCCTTCAGGAACTTGGTCGAGAAGGTCGCGAACGGTCCGAACAGGATCACGCGCTTGCCGTCGAGCATCCGCGTGTCGAGATGCGGCACGGACATCGGCGGCGAGCCGACCGAGGCCTTGCCGTAGGCCTTGGCGAGGTGGCGCAGGGCCACGTCCTGGTTCTCGGTGACGAGGAACGAGCCGCCGACGGGGAAGCCGCCATAGTCGTCGGCCTCGGGAATGCCGGAGGCCTGAAGCAGGTGCAGGGCGCCGCCGCCCGCGCCGATGAACACGAACCGGGCATCGACCGTGTGGCGGCTGCCGTCCTTCAGGTTCTTCGACGTGACGCGCCAGGTCCCGTCCTTGTTACGCTCGAAGCTCTCGACCTCGGTGGAGAGGCGAAGGTCGAACTTCGGGCCGTTCTTCAGCGAGGCGATGTACTGGCGGGTCACCTCGCCCCATTCGCAATCGGTGCCGAGCGGCGACCAGGTGGCGGCGACCTTCTGCTTCGGGTCGCGCCCCTCCATCATCACGGGGACCCACTTCTTGAGCTGCTCGGGGTCGGTCGAGAACTCCATCCCGGCAAACAGCGGGCTCGCCTTCAGCGCCTCGTAGCGCTTGCGCAGGAAGGTGATGTTGTCGTCGCCCCAGACGAAGCTCATGTGGGGCGTGGAATTGATGAAGGAGCGGGGGTTCTTCAGCACGCCCTTTTGGACCTGCCAGGCCATGAACTGGCGCGTGACCTGGAAGGCCTCGTTGATCTCGACGGCCTTGTCGATCTGGACGTTCCCCTTGGAATCCTCCGGGGTGTAGTTCAGCTCCGCCAGGGCCGAGTGGCCGGTGCCGGCGTTGTTCCAGCCGTTGGAGCTTTCCAGCGCCACGCCGTCGAGCCGCTCGACCATCTCCAGCGACCAGTCGGGCTCGAGTTCGCGCAGCCACACGCCGAGCGTCGCGCTCATGATGCCGCCGCCGATCAGCAGGACATCGACCTTGCGGGGCTCGCCCGCGGCGAGCAGGGGCGAACCCGGCAGAGCCGTCGCCGCCAAACCCGCCAATGCGCCGCCGAGAACATGACGCCGGTTCATCGGCATCAGATTATGCTGCACATTGGCGGGGCGGATGTGCAGTTTATCGTCATTATTCATTTTATTTTTCGCGCCGCTCAAAAATTTATTGGCCCGACAGGTCCGCTACAATACGCTCGGGCGAGCGACAACCCATCGATTACATGGCTGCCATGCCCTGAAATTTTGAACACTTGCAGCCGATTGTCAGGCCAACCCCAGGTCGCCCATCGCCCATTTTATGAACCCGTGGGCAAGCCCTCAGCGCGCCGCCGAGCGCTCCACCCGACGGACGCTGCCCAGCAGGGCGCGGGCGGCCCGGTGGCGGACGGCGCCGGTCTCGCAGGTCTTGCAGATCACCCCGAGAAAGCGGCCGTCGATCACGGTCTCGGCGAACAGGCCCGACTTGAACCGCGGCGCCGCCTCGGTCTCGACCGCAAACCACTCGCGGGCGCCGAATCGCTCGGGCCCGAGCGGCCGGCGGATCGTGGCGCCCGGGCTCGTGCTCTTCAGGACCGCGCGCAGGCGGAAGTAGCGGGAGAGCGGTGCGGTGTAGAGCCCGGTAAGCCTGGCCGCGTCGTCCGCGCCCTCGACCGGGGCGGTTCGCAGGCGCAGGGTGCAGGCCTCCTTGGTGCGGGCGCAGGCCGGCGTCTCGCACACGATCCGCACGACGCGCCGGCCGCGGGCGTCGCCAGGATCCTCATCGGCATCCTCCAGCACCCAGCCCGGCGGCAGGTCGAGCGTGAAGCCCTGGTCGAGGCGCAGCGTCGTCGGTCCCGGAAGGGCCTTCTCCGCGTCGGTGCTCGCCTCCGGTGCGGGTTCCTCGGTGGTGGTCGGCATCTCCTCGGCCCGGGCCGGAGCGATGCCGAGCAGGCACGACAGGAGAAGAGCCGCAGGGCCGTGGCGAAAAAGATCGGTCATCGGGCGCGAGCCTCCGGGACGTGGCGTTCGATCAGGGCCTCGGCGCGGGCGCGCGCCTCCGGCTCGAAGATCCGCAGCGGCACGGGCAGCACCTCGTCCCAGCGCATCGGCAGGATCATCAGGTCGCCGGCCTGCGCGCGCCCGCGGAACAGCGGCCAGCCGAGATGAGCGTGCGCCCCGTCCTTCGCGGTGACGATGCCGGTCTCGCCGATCGCGATCTCGGCCTCGCCGGGCGGCGCCTCGGCTTCGAGCCGACGGGCGAGATCACCCGCGAACCAGCGGCGCGCGTAAGCGTGGACCGCGAAGAACCCTGCGATCACCACGGCGGTGAAGGCGGCGGGCTTCCAGAAGTCGCTGGCGATCATCTCTGCGAAGAGCGGCAGCGTATCGGACAGTGGCACCCGGTAGGGATCGATCGCCCAGAGCATCAGGAGCAGGGCGGGATAGAGCAGGGACAGGCCGAGGAGCCACGCGGCAGCCCCGGTGAGCCGGGCGCGGCGAGCCCAGGGATTCTCCAGGCTGCGCAGGATGAGCGGCACCCGCTCCTGCGCGGTCAGGCGCATCGTGGCGCGCACGGAATCGGGCCCCGTCTCCGGTTCGGCCGGCGGCGGGGCGGGGGCGGGCCGGTCGGCGCAGGCCTCGACCCAGCGGCGGATGCCCGCGAGGGTCTCCGCGCTCAGGGACGCCTTGGGCAGGACGATCGGCACCTCGCCGATCTGCGTCGTCAAGAAGAGGTGGTGCCGGTCTTCCGCGAGGCCGCCGATGCGCGGCCAGGGTACGAAGCTCACGAGATCCGGCGCGGTCTGGGTCAGACCGGCCCCGTCGAGACGGTAGCGCACGGGGACCGGACCCGGATCGTGGCCGTCGCCGCCCGGTGGCCCCATCAGGGCCCGCACCCGGCGGCGGGCGAACCAGGGGTGGAGTGCGTGATTCGCGAGCAGGGCCAGCGCGATCAGCCCGAGGCCGGCGGCGAGCGGCAGCCAGTCGAAGCCCGGCAGGTCGCGCCAGAGTGCCGAAAGGCTGCGCCGGCCGCCGGACGTCGCCCAGGCCGAGACCGCGCCGAGCAGGGCGAGGAACCACAGCACCGGCAGGCCGAGGGTGAGGATGCGCCGCCGCTGCGCCGCGAGCGGCCCCCTCTGCGCGTAGAGGTTGCCCGTGACCCGGTGCTCGAAGGTGAGCGGGGCCTCGAAGCTCAGCGGCGCCTCCGGGACGGGCGGGCGGGCGGAGATGGCGGGGACGACGGGCAGGAAGAGCCTCCCGGGTTTCAGGTTTCGAGGAGACCGGAGCGCTCAGCCGTCGCGGGCGGCGGCCGGGACCGCGGCGATGCCGGCGCCGGCGGCCCAGGCGGCGAGATCCTGCTTGCGGATCGCCGCCGCCATCATGTCGGGGAAGAGATCCGGCGTGCAGGCGAAGGCGGGCACGCCGAGTGCGGCGAGCCGCGCGGCCAGCCCCCGGTCGTAGGCCGGCGCGCCCTCGTCGGAGAGAGCGAGCAAGGCCACCACCTGCACGCCGGCCGCAACGAGGCGCTGGGCCTGGGCGAGCAAGCCGGCCTCGACCCCGCCCTCGTACAGGTCGGAGATCAGCACCAGCACCGTGTCCTCCGGCCGGGTGATGCGCGAGGCGCAGTAGCCGACCGCCCGGTTGATGTCGGTGCCGCCGCCGAGCTGGACCGAGAACAGCACCTCGACCGGATCGTCCATCGCGTCGGAGAGATCGACCACCTCGGTGTCGAACACCACGAGCCGGGTCGAGACGGCCGGCAGCGAGGCCATCACCGCACCGAAGATCGATGAGTAGACCACGGAATTGGCCATCGAGCCCGACTGGTCGATGCACAGGATCACGTCTTTGAGCGATCCGCGGCTCTTGCGCCCGTGGCCGAGGCGGGTCTCGGGGATGATGGTGCGATACTCCGCCTGATAGTGGCGCAGGTTCGCCCGGATGGTGCGGTTCCAGTCGATCTCGGCGTGGCGCGGGCGGCGGTTGAGGCTGGCGCGGTCGATCGCCCCGGTCACGGCCTGCCGCAGCGGCTCCTCCAGCCGCTTCATCAACGCGTCCACGACCTTGCGCACGACGAGCCGCGCCGTCTCCTTGGTGCGGCCGCCGAGCAGGCCGCGCATCGAGATCAGGGTCGAGACGAGGCTGACGTCGGGCTGGACCGCCTCCAGCATCTCCGGCTCGGTCAGCATCCGCTTGAGGTCGAGCCGCTCGAAGGCGTCGCGCTGCATCACCTGCACCACGGAGGCCGGGAAGTAGTCGCGGATGTCGCCGAGCCAGCGCGGCACGGAGGGCGCGGAGGCGCCGAGACCCCCCTTGCGGTCCGAATCGTAGAGGGCGCCCATCGCCCGGTCGAGGCGCCCGTCGCGCTCGGTGAGGGTGCAGCCGGTGCCCTCGGCCGCCCCGCCGCCGAGCACGAGGCGCCAGCGGCGCAGGCGTTCCGCTTCGCGCGCACTCATGCGGCGTCTCCCGTGGTTTCGTCCACCGTGCCGGCAGGCTCGGGGCCGAGCAGCAGGCGCAGGATCGGCAGCACCTTGGCCGCCCGCGCCGCGTCGAAGCCCTGGGCGCCTTCCGCCTCGCCGGGAGCGGCCCCGCCCGGCCGGGCCAGGGCCTCGCCGACCGCCCGGCGCTCGGCCGGCGCCAGGGTCGCGAAGGTGCGGCGCACCAGCGGCAGCAACTCGGTGAAGAGATCCGCGTCGAGGCCGCAGAGCCATTCATCGACCACCGCGAGCAATTCGCGCCCATGGATCAGCACGGTGCCGCTATCCTCCAGAAACCCCTCGATCCAGGCGGCGGCCGGTCCCGCACCCGAGGCCCGCGACAGGGCAAGGCGCAGGCGCTCGCCGGCCGCATCCGCTGCAATGGCGCGGTCGTCGAACAGCAGGCGCACGGCGCGGCCGACGACGCGGCCGTGGACATGCTCCTGATCGGCCAGCGCCTGCAACGCCTCCCCCCAGACCGCCTTCAACGCCGGCTCCTCGATCAGCGCGACCGCGCCGGAGACGGCGACGATGCGCGCCTTGGCGGCGCTCGCCGCGTCGTCGTCGAGGCTCTGGCAGGCGGCGACGAGCCCGGCGGCGGCGCGGGGCACGAGGCCCCGCACCACGGCGAGCACGGGTTCGGTGTCGGAGGAGCGCACCGAGCCGTAGCGGGCGAGTTCGGCGAGCGGGGGCAGCGCGTCCATCAGGTCGAACACGTCGGCCGAGACCGCGGCGCGGTCGGTGAGCGCGCGGATCACCTCCGCCGTGGCCCCGGCGAGATCGGCGTCGAGCAGGGTGCCGATCAGGCCGGAAAGCTCGGCGACGCGGGTCGCCTCCCGCGCGCGGACCCGCACCCGGCCGGCGGCGGCCTCGGCGACGGTGCCGCCCTCGGCCGAGGCCGCCACCAGCTCCACCACCCATTCCGGCTGCCACGCCAGGAACCAGCCCTCCTTGAAGGTGCCGCGCCCGCGCGCCTCGCGCCGCTCCCCCCAGGGGATGCCGATCAGGGTCAGCCGGTTGAGGAAATGGCTGCGGGCGAGATCCGTCTCCTTGCGCAGGTCGAGGGTGATCTCGCCGGCGGAAGCGCCCGGCTTGAGGCGCAGGCGCCGGCACTGCGCCTCGAAATCCGCCTCGACCGGGGTGCCGGGGCTGTCCGGCGGGGTGGCGCCGAGGCGCTCGCCAATGACGAGCTTGCGCCGGATCAGCCCCATCGGCGCCGGGTCGGCAAAGCAGAGCGTGGCCTGGGCGGCCTCATCGAGATCGTCGAGGGAGGGCCGCGACCGGCCGCGGAAACCCGCCAGCGCCTCGGCGAGCCGGGCCGCCTCGATCACCGAGGCCGGCGAGGCGTCGAGATCGGCCTCCCGCAGCAGGGCGGCGGCGCGGGCGAGCCAGCGGGCGGCGACCCGACCCTCGTGGTGCCACAGGGTGTCGTACCATTCCGGCGAGAGCACCCCGGCGCGGTAGCCGGAGGCGAAGGCGAGGCGCTCGTAGGACCAGGGTGCCCAGGCGGCGGCGACCTTGGTCTTGGGCAGGTTCTTCAGGGTCGCGGCATCGGCGCCGGCCTGGCCCCTGGCGTCGTGGCGGGCGAGCGCCGGCACGTGCCACGCGCCGCAGACCACGGCGATGCGCGCGAACCCCTCCTTGGCCGCCCGCCGGATCGCGCTGCGCATATGCGCCTCGCGCGCCTCCTCGCGGAAGGCCTCGTCGGGGTCGGTCCCGGCGCCCTCGCGCAGGGCCGCCATCGCCTCGCCGATCGCGGCGAACACGTCGCCGTCGGCGCCCGCGCGGCTCTCGACCAGCGCGTCCCACCAGCGCTCGCCGTCCGGGTAGCCGGCGAGTGCCGCGAGTTCGCCGAGCGGATCGCGCCGGATCGCGGCCGGTGCCGGCCCGTCCCCGGACGGGGTTTCGGCCGCCTCGGAGACCGGCTCCGCATCGATCGGTGCGGCCTCCGGCGCGCCGAAGCCGTCGGCGAGCTGGATCGCGTGCGGCAGGTCGATGAAGCGCAGGGTCGCGCCCGCCGCGATGCCGAAGCGCATCGCCACCCATTCGGGCGAGAAGGCCGCGAAGGGAAAGAAGGCGCATTCGCGCGGCCGGTCCGGCCGGTAGACGAGGAGCGCGACGGGGGGCGCCATGCCCTCCTGCGCGACGAGCGGGATCAGCGCGTCGGCGTCCGGCGGCCCCTCGATCAGCAGGCAATCGGGGTTGAGCGCGTCGAGCGCCGCCTTGAGCGAGCGGGCCGAGCCGGGGCCGTGGTGGCGGATGCCGAAGAGGCGGATATCGGGCATCGCTCGGGTCACGCGCTCGCGCGGGCGGCCTTGTAGAAATCCTTCCAGCCGTCGCGCTCCTTCACCACGGTTTCGAGATACTCGCGCCAGACGATGGCGTCCTGCACCGGGTCCTTCACCACGGCCCCACTGATCCCCGAGACGAGGTCGTGGGCCGAGAGGCGGCCGTCGCCGAAATGCGCGGCGAGCGCCAGCCCGCTGCCGACGACGCTGATCGCTTCGGCCGTCGAGAGCGTGCCCGAGGGCTGTTTCACCTTGCTCTTGCCATCCGCCGTCACCCCCTCGCGCAGCTCGCGAAAGATCGTGACGACGCGGCGGATCTGCTCGGCGCCCGGCGGCTCGGCAGGGATCTCGAAGGCGCGCCCGAGCGCGGCGACACGGGTCTCGACGATGGCGATCTCGGCCTCGATCGTGGCCGGCGGCGGCAGCACCACGGTGTTGAAGCGGCGCTTCAAGGCGCTCGACAACTCGTTGACGCCGCGGTCCCGGTTGTTGGCCGTGGCGATGAGGTTGAAGCCCTTCTGGGCCGCGACCTCCTCGTTCAGCTCGGGGATCGGCAGGGTCTTTTCCGAGAGGACGGTGATGAAGCTGTCCTGCGTCTCGGAGGGGATGCGGGTCAGTTCCTCGACGCGGGCGATGCGACCCTCGTTCATCGCCCGCATGATCGGCGAGGCCACCACCGCCTCGCGGCTCGGGCCCTTGGCCAGCAGCAGCGCGTAGTTCCAGCCGTAGCGGATCGCCTCCTCGCTGGTGCCGGCGGTGCCCTGCACGATCAGCCGCGATGTGCCGCAGATCGCGGCGGCCAGATGCTCGCTGACCCAGCTCTTGGCGGTGCCCGGCACGCCGAGCAGCAGCAGCGCCCGGTCGGTGGCGAGCGTGGCCACCGCGACCTCCATCAGGCGTCGGTCGCCGATATATTTCGGGCTGACCTCGAAGCCCGACGGGAGTTTGCCGCCGAGCAGGTAGGTGACGACGGCCTGCGGCGACATCTGCCAGTTCGGCGGGCGCGGCCGGTCGTCGGATTCGCGCAGGGCGGCGATCTCCTCGGCGAAGGCATCCTCGGCGGCTTGGCGCAGCTGCGCGGTCTTGACGGCGTGGGTCGATGTCATCCTTGAGCCGTTCCCCCTGTGGTGGTCTCCGGTCGGAAGTCGCGCCGGATCGCGGCGCGCAGTTCCAGCACGCCCGTCAATCCCGTGAGCTGCGTGCGCAGGCGGTCGCCGTCCTCCTCGGGCAGGCGTGCCAGGATGGCGGCGGCGGCGGCCGCGCTGTCGTCGCTTGGCCAGAGCCGGTTGCCGAGGCGGGCGATCACCCAGGGCTTGGCCAGATCGCGCCGCAGGGCGTCGGAACCGCGGGTGACGAAGGCGAGCCAGTCGAGAAGCACGGTGCTGAAGGCTTCCGAAAAATGCTCCGGGCCTTGGCCCAGCACGGCCAGCACCACCTCGATCTTGCGGGCGCGGATCAAAGCCGCGACCCGGGCCTCCCATTCGGCGTCGGGCAGGAGGTCGAGTGCCTCCGCCCACATTCCGAGAACCTCGTTGGTGCGGCGGACCCCGGTGACCTTGCCCTCGTAGGCCTCGGCGGTGAGGTCGGCCATCGCCTCCGCCCAGGCCGGGTCGAGCGTGCGCTTGGCCGCCGAGAACAGGCCGTGGAAGACCGGATCGGCCCACTCGCTGCGCAGGGCCAGCTCGATCCAGAGCCGCGGCGGATGCTCGGCGAAGGCGTGGAGCGGCGCGCGCGCCAGGATTGCTCGCAGCAAGCCGGCCCGGGCACCGCCGCCGCGCCGCTCCCAGCTGTTCGCTTCGACGCCGTCACGGGCCAGTTCCGGGCTCTCCTCCGGCAGGGTGACGACGAGATTATGCGTGGTGCCGCCCAGCAGCTTGCGCTTGCTCTCGACGCTCAGCGCGGCCCGGGCGCGGGCCGCCATGCGCTCGGCAGAGCGCGAGCCGGGAAGGCTTGGCAGCAGGTGCTGCGCGGCCAGCCGCACGCCGCTGGCGCGGTCGTCGAGGCAAGATTCGAGGAAGGGCTCGTCGGCCGCCGACAGGCCGGTCGCCAGGGCGTGAACCAGGGCCTCGCGCGCATCGGCCTTCTCCTTGCGGAAGACCGGCTCCAGCGCGGCGCGGGCGCCTTCGGGATCGCGGGTGCGGAACGCGGTGAAGGCGGCGCGCCGCTCGGCCACCGTGCCCTCGGTCCAATCCGAAGCCTCCGCCGCGTCCGATCCTTCGGCCGGGGCCTCGCCGCAGGCACGGGCGAGCCAGTCGAGTTCGGCGCCCACGACCTCCTGCGCCGTGGCGGGCAGGGTGCCGCGCTGCTGCATCAAGGCCTGGAGCAGCCAAGCGGGCGGGCGCGCGCCCGTCGCTGCGGCGAGTTCGAACCACTCCTCCACGCGGTCGCGCGCGCGAGTGCCCTCGGTGAGGAGGCCATAGAGCCGCGTCGCGGCGGCGGGCGGGCAGTCCGGCCCGAAGCGGCCGCGCTCCTCCGGCGGCGCCAGCGCCTCCGGCCCGAGTTCCAGACCGGCGAGGTGGTGGGCGCCCTCGGCGGCGAGCCGAGCCAGCAGGGCGGCGCCGGGATCGGCCTCGGCGACGAGGGCGGTCAGCGCCGAGGGCGCCGAGGGCGGGGCGCGCTCGGCCCCGAGCAGCGCGGCGGCGAGCGTCGGCTCCCAACCGTCCGGGGCACGTTCGGTCGCGTCCATCAGGCCACCTGCAGCAGGATGGGCTGCGAATCCTGCGCCGGCATCGCGTAGAGGCGGCCCTCCGCGATCAGGGCAAGGGGGCTCAGGCCGTAGCCGTCGTAGAGGCCGAACAGATCGACCGGGCGGCCTGCCGCCACCGCGAGCAGACTCGGCAGGCGCGGCTCGGCCCGCAGCGCGAGGCTGCCGGTGGCGTCGCCCGCCGCGAAGGCCGCCGCGCTGCCGGTGGCGAGGCGCCCGAGCCGCACGCTCCCCAGCCGCACCGGCCAGCGCTCGAGCCAGGGCGCACGCGACAGCATCTCGGAGAAGGCGTCCCGCGCCGCCGCGACGCTGGCCGCGCCGGGCAGCACAGCCTGTGCCGCCGGGCCGGCACGGCCCTCGCGGAAAACAGCGCGCAACGGCGGGTCGCCGGGCTGGAAGGCGAGCGCGCCGGAAAAATCCTGGCCGGCGGCGGGGGCCGGCGGCAGGGGCGAGCCCACGGTCCCGTAATCGATGACCTGGGCCAGGGCGCCGCTGGCGCGACCGATGAGCCAGACCGAGCGGGCGGTCAGCCGGTCCTCCTCCTCGACCGCATGGGCCAGCACCGCCCAGGTGTCGGCATGGTCCGGCCGGGCCGCCATCTCCTCGGCGGTGACGGGGTAGCCGAGCGCGGCGCGCACGCCCGCCGCCTGATCGGGCGACAGCGCATCGAGGCGGCGGGCGGCCCGGAGCAACAGGGCGAGCCGGCCGAGGCCGAGCCCGAGTGCGGCTTCCGGCCGGGGCGCGCCGGCCTGAGGCGCCGCCGCGATCAGCCCCGGCAGGGCACGCACCCGGCGGGCGAGGCCCGGCGCCTGCCCGTCCACGAGGCGCCCGGCCATGCGGTCCCAGAAGGCGTAGGGTTCGGCGCGCGCGGCGGCGAGCCCGCGCCGCATCAGATCGCGCAGCCAGAGGTCGAGTTCGTCGCGTGCTGCCGCGACCCGGTCCTCGCGGGCCTGACGCCGCTTGGCCTGTGCCCGCTCGTCGACGGGCTTGGCGGGTTCCTTCGCCCGGGTCTCGGCCGCGGCGGCGCGGCTCTCGCGCCCCTTCATCCAGGCGGCGGCCCAGTCCGGCGGCTCGCCCTCGGCGATCGGAGCGCTCGCATCGACCAGCATCAGGCCGAGGCCGTGCTTGCAGGGGAACTTGCGGCTCGGGCAGGTGCATTTCGAGGACGGCCCGGCGAGATCCGCGACCGTGCGGTAGGGGCTCGCCCCGCTGCCCTTGATCTCGCCCCAGATCACCGTCCCCGCCCGGCCGAGACCGGCCCATTTCTGCGGTTTTCCCTGATCCTGCCCGGCCTTGCGGCTCGACGCGTCGGGGGCGAGATCGAGGATTTGGGCAGTCGTCAGGCTCATGCGGCTCGCGTGGCTGAATGTCCGTCAGTCGAATCGTTGGACAACCAGATTAGACAGATCGGCTCGATGAGCAAGTTTTCCTGCCAACCCTCTTTTCGGTGAGCCGGCAATCGTCTTGACGACGGCTGATCTGTGACTAAGCTGAGAAGTATTCCAGTTTATCACCCTGGGCACGAATCGTTGCCTGCGGGGCGCTCAGCCCTGCTCATCGGTGTTGCGCCATTCCCGCTCGAAGGGCAGACGCCAGGCCTGGGGTGCCACGAGCTGGTGGATCGATTTCGGGCCCCAGGAGCCCGGCGCGTAGAGCCGCACCGGCGGCGGCGCCTCGAGCAACGGCGTCGAGACCTCCCACAGCCGCTCGATGCCCTCGGCCGTGGTGAACAGGGTGTGGTCGCCGCGCATGGCGTCGAGGATCAGCCGCTCATAGGCCTCCAGCACCTCGCCCATGAGGCCGGTATCCTTCATGTTGAACTGGAGCGAGAGCTTGTCGAGCCGCATCCCCGGCCCCGGCCGCTTGCCGTAGAACGACAGCGACATCTTCGAGGCGTCGGCCAGATCGAAGGTGAGATGGTCGGGCCCCTGCGCACCGACCCCCGAATTGACCGGGAACATGCTTTTGGGCGGTTCGCGGAAGGCGATCGAGATGATGCGCTGCCCCTCCGCCATCCGCTTGCCGGTGCGCAGGAAGAACGGCACCCCGGCCCAGCGCCAGTTGTCGATGCGGCACTTGAGGGCGATGAAGGTCTCGGTGTCCGATTGCGGATCGACGCCGGGCTCGGCGCGGTAGCCGGCATATTGTCCCCGCACCACCTCGCGCGGGTCGAGCGGGAGCATCGAGCGGAACACCTTGTTCTTCTCTTCCGAGATCGGGCCGGGTTCCAGCGAGGTCGGCGGCTCCATCGCCATGAAGCCGAGGATCTGGAACAGGTGGGTCACCACCATGTCGCGATAGGCGCCGGTCGCCTCGTAGAAGGCGGCGCGGGTGCTGAGCCCCAGCGTCTCCGGCACGTCGATCTGCACGTGGTCGATGAAGGTGCGGTTCCAGATCGGCTCGAACAGACCGTTGGCGAAGCGGAAGGCCAGGATGTTCTGCGCCGGCTCCTTGCCGAGGAAGTGGTCGATGCGGAAGATCTGGTCCTCGGAAAAAACCTCGTGCAGCCGATCGTTGAGCGCCACTGCGCTCTCCAGATCGGTGCCGAACGGCTTCTCCATGACGATGCGCGAGCCCGCGGCCAGATCCGCCTCGGCGAGCAGGTGCACCACGGTGAGCGCCGCGGCCGGCGGCACGCTGAGGTAGTGCAGGCGCCGGCTCTCCTGCCCGAAGCTCGCCTCGGCCCGGGCCACCGCCGCGGCGAGCGCTTCGGCGCCTGCGGAGAGCGGCACGTAGTCGAGCCGCTCGGCGAAGGCCGCCCATTCCCCGGCCCCGGCCTGGCGGGTGAAGAACTGGTCGATCGCCTTGTGCGCACGTTCGCGGAACGCCTCGACGCCGATGTCGTCCAGCGACACGCCGACGATGCGCAGGTCTGGGATGAAGCCGGCACTGAACAGGTGGAACAGGCCGGGCAGCAGCTTTCGCTGGGCAAGGTCGCCGGTGGCGCCGACGAGGACGACGACCTGCGGATATTTCGGGCCGACGCCCGCCCCCAGCCGTGACGCGCGCGATCCTGCCAAGCGGGGCCTCCATCGGCGCGCCTGAGATGCGCGCCATGAGTGAGGTAGGGCCGGCGCGATTCGTGCCAAGCTTGTGCGGACGTAACGGATTGGGCGCGGTGCCGCATCGCGCCGCCGGATGATCCACCCCATTTCCGGGGCGATGTCCGCCGCTCCTGCTCACTTCGACGCCACCGCCGCTCGCCTGCGCGCCTGCCGGATCTGCCGCGACGCGCCCCTCTACGGCGCGCCCCTGCCGCATGAGCCGCGGCCCGTGGTGCAGGGCTCGGCCACCGCGCGGCTGCTGATCGCGAGCCAGGCACCGGGCAACCGGGCGCATCGCAGCGGCATCCCGTTCAGCGACCCGTCCGGCCGGCGCCTGCGGGCGTGGCTCGGGCTCGACGAGGCGGAATTCTACGATCCCAGACGGGTGGCGATCCTGCCGATGGGCGCCTGCTTTCCCGGCCTCGACGCCAAGGGCGGCGACCGGCGGCCGCGGCGGGAATGCGCGCCGACCTGGCGGGCCGACCTCCTCGCCGGGCTGCCGCAGCTCGATCTGATCCTGGTGATCGGCCAGTACGCCCAAGCCTGGCATCTCGGGCCGCGGCCCGGCGGCCTCACCGAGACGGTCGCCCGCTGGCGCGAGATCCTCGCGGCCTCGGCGCGACCGCGGGTGCTGCCCCTGCCCCACCCCTCCTGGCGCAACAACGGCTGGCTCCGCACGAATCCGTGGTTCGAGGCGGAGCTGCTGCCGGTGCTGCGCGCCGAGGTGGCGGCGGCGATGGCGGGTGAACCGCCGGCCCCGCGTTCGGCTCAGAAGAAGAACGTCGTCGTCATGTAGCCGTAGATCGTGTCGCCGGTGTTCGGCGCGTTGGGCGCATTGCGCAGGACGTCGCCCTTGAGGAGGTAGGCGACGCCGCTGTCGAGCACGATCGAGCGCGGCACCAGCCAGTAGCGCACCCGCCCCTCGAGCTGGTGCCCGGCGAAGGTGCCGGAGCGGCCGGTCCGGTCGCGCACGCCGGTGGCGGCGAAGCTGTCGGTCGGGTTTTCGAGCCAGAGGCTGCGGTAATCGATGAAGGCGTCCCAATCGGGGTCCGGCGCGATCTCGAACCGGACGCCCGGCGAGATCAGGTTCGCCCGCTGCACGGCGCCGTAGAGGCTCGTCGGGCCGTAATCGAAGCGCCGCGCGCCGTAGAGTGTGTCGAAGCGGGTGTAGCTGTTGGGGTTGGCGCTGTCGCCGCTGGCGTGGTCGTAGTGGAGCGAGATCCGGGGCGCCCAGGCGGTCTTGAAGGTGTAGCCGGCCTCCGCGTGCACGAAGTAGGCCGAGACGGGCACGTCGGTCACGTCGGTGACGGCGGCGGTGTTGCGCGCGACGCCGAGCTGACCGATCACTTCGAGTTCGTGGTCGAACTGCCCCGGCTTGGGCACGCGGTAGAGCCGGAAGCCCGGCGTGAACAGGCGCCGGTCCCGGGTCTGGATGCCTTCGAGCTGCGAGCCGGAATCGCGTTCGAGCAGGCCGAAGCCGTAGGCTTCCAGGATGCCGCCGAGCACGCCCGCCTTGGTGAAGATGCCACCGAAGAGCTGCGTGTCGAGACCCTCGTGATCCCACGCGATGCTGTTGCTGAGGAGGCCGGCGCGATCATCCGGCAGGCGGTAATGCGGCAGGGTGTAGAACAGGCGCAGCCGGTCCTTGGCCGCGTTCTCCCAATCATAGGCGATGCCGGTGAAGGCGTTGATGGTGTTGCGGAACTGGTTGCGGGCGATGAGGCGGCGCGAGCCGACATTCTGCGTGAAGCGCCCGACGGTGAGCGTGCTCACGGTGCCAAGGCCCGCGACATCCGCCATGTCGAAGCCGAGATAGGCTTGGCCGAGTTCGAACGCGTTCACCTCGGTGGTGGCGATGGAGTTCGAGTTCCGGCGCTGAAAATAGGCCCGGCTGTCGAAGATCTCGCCGCCGAACCGGACCGGGCCGCTGTCGTACTCGGCAAACAACGTGGTCTGCATCGAGAACAGGTCGTTGGTGGCCGGCGCGGGGGCGGGGCGGAACTGCCCGCCGAGCCCTTCGGCCCGCGGCCGGAAGCTGCCGTAGATCTTCCAGTTCTCGGGTTTGCCGAGCGCCTCGTAGAGGGCGAAGTACGGCTTCAGCTGCAGGGTCTGGCCGGGCGCGACCTGAGCCGCCCCCTGGGCGGCGGCCGCCGCCGGAACGAGGGCGCTCAGAAGGGCCGCGAGACGGATCGACCGCATCCCCGGCTGGCGCGATGCTGTGCCCCGAGGGGCGGAGCCTCGGCCCGACCGGATCGCATCGCCCCGCCTCTCGAGGACGCTCGATGGATGGGCTCGCCCGTGGGCAGCCCCGAAAACACCAAACACAGGAACCCTCGGCACTGAAAATCTTGTCGGATCGCTTCGAATTATGCTTGTAAGTCACTGATGTTAAAACAGAAACTTGTACCAATTTTCCAAGGGACGGGAGGAGTTCCTCATAAGCCCAAGCTTCAACGATAAGAAGATTTTTCCGTCGACCCCCTACGTCCGAGAAAGATTTTTAATCCGACGCACGGGCCGGAATCCGTGACACGTCACGGGTTCCGCCGCGATCTCCCGGCCCACCTGCTCGCGGAGGAGCGCCGCCGCGCAGCGAAGGGTGCGGCCGGAAAGCGGCCGGCGAAAGCCGTGCGGCGGGCCTTCTCGATCCTTCGCGTGCCGCGCAAAATGCCCGTTCGCCGGACCGTACGCACGCGGACGGTGACGGTGCGGCGGGCATTATGTGAGAGACACGAGGGGCGATCCGGCGTTGACAGGCGGCCCCCCTTGGGAGGATCGCTGCCGCCGCCTGTGCCACGAACGAGAGCCCGATGCCGGAGCCTGCCGACCCTCGCGACCGCCTGATCGTCGCCCTCGACCTGCCCGACGTGGAGCAGGCGGAGCGGCTCGTCGCGCGCATCGGCGACGCGGCGACCTTCTACAAGATCGGCTACCGGCTGGCCTATGCGGGCGGGCTCGCTTTCGCCGCGCGGCTGGCGGGCCAGGGCAAGAAGACCTTTCTCGATCTCAAGCTCCACGACATCGGCAACACCGTCGAGGAGGGGGTGCGCTCGGCCTCCGCCCTGGGCGCGACCTTCCTGACGGTGCATGCCTATCCGCAGACCATGCGCGCGGCCGTGCGCGGACGGGGCCTGAGCCTGAAGATTCTCGCCGTCACCGTGCTGACCTCCTACGATGACGCGGACGCGGCGGAAGCCGGTTACGCACTCTCCGTCGCCGACCTCGTGGCGCGCCGTGCGGAGCAGGCGGCTGAGATCGGCATCGACGGGATCGTCTGCTCGGCAGTGGAAGCCGCGGCGGTCCGCGGAAAAATCGGCCCGTCGGGGCTGATCGTGACGCCCGGCATCCGCCCGGCGGGCGCGGAGGCCGGCGACCAGAAGCGGGTGATGACGCCGGGGCAGGCGCGGGCGGCGGGCATCGACCATGTGGTGGTCGGACGCCCGATCACCGGAGCCGACGACCCCCGCGCGGTCGCTCAGAGAATCGTTGCCGAGATGGAGGACGTTTAGACATGGCCAAGGGTTTCTGGATCGTGCGGGTCGATGTGAGCGACGCGGAGGCCTACAAGGCCTATGCGGTCGCCAACGGCGCCGCCTTCGCCCGGTTCGGCGGGCGTTTCCTCGTGCGCGGCGGCGCCTTCGAAGCGGTGGCGGGGCAGGCGCGTGCGCGCAACGTCATCGTCGAGTTTCCGAGCTACGACGACGCCCTCGCCTGCTGGAACTCCGACCTCTACCAATCCGCCCGCGCCCTGCAGAAGGGCGGCGCCGAGGCCGACATCCTGGTGATCGAAGGGTATGACGGACCGCAGCCCGTCGTCTCCGAGCCCTCGCCGACGCCGGGCACCGCGTCGGAGTAGATCCTCGCGTCGGGCGGGTTCAGCCGCCCGACCGCAGGGCGCCGAGCAGGAAGGCGATCATCACCGGCAGCGGCGGATCGATCGTGTTGGGCTGGCGGCCCACCAGCATCGGGTGGCAGTAGCGGGTGATCCCGGCCTGCAGGCAGGCCGCCGCGCTCTTCGGGTCGGCGACGGTGAAGGCGCCCTCGCGCACGCCGTCGGCCACCACCCGCGCCAGTACGGCGCCGATGCGATCGACATGCGCTTGGCAGACGCCCCAGCTCTCGCTCATCGCCGCCTCGACCATTTCGTGGACGCGCGGATGGGCCTCGAAGCGGCGGCGGCAATCGTCGTGGAGCGCGGTGATGATCCGGGCGAGCCGCTCGGGCGCGTCGCGTTTCGGCGCATCGGCGATCGCGACGATCATCGCCTCGATCTCGGCGGTCAATTGCTCGACCACCGCCTCGTTGATCGCCTTCTTCGATTCGAAGAAGCGATAGACGTTGGCCGGACTCATCTTGAGAGTGCGGGCGATGTCGGCGACCGTGGTCTTCTGATAGCCGATGTCTTGGAACGAGCGGGCCGCCGCCTCCACGATCCGGTCACGCGTCGTCGGTGCGGCTTCGCTGGACGAAGGAAGAATCTGGGCCGTGGCGGCGGGCATCGTCGTCGGTACCTAAGCTTCGACTCCGGCTGCTTTGAACACTTGCGAGTCCGGTCATCCGGTCCTCAAAGCGGAATTGTGCGAGCCGTTCCACACACAAGCTCTTAGCCGGTGAAAGAACGCTGAAAAAATGGTTCGGCCGCACGCGGGATGTCGACCCGCGCCGATCCTGCCGCAGAGCCTGGAAACCGGCGGAACCCTGTCAGATCCTGAGACGAGCCGTCAGGAGCCGAATTGCGAGCCGAGCTGTTCGAGATACTCGGCCAAGTCGAGGCCGCCGACGCGCCGACCGTACTCGAACCGCATCCCGCGCCGGATATCGACCTGGGTGGATCGGGTGTTGAGCGTGAAGGGTTTCACACAGATCCAGGCGCCGTCGCTACGGTGCTCGAAGAAACCGAGGATGTCGTGGGGGGCGGCCATGGTTCGTCTCGCAGGTGGATGCGGGGAACCAACGGGATGCGGACAAAAGAGTTCAATCGTTCCGGTGCCGTTTCTCTCGAGCAAGCTTGTCCGATCGATAGCTTGAGCTTCGAATGGCCAAGCTTGTACTGAAATTCACCGAAGATCGTCGGCGGGGTGGGTTCCGGTGACTGAGCCGGCTTTCAGCGCCGGCCGGTCGAGCCGAAACCGCCCTGCCCCCGGCTCCCCTGCCTGTTTGGCTCCGGCGCACCGTCGCAGATCTCGAAATCCGGCCGCAGGACGCGGGTGAAGACGAGCTGGGCGATGCGCTCCCCCGGCTCGATACGGATCGCCGCGCCGCTGCCGGGTGGGTTGCGGTTCCAGGCGGAGATCAGGAGCGGGCCCTCGTAATCGGCATCGATCACCCCGGTGCCGTTGCCGAGCACCAAGCCCTCCCGGTGCCCGAGGCCGGAGCGGGCGAAGACCAGTCCGCACCAGTCGGATTCGCCGATCCGCAGCGAGAAGCCGGCCGGGATCAGCGCGGGCGGCGCCTGCGGCTCCAGCACCAGGGGGGCGTCGAGGCAGGCATGCAGATCGAGCCCCGCGGCCGCAGCGCTGCCCCAGCGGGGAAAGCCCCATCCGGTGAGCCGCGGATCGAGGATGTGAAGGCCGACCTTCGAAGCGGATTGTGACAAAGGGTTCCTCTCGACGGCCGCGCGGGACTGCGGGAAGACCTTTCTCCGAAGCGGCGGCGTGGAGCAATCGGGGTGAGCGGATGACACGCTGGGTGGCGGGGCTGGATGGGTGCCGGGGAGCCTGGGCGGGCGCCTTGCTCGATCTCGACGATCCGGCGCGCTGGCGCTGTGCCCGCTTCCCGCGGGTGATCGACCTGCTCGACGGGCCGGAGGCTCCGGTCTGCGTCGGCATCGACGTGCCGATCGGCCTGCCCGACCGGGTGAGCGGGGGACGCTCGGCCGACCGGGCGGCGCGGGCGTTTCTCGGGGCGGGGCGTTCCAGCGTCTTCCCGGTGCCGCCCCGCGCAGCGGTCTATGCCGAGAGCTACGACGAGGCGAAGGCCCTGTCGCGGGCGCATTCGGAGCCGCCCTTCGCGCCCTCGATCCAGTGCTGGAACATCCTGCGCTCCGTGCGGGAAGCCGACGAACTCCTGCGTGCGCGGTCCGATCTCGTGACGCGCCTGCACGAGGTGCATCCGGAGGTCGCCTTCTTCCGCCTCAACGGCGAGCGGCGTCTCGGGGCCGGCAAGAAGGGCCCGGCCCGTGCCGAGGGTCTTGCCGCACGCCGGGCCCTCCTGATCGCCGCCGGGCTGCCCGCGGCGATGGTCGGTTCGCCGCCGCCTCCGGGTGTCGCTGCCGACGACCATCTCGACGCCATGGCCGCCCTCGTCGTCGCCCGCGACATCGCCGAAGACCGCGCCGAGCCGCTTCCCAACGCGATCGAGCGCGACAGCTATGGCCTGCCGATCGTGATCTGGGCGCCCGCGCCTCTTCCTGAGCCCCTTCCCGCGCCGCAACCGGTGCCCCTTGCCATGAGGAGTCGAGCCCCGTGACCGATCACCCCGACGCGGATCCGCCGACCCGCGACATCGCCCGCGCCTTGGTCTTCGATCCTTCGAACCGCCTTCTCCTGATCGAGTACGAAGCGGTGCGCCCGATCAATCCTTCCGATCCCGATGCCCGCGGCTTCTGGTTCATGCCCGGCGGCGGGCTGGAGCCGGGCGAGAACCACGAGGAGGCGTGCCGGCGCGAACTCTCGGAGGAGATCGGCGTCGCGGAGGTGGAACTCGGACCCTGCGTCGCCGTCTGCGACGGGCCGTTCCACCTGTTCCGCAAGTCGCGTCATGCCCGCGAGCGCTACTTCATGGTCCGGCTCGCGAGCGACAGCGTCGATACGAGCCGGCTGGCCGAGACCGAGGACAATCCCGTGCGCGGCACCCGGTGGTGGCCGCTCGATGAACTCGCCGCCTCGGCCGAGCGCGTCGAACCCGCAGGACTGGCCGAGCTGGCGCAACGAATCGCCGCCGGCGACGTTCCGGATCAGCCCGTTCGCCTCACTTGGCGAGACGCTTGAGCCTCCTTTCACGGCATGCCGGCCACCCCGTGCGGCGAGCACGCCGATGCGTGGAGGCCGCGCGCTTGCCCGGCCGGCACCAGGGATCGGCTCCCCCGGCTTTCGCCTGCGCCGTCGGCCACACGCCATGTGCGCAAGCGCATCCGCCGGAGGGGATGGATTCGGCGGGTCAGACCGTTTGGTAAGCGCGTCACCAACACAGCAAGGATGAAAGGACAACCGCCCATGTTTCCTCAGGTTCTGACCGACGGTTACCGCAGCTTCCTTGGCGAGCGGCTGCCGAACGAACGGCGCAAGTACGAGACGCTCGGCAAGGAAGGCCAGGAGCCTGAAGTGCTTCTGATCGGCTGCTGCGACAGCCGCGTCGCCCCGGAAGTGATCTTCGATACGGGCCCGGGCCAGATCTTCACGATCCGCAACGTGGCCAACATCGTGCCGCCCGCCGAGCGCGACGGCGGCTATCACGGCACCTCTTCGGCGATCGAGTTCGCGGTGCAGGCACTGAAGGTGAAGCACATCGTCGTGCTCGGCCACGCCACCTGCGGCGGCATCAAGGCGGCCGGTCTCGGCGCCGACCCGCTCTCCGCGGGCAACTTCATCGGCCGCTGGGTCTCGCTGGTGAAGCCGGCCAAGGAGAAACTCACCGCATCCGGCGACACCCCGGACAAGGACGGCTTCCTCACCCGCCTCGAATACACGATGATCGGGCAGAGCCTCGAGAACCTGATGACCTTCGACTTCATCCGCGAGGCGGTCGAGGCGGGCAAGCTGCATCTGCACGGCGCGCATTTCGGCATCGAGACGGGTGAACTGCGCATCCGCGATCCGAAGACCGGCGAGTTCGAATCCGTGGTCTCCCGCGACGGCCAGACGCTCGCGGCGTCCGCCCTGATCGGCTGCACCGCGGCTTAAAACAGCCTGTGTGAGGTCTTCTGCGGCCGTCCCCATCGGTCTCGTATGCCAACACGAGGTCCGCTCGGCGGGGAGCCGGGTGCAGAGCCGGTGCAGGCAGGCCTGGACGAAGCGGTCCGCTCTCCGGAGCGGGCCGTCTCGTCGGGACGTCGGGATGCGACGCCGACCCGCGGGGGCTCGTGGGAATCGGTTGGCATTGGCGGACGGGCGGCGGGGCGAGCGCTGCCGACCGGCTTTGCGCCTTCTATTCCTGCCCGGCGGCCTCGACCGCCCCCGCGCGGCGCCGGTCGAAATAGGACACGGCGCTCTGCTGCGGCAGGGCGAGCGCGTCGCGGTAGGCCGCCGAGGCGAGCGCCGCGAAGGGGCCGTTGCGGTAGAAGCGGGCATGGTGGCCGTAGGTGATCGTGGCGCCGTCGGGCCCGACGACGTGCCCGCCGGCCATGGTCAGCACGTGGTCGCCGGCCGCCGTGTCCCACTCCATGGTGGGGACGCAGCGCACGTAGATGTCCGCCTCGCCCGCCGCGATCAGGCAGAACTTGAGCGCCGAGGAAGCGACCCGCCGCTCGCCGACCGGCAGCTGTTCCAGGCAGGCATCGGTGTCGCTGTCGCCGTGCAGGCGGCTGACGAGGGCGACGAGACCGTCGGCGGGGGCCGGGCGCACGCTCACCGGCCGGAACGTGCCCGGCCGCCCCTCGCGGATCGGCGCCTCGCGGGCGGTGGTGCCCGCCGCCCAGACCCGGCCGAGCCCCGGCGCCGCCAAAGCGGCGGCGACCGGGCGGTCTCCCTGAATGAGGCCGATATTGACGCAGTACTGTTCGCTGCCGGCCAGGAAGTCGCGGGTGCCGTCGAGCGGATCGACGAGGAAGAACAGCGAGGCGGGCTGCGCGGTGCAGGAGGTCTCCTCGGCGATCACCGGGATGCCGGGGAAAGCGTGTCCCAGGGCCGTGACGATCAGCTCCTCGGAGCGGGTGTCGGCGAGGCTGGCCGGCGAGCCGTCGGGCTTGATGACGTGCGGGCAGTCGCTGCCGTGATACCCCCGCAGGATGCGCCCGGCCTCGCAGGCGATTCCGGCCAGTTGCTCCGCGATGGCGTCCCGCATCGCGGCCGGAACGGGGGCCGTCAGGGATGCCGGCGGGACGGCCAGGGTGGGAGCGGGGGCGGTCATCGCAATGTCTTCAATGAAGGAAAGGGGCTTGTCGATCCGAAGCCTGAGCAAATCCGGTGCGCAAGCCTGCGTGACCCGGTCCCCATGAGCGCCGGTTGCGGCGAATTGGGGACACCTGTGCCGTCGCGGCGGCCTTGTCCGGGAAAGGCGCGCCGCAATGGGGATCGACGATTGGCCGTGGCGCCCTCGCGCGCGACCGGCGAGCCGGACGGATTGATGTCGCCGGCTTTCCAAAGCGGCCGCCGGTGACTATTCGCTTGGCCCTATCCGGTGTCCGCGGCATCCGAGGGGGCAGGCCACCTCCGCGATCGACGACACCTCGCGACACCACTTTCGAATAGCCGGTTTCGACAACCGGGAACGGAGCGCGCCATGAGCGGTAGTATGAGCGGTACCAGCAGCCTCACCCTCGACGCCCTCGATCTCTCGGCGCTGCTGTGCTCGCGCGTGTGCCACGACGTGATCAGCCCGATCGGCGCGATCGTGAACGGGCTCGAAGTGCTGGAGGACGACGACGACCCCTCGATGCGCGAATTCGCGCTGGAGTTGATCCGCAAGAGCGCGCGCACTGCCTCGGCCCGGATCCAGTTCGCCCGTATCGCCTTCGGCGCGGCGGGCTCGGCCGGCGCCTCGATCGATCTGGCCGATGCCGAGAAGGTCTCGAAGGCCATGTTCGCCGACGAGAAGACGCAGATCGCCTGGAGCGCGCCTCAGGCGCTGTTTCCGAAGAACAAGGTCAAGCTGCTGCTCAACCTCGTGGTGATCGCCTCGAGCGCGATCCCGCGCGGCGGCCTGATCGACGTGGCGGTGACCGGCGGCGGCGATGCTCCGCGCTTCATCCTGCGCGCCAAGGGCAGCCATGCGCGCATCCCGCCCCATGTCGAGGGGCTGATCGCCGGCACGCCCGAGGGCGGCACCGTCGATGCCCACGGCATCCTGCCGTTCTATGCCGGCCTCGTCGCCCGCGCGGCGGCGATGGACGTGCGCTTCACCATCGAGGGCGACGAGGTGACGGTCGCCGCCACGCCGACCGAGGCCGCGGTCGGGCTGCCCGGCGCCCCCGCCCCCAGCATCGAGGACGAGCGCCCCTCCGACAGCGCCCCGCCGGATACGCAGCTCGCCTGACGCGGCCGACGCCGCAACCAACCCACGGGAAAGCAAGCCGAGGCGGGTTCGCGCAAATTCTTGCAGCCGTCTTCTCAAAACAATTGTGAAGTCGGCCCCACCCTCAACGCTTCAATAACTTTCCGAGGCGAGAGTGCTCGTCGCACGTCCCTTTGTGCGCGTAGACGAGTACCCCCCATGGACGATCTGCTTCGCGAGTTTCTGGTCGAGAGCGCCGAGCATCTGGACACCGTCGATGCGGAGCTGGTCCGTTTCGAACAGGACCCCAATAACCAGCAGATCTTGCGCAACATCTTCCGGCTCGTCCACACCATCAAGGGGACGTGCGGGTTTCTCGGTCTGCCGCGCCTCGAAGCGCTGGCGCACGCCGCCGAGACCTTGATGGGGCGCTTCCGCGACGGCTATCCCGTCAGCGGCGCCTCGGTCACGTTGATCCTGGCCACCCTCGACCGCCTCAAGGCGATCCTGGGCGACTTGGAAGCCACCGGCTCCGAGCCGGGCGGCGCCGACGAAGACCTGATCGGGGCCCTGGAGAAGATGGCCTCCGAGGAATCGCCCGTCGCCGCGGCTCCGCCGCCGCTTCCCGAGCTGCCGCCGATCGTCGAGCGCGAGCTCAAGCCCGGTGAAGTCTCGCTGGACGATCTCGAACGGGCTTTCATGGAAGCCCCCGGCCCCGACGACTTTGCCGCCGCGCCCGCCATGGACGCTCCGGCGCACGTCTTCGACGCGGGCGAGCCCGCTTTCGACAGCGCCCCCGAGCCCGCGGCCCCGGCTCCGGAGCGCCCTGCGGCCACCGCGGCCGCGTCGCCCGCCGCCGAGGGCGGTGAGAGTGCGGTGGCCGCCAAGGTGCAGACGATCCGCGTGAACGTCGACACCATCGAGCACCTGATGACGATGGTCTCGGAACTGGTGCTGACCCGCAACCAGCTCCTCGAGATCGCCCGCCGTCACGAGGATTCCGGCTACAAGGTCCCGCTCCAGCGCCTCAGCCACGTCACGGCCGAGCTGCAGGAAGGCGTGATGAAGACGCGCATGCAGCCGATCGGCAATGCGTGGCAGAAGCTGCCCCGCGTCGTGCGCGACCTCTCGGCCGAACTCGGCAAGGGTATCGACCTCGTGATGTCGGGCGCCGAGACCGAACTCGACCGCCAGGTGCTCGACGTCATCAAGGACCCGCTCACCCACATGGTGCGCAACTCGGCCGATCACGGCATCGAGTCCACCAACGAGCGCATCAAGGCCGGCAAGCCCGCCCGTGGCGCGATCCGTCTCTCCGCCTACCACGAGGGCGGCACGATCACGATCGAGATCGCCGACGACGGCAAGGGCCTCGACCTCGCCGCGATCCGCAAGAAGGCGGTCGAGCGCAACTTCGCGCCCGCCGCCGACATCGAGCGGATGACCGACGCGCAGGTCGCGAAGTTCATCTTCCACGCCGGCTTCTCCACCGCCAAGGCGGTGACCTCGGTCTCCGGCCGCGGCGTCGGCATGGACGTTGTCAAGACCAACATCGAAACCATCGGCGGCGTGGTCGACATCGCCACCGAACTGGGCAAGGGCACGACCTTCACCATCAAGATCCCGCTGACGCTCGCCATCGTCTCGGCGCTGATCGTCAAGGCCGGCGCACAGCGCTACGCCGTGCCGCAGATTGCGGTGCTGGAGCTGGTGCGGGTCGATCCCAAGGGTGACAACACCAGCGCGAACTCCATCGAGCGCATCCACGGCGCGCCGGTGCTGCGCCTGCGCGAGCGGCTCCTGCCGATCGTCACCCTCAACGGGCTGATGCGCGGGCAGGCGACCGTCGAGGAGGGCGAGGTCGTGGAATCCGGCTTCGTGGTGGTGGCTCAGGTCGGCCGGCAGCGCTTCGGCGTGCTCGTGGACGAGGTCTTCCACACGGAAGAGATCGTCGTGAAGCCGATGTCGTCGAAGCTGCGGCACATCCCGCTCTTTGCCGGCAACACGATCCTCGGCGACGGCGCCGTGGTACTGATCGTCGATCCCAACGGCGTCGCCAAGCTGGTGGGCCAGAGCGCCCAGTCCGGCGCGGCGACGGAGACCGAGTCCGAGGAGGTCGAGGCCGGCGACGCCAAGGCGACGCTCCTCGTGTTCAAGGGCGGCGGCGGCGGCTTCAAGGCGGTGCCGCTCTCGCTCGTCACCCGGCTGGAGGAGATCGACGCCTCGAAGATCGAGCATCTCGGCGGGCGTCCGCTGATCCAGTACCGCGGCCGCCTCATGCCGCTGGTGCCGGCCGATCCGGCGGTTCCGATCCGCTCGGAGGGCAGCCAGGCGCTGGTCGTGTTCTCCGACGGCGACCGGGCGATGGGCCTCGTCGTGGACGAGATCGTCGACATCGTCGAGGAGCGCCTCGACATCGAGATCTCGGCCGACCGCTCCGACCTCATCGGCTCGGCGGTTCTGCGGGGCCGGGCGACCGACATCATCAACATCGCCCACTTCCTGCCGCTCGCCTACGACGACTGGGCGCGGGGCCCGCGCAAGTCGGTGGTCAAGGCGCCCTCGCTCCTGCTCGTGGACGACTCGGCCTTCTTCCGCGACATGCTCACCCCCGTCCTCAAGGCGGCGGGCTACGGCGTGACGACCGCGTCCTCCGCCGAAGAGGCACTCGGTCTGCTCAAGGGGAGTGCCAGCATCGACCTCGTGGTCAGCGATCTCGACATGCCCGGCCGCAGCGGCTTCGACCTCGTCGCCGCCATGCGCAAGAGCGGCGGGCGGCTTGCCGCGATGCCGGTGATCGCGCTCACCGGCACGGTCGCCCCCGACGCCATCGAACAGGCGCGGCGCCTCGCCATCAGCGATCTCGTCGCCAAGTTCGACCGCAGCGGCCTGATCGCGGCGCTCGCCGAGATCGGCGAAGCCGCCCAAGCGGCCGATGCCCGCGCCGCTGCCTGAACCACGAACGGACCGGAAGAGGATACGCCGCCATGCAGGCCGCCAACGGAAACACCGTTCCCACCGACACCACCGACTACGTCACCGTCTTCGTCGGCGAGACGATGTTCGGGCTCACCATCGACCGGGTGCACGACGTGTTCGTGCCCGCCGGCATCACCCCGGTGCCGCTCTCGCCCCGGGAAATCGTCGGCCTCCTGAACCTGCGCGGACGGGTCGTCACGGCCCTGTGCCTGCGCCGCCGCCTCGGCATCCCCGGCCGCGAGGCGGGCGCGGCCGAGATGGCGATCGGCCTGGAACAGGCGGGCGAGACCTTCGCGCTCATCGTCGACGGTGTCGGCGAGGTGCTGAAGCTCGGCGCCGACACGCAGGAGCCGGTGCCGATCAACCTCGATCCCCGCTGGCGCGACCTCTCGCTCGGCGTCCACCGTCTCGACGGGCGCCTCCTGGTCATCCTCGACGTCGATGCGCTGCTCGCCTTCGGCGATGCCCGCGAGGCGAAGGTCGCCTGAAGCCAAGGGATGCGCGCATGATGACCGGCCCGACCAAGAACTCGACCAAGAACCCGGCGAAGACGGCGCTGATCGTCGATGACTCGGCGGTGATCCGCAAGGTCGCCCGCCGCATCCTGGAAACCCTCGACTTCAGCGTCCGCGACGCGGAAGACGGCGTCACGGCGCTGGCGATGTGCGCGGAAGCGATGCCGACGGTGATCCTGCTCGACTGGAACATGCCGAACATGGACGGCTACGAGGTGCTGCGGCACCTGCGTCAGTCCCCGCTCGGCGACCAGCCGAAGGTTCTGTTCTGCACCACCGAGAACGATCTCGGCGCCATCGCCCGGGCGCTCCGCGCGGGCGCCGACGAGTACATCATGAAGCCCTTCGACCGGGAGATCATGATGGCCAAGCTCGATCAGGTCGGCTTCGCGGTCCATCCGTCCGTAGCCGCCTGATCCGTCTCCGGGGGTTTGCCCAGGCCTCCGCCCTTCATTTCGCTCCCCCGGAAACGAGTTCCCCCATGTCGGCATTCCCGGCCGTCGCACAGGCTCCGGCGGCGCGCAGCCCGATCAAGGTGCTGGTCGCCGACGATTCGGCGGTGGTGCGCGGGCTCGTCTCGCGCTGGCTCGGCGAGGCGGGCCACGAGGTGGTCGCCACCGCGCCCAACGGCCGCGCCGCCGTGGACGCGCTGGCCCGCTGCAACCCCGACGTGGTGCTCCTCGACATCGAGATGCCGGAACTCGACGGCATCCAGGCCCTGCCCCTGATGCTCGCCAAGCAGCCGGGGATCCAGGTCGTGATGATGTCGACGCTGACCCAGCGCAACGCCGATGTCTCCTTGCGCTGCCTCGCGCTCGGCGCGGTCGATTACATCCCCAAGCCCGAGAGCAACCGCGGCGTCACCACCTCGGACGGCTTCCGCAACGACCTGATCGAGCGCATCCGGGTGTTCGGGGCCGCCCGCGCCCGGCGCCGGCCCGCGCCGACCGCGGTCGAATCCGCCTCCTCCGCAGCGCCCGCCGCACCGGCCGTCTCGCGCCTGTCAGGCACGGTGACGCTGCGGCCGAAGCCGCGCACCGTGGTGCCGCCGCGCGCCCTGCTGATCGGCTCCTCGACCGGCGGCCCGCGGGCGGTCGGCGAGGTGCTGGAGAAGATCGGCGCGGCCACGCTCCGGCGCCTGCCGGTGCTGATCGTCCAGCACATGCCGCCGGTCTTCACCGCCGTCTTCGCCGAGCATCTCGGCGCCCGGATCGGGCTGCCGGCCGCCGAGGGCAAGGCCGACGAGCGGTTGCAGCCCGGCCGCATCTACGTCGCCCCGGGCGGGCGCCACATGCGGCTCGCAGGCTCCGCGGCCGAGACCATCATCCGCCTCGACGACGGGCCACCGGTGAACTTCTGCCGCCCGGCGGTGGACGTCATGTTCCTCGATGCCGCCGCGCTCTACGGCGGGGCGACGCTGAGCGTCATCCTCACCGGCATGGGTTCGGACGGCACGGCCGGCGCCCGCGCGCTGGTGGAGGCCGGCGGCATCATGCTCGCTCAGGACGAAGCCACCAGCACGGTCTGGGGCATGCCCGGAAGCGTCGCCAAAGCGGGCCTGTGCCACGCCGTCCTGCCGCTCCCCGAGATCGGACCGGCTCTGCGCAACGCGATCGCGGAGCGGGTTTGATGACCGAAGCGGATTTCACGTTCCTGCGCGACTATCTCAGGAAGCGCTCCGGGCTCAGCCTCGGCGCGGAGAAGCGTTACCTGGTGGAGAGCCGGCTCACCCCCGTCTGCCGCCGTTTCGGGATCGCGACGCTCACCGACCTCGTCGGCACCCTGCGGGTGTCGCGCGAGGGGGCGCTGGAGAAGGCCGTGGTCGAGGCGATGACCACCAACGAGACGTTCTTCTTCCGCGATCGCGCGCCGTTCGACCTGTTCCGCGACGTGCTGCTGCCGAAAGCCATCGCGGCACGCGCGCCCCAGCGGCGCCTGCGGATCTGGTCGGCGGCGGCCTCCACGGGGCAGGAGCCGTACTCGCTCGCGATGATGATCCAAGAGGCCGCGGCGCAGCTCGCCGGCTGGCAGATCGAGATCGTCGGCACCGACCTCTCGACCGAGGTCTTGGAGAAGGCGCGGCTGGGCCTCTACAGCCATTTCGAGGTGCAGCGCGGCCTGCCGGTGCAGCTCCTCGTGAAGCACTTCACCCAGATCGGCGAGCAGTGGCGGATCAGCCCGGCGCTCGCCGGAATGGTGAGCTTCCGGCCGCTCAACCTGTTGAGCCCGTTCGAGCATCTCGGCCAGTTCGACATCGTCTACTGCCGCAACGTGCTGATCTATTTCGACGCGCCGACCAAGACCGAGGTGTTGGAGCGGATCGCCAAGACGCTCGCCCCCGACGGCGCGCTGCTGCTCGGCGCCGCCGAGACCGTGATCGGCCTCACCGAGGCGCTGGTGCCCGATCCCCAGCACCGCGGACTCTACCGCCAGGCCGCAGCCGCCGGTCGGACGGCGGTGCCCCACCGCCTCGCGGCCGGGTTCTGACGATCGACGTCTCGCGGCGGGCTGCCCGATTGGGTAACCTGCCGCCATGATGCACGACGCGCCGCGGCTGCTGCCCTGCGGAGATACGGCCTTCACCATCGAGTTCGGCTCGGCGATCGATGCGCGCCTCAGCGCCCGCGTGCTGGCCCTCGATACGGCGCTCGCGGAGCGGGCCCTCCCCGGCGTGCTGGAGACGGTGCCGACCTACCGCTCGCTGACCGTCCATCTCGATCCGCTCCGCGCCGATCCGGCCGCACTCGGCCGGGCCGTCCTGGCGCTCGCGGGCGAATTGCTCGCCGTGGTTCCGGCCCCGCGCCTGTGGCGCATCCCCGTGGTCTATGGCGGCGCGTTCGGGATCGATCTCGACGCGGTCGCCGCCCATCACGGGCTCGCGCCCGAAGAGGTGATCGCGCGCCACAGCGCCCCGGAATACCGGGTCGCGATGATCGGCTTCCTGCCGGGCTACGCCTATCTCGAAGGGCTCGATTCCGGGCTCGCCCTGTCGCGCCGGCCCGCCCCGCGCCCGGTCACGCCGGCCGGCACCATCTCCATCGGCGGCGCCCAGGCGCTGGTGGCGAGCATCGCGGCCCCGAGCGGCTGGCATCTTCTGGGGCGAACCCCCGAAAAGACCTTCGTGCCGGAGCGCGACCCCGTCTTCCTGCTCCGCCCCGGCGACCGGGTGCGGTTCGTCCCGACCCCGGCCGGGCGCTGGGACGCGCTCACCGCCGCGGCGGAAGCCGGCGAACCGGTGGCCGAGTTGTGCGAGGGATGAGCGCCCACCTCCATCTCGCCCGCCTCACCGGCGCGGCCTCGCTTCAGGATGGCGGACGGCGGGGCTATCTCCGCTTCGGGCTTTCGGCCTCCGGGCCGATGGACCCGCTCGCCTTCGCCGCCGCCAACCGCCTCGTCGGCAACCCGGCCGATGCGGCGGCGCTCGAACTGGGGCTGGCCGGGGCGAGCCTGCGCGTCGAGGGCGGGGCCGTGCGCCTCGCGCTGGCGGGAGCGCCGAGCGGACTGCGCCTCGATGGCGAGCCGCTCGCCGCGCATCGCTCCTTCGTCCTGCGCGAGGGCTCGGAGTTGACGGTCGAGCGACCGCGCGAGGGCGTGTTCGCCTATCTCGCGGCGGCCGGCGGCTTTCCCGTCCGCAGCGTCATGGGCAGCCGGGCGCTCCACCAGCGCGCGGCACTCGGCGGCCTCGACGGGCGCGCATGCCGCGAGGGCGACCGCCTGCCTCTCGCCGCCCCGGCCTCGGGCGAGGCGGACCACAGCCTCGATCCGATCCCGCTGGAGCGCGAGGCGCCGATCCGCGTCGTCCTCGGGCCGCAGGACGACCTGTTCCCGCAAGCCGGCCTCGCGATATTCTTGGCCGAGACCTTCACGGTGTCGAACCGGGCCGACCGGATGGGCTATCAGCTCGACGGACCGGAGATCGCCCACGGCGCGGGCGGCTTCAACATCGTCTCGGATGCCACCGTGGCCGGCTCGGTGCAGGTGCCGGGTTCGGGCCGCCCCATCGTCCTGCTCGCCGACCGCCAGACCACCGGCGGCTATCCGAAGGTCGCCACCGTGATCTCCGCCGATCTGCGACGGATCGCCCAGCGCCGGCCGGGCGAGACGGTGCGGTTCGCGGCGGTCGATCTCGCCACCGCCACCCGGCTTGCCCGCGAGGCGGCAGCGCGGATCGCGGCCCTGGGCGCCCGCCTCCGGCCGGTCGAGGGCGAGGCCGAGCGGCTGATGGCGGCCAACCTCGCCGGGGCGGCGGTGGACGCTTTGCGCGCGGAGGATTGATCTTTTTTGCCGGGGGCCGAAGCCGGCCCTGACGCGTTATCGGCCCATGTCGCGCAAGCCCAACCCCCCCAAGCCCAACACCTCCGAGCCGCCTCGCCTCGGCTTCTGCTGCACCTTCATCCCCGACCCGGACCCGGCCCACAAAACCTTGAAGGCCGCCAAGGACGCGGCCAAGCTGATGAATCTCGGCACGGTGACGATGGCGCATCTGGAGCGCCTCGAACCCACCGCGCGCTTCGAGAAGCTGGAGGGCGTGGTCCGCCACAACCTCGCGGCGCTGGAACGCCAGATCGCCTGGGTGTCGGCCCGGCCGCCCCTGGAGCGGCTGCTGCGCATGGCGAGTTCGGTGCTCCCCGGCTACACCCATCCGGTGGCAGAGCCGCTTTATGCGCAAGCCCCGATGCGCGCCCTGATCGAGGCCGGCCTCGCGCGGATCGGCGCGCAGGCGCGGGCGGGGGACGTGCGGCTCAGCATGCATCCCGGCCCGTTCTGCATCATCGCCTCGCGCAACCCGAACGCGCAGAAAAACGGCATCGCCGAACTCGAATACCATGCCGAGGTGATGGCGATGCTGGGCTACGGCTCCGGCTGGCACCCGCATGGCGCCCACGTGAACATCCATATCGGCGGGCGCGAGCCCGGCATCGAGGGATTTCGGGATAGCCTGTCGCTGATCTCGGAGACGGCGCGCAACCTGCTCACCGTCGAGAACGACGAGTCGCTGTTCGGCCTCGACGCGGTGCTGCGGCTCGGCGACCGGGTGCCGGTGGTGCTCGATCTCCACCATCACTGGGTCGAGAGCCGCGGCGCCTATATCGAGCCCGATGATCCCCGGATCCCGGCGGTGATCGCCTCGTGGCGCGGGGTGCGGCCGGTGAGCCATATCAGTGTTTCACGGGAAACGGTCCTGCTCGAGCACGATACCGGCACGCTGCCGGACTACGCGGCGCTGTCCGAGCAGGGGCATTCCTGGCGCGATCTGGCCGCCCATTCCGACCTGATGTGGAACGAGGCGGTCAACGCGCTCGTCGCCCGGCACCTCGCCTGGACCGATTTCGAGATCGAGGCCAAGGGAAAGAACCGAGCGAGCGTGCCGCTCGCCGCTCGGATCGGTCGCGACCTGTCGTTGGCCGCGGCCTGACGGCACCAAGCGCGGCTGGGCGGATTTGACCCGGCGGAGCGCGCCCGTCACCATGCTAGCTTCCTCATTCGTGCGCGGGGCTCGTCTGCCCGGCGCCCGCGGGAGCCGCGACCGGACACGATGAGCGAGGCCGAACGGACGAATTCGAGCAGCGGCGATCCACAGGGCGCGACGCGCCGCCGCCTCGACCGGCTGGTGGCGCAGGCGCGGGCTGCGGGCCTGTGGGAGCGGGCTTGGCCGGTGCTGTGGCGCGGGCTCGGCGTCGTCCTGGCTTTCCTCGCCGCCTCCTGGCTCGGCCTGTGGCTCGATTTGTCCCCGGTTGGGCGCATGATCGGGCTCGGGCTCTTCGCCGCCCTGTTCGTCGCCGCTTTGTGGCCGGCCGTTCGGCTCCGCGCCCTGAGCCGGCGCGAGGCGCTTGCCCGGATCGACCGCGAGGCCGCCCGCAAGGGGGGGACGGCGCATGATCCGGCTTCTTCGATCGAGGACACGCTGGCTGTCGGCCAGAGCGATCCGGTCACCCGCGCCCTGTGGGCCCTGCATCAGTCGCGGGCCGCCGCCGCCGTCGCGCGGCTGAAGGCCGGGCGCCCGCGCCCGCATATGCCCGGCCACGATCCGCTGGCGCTCCGCGCGGGCGTCCTCGTCGCGGCGCTGGCCGCCCTGTTCGTCGCCGGCCCCGAATGGCGCGGGCGCGTCGCCGCCGCCTTCGACTGGCGCGAGCCCCAGGCCGCGGCGCCGAGCTTCCGCGTCGATGGCTGGATCGACCCGCCGATCTACACCCGCGTGCCGCCGCTGATCGTGACGATGTCGGGCACCCCGAAGGACCCGGTGCAGCGCCTGCGCGCGCCGGTCAATTCCACCCTGATCGTGCGCATCGCCGGCCAGGGCGAGGCGGAGCTGACCCCGAACGCCGCCCTTGTGCCGGTGGCCAAGGACGAGAAGGACACCGCCGGCCGGCCCGCTCCGCGGAGCATCGTGCAGAACGGCGCGAAGGCCAACGAGACCCGCGCGACCCTGCGGGAGGAGCGCTTTCGGCTCGCGGGCGGCACCGCCGAACTCGGCATCGCCACCTCCGGATCGGAGCCGCAGCGCCTCGTGATCGAGACGGTCCCCGACCGGCCGCCCGAGGTCAGCCGGGTCGGCGACCTCGAAGTGAACGGGCGCGGCACCTTCAATCTCAGCTACCGCGCCAAGGACGATTACGGCATCGCCGCCGCCGAGGGGCTGGTCGAGCCGGTGAAGCCCGGCCGCTCGCTCGTTCCGGTGCCGAAGATCCCGCTCGCGCTGCCGGCCGACGCCACGGGCGAGACCGACACCAAGACGCTGGTCGACCTCACCGACAATCCCTGGTCCGGCGCACGGGTGAAGCTCACCCTCGTGGTGCGCGACGAGGCCGGGCAGGAGGGCCGCACCGAGACCGCCGAGATCGTGCTGCCGGCCCGTCCCTTCAGCCAGCCGCTCGCCCGCGCGCTCGCCGAGGAGCGCCGCCGCCTCGTCACCGCGCCCGACGCGGACCGCGCCCGCGTCCAGACCGCGCTCGACGCCCTGCGGATCGCGCCGGAGCGCTTCACGCCGCAGCCGGCGATCTTCCTCGGGCTCACCACCGCCGCCAGCCGGCTGCGCGCGGCGAAGTCGGACGAGGATCTCACCAACGTCGCCGACCTCCTGTGGGAGATGGCCCTCAAGATCGAGGACGGTGATCTCTCGGATGCCGAGAAGGCCCTGCGCGCCGCCCAGGACCGCCTCAAGGAGGCGATCGAGCGCAACGCCCCGGACGAGGAGGTCAAGAAGCTCACCGAGGATCTGAAACAGGCCCTCGACAAGTTCATGAAGGAGTTCGCCCAGCGGGCGAAGCCGCAGAACCGGCAGCAATCGGAGCGCCAGCAACAGCAGCAGAACGGCCAGACCGTCACGCCCGACGATCTCGAGAAGATGATCAAGGACATGCAGGAGGCGATGCAGCGCGGCGACACGGCGGAAGCCCAGCGCCTGCTCGAACAGCTCCGCAACGTGCTCGAAAACCTCCAGAACGCCGAGAACGGCCAGAAGTCCGACGGCGGCATGGCCGAGATGAACCGGCAGCTCGACGAGCTCGACAAGATGTCCCGCGAGCAGCAGGACCTGCGCGACGAGACCTACAAGGAAGGCCAGCAGGGCCAGCAGCGTCCCGGCCAGCGCCAGCGACCGCAGCCGGGCCAGCAGCAGGGGCAGCAAGGCCAGCGCGGGCAGCAGCCCGGCCGGCAGGGCGAGGGCCAGGAAGGCCAACAGGAGGGGCAGCAGGGCCGCGGCCAGCAGGGGCAGCGCGGCCAGGGCCAGCAAGGTCAGGGCGGCGGGCAGCAGGGCCAGAACATGGGCCAGCGCCAGCAGGGCCTGCGCGAGCAGCTCCAGGATCTCAAGAACCGGATGAAGCAGCAGGGGCTTCAGGGGGAAGAGGGGCTGGCGGATGCCGAGGAGGCCATGCGCGAGGCCGAGGAATCCCTCGGCCAGGGCCGCAACGGCGACGCGGTGGACGCGCAGGGCCGCGCCCTCGACGGGCTGAAGCGCGGTGCCGAGGGCATGCAGAAGCAGATGCAGCAGATGGCCGAGGGCCAGGAGGGCGAGGGCCAGCAGGAGGGCCAGTCCCAGGGCCGGCAGGGCCGCTCGGGCTCCGCCGACGACGACCCGCTCGGCCGTCCGACCCGTGGGCGCGACCTCTCGAACGGCAACGTGCGGGTGCCCAATGCCGACGAATCCGCGGTCCAGCGCGCCCGCCGGATCATGGAGGAGTTGCGGCGCAAGCTCGGCGACCCCTCGCGCCCGCAGGAAGAACTCGATTACTTCGAGCGTCTGCTCCGCCGGAACTGAACCCCGCCGATCGACCCCCATTTCGGGCCGTGCTCGCGCGGGCACGGCCTCTCACGAGATCAACGACCCATGTCTGCCAACCAGCTTGTTCTCCTCGCCTGCCTCGCCGTGGCCGCCGTGCTGCTCTTGGGCCTCGTCAACATGATGCGGGGCGGCAGCGCCAACGTCTCGCAGAAGCTGATGCGCCTGCGCGTGCTCCTGCAATTCGTCGCGATCATCGTCATCATGGGCGTGGTCTGGTGGCGGGCCGCCTGACCGCCCACCCCGGCGCGCTCAATCCTTCGCGCGCTCGAAGGTCACGATGCTGCGGGTCTCGCCCCTGTCGGCCCAGTTCGGCATCACCCGCCAGGGGGTGAGTACCTGCAGCCGGTCGCCGTCGAGCGTGAACATCCGGGTCTGCTGCGTGCCGACCCACTTCGGATCCCAGGCGACGTCGAGATCGGCGGTCCAGCTGTCACCGTCGAGGCGGAATTTTCCGGAGTATGAGACGAGGGTGCCCATCAGGGCCGCGCGCTCCGCCTCGGTCTCGGCGGGCTTGCGGCCCTCCCCGGTCAGGACGAAGAAGACGCGCTTCTCCGGCGTGAAATAGGCGTAGCCGGTCGGGTGCGCGCCCATCACCGGCAGCTTCTCGCCGTCCTTGCGGACCTCGACCTCGTAGGAGACGAGCTTCCACAGCCCGGTCAGCCGGGCCCCGTCCGCCGCCCGGGCCGGCTGCAGGCCGGCGGCCAGAACCGCTGCGCCCACCATCGCCATCGTCGTCCGCATCGCTTCCCCCCGGCTCCGGCACGTCCCCGACACGGGATCGCCCACCCCAACGCGAGAGGCGCGCGGTGGATGCATGATCGCGGCTCACGCACCCTGCGCGGTCACCGCCTCCGACGGACGCGTCCGTGACGTGACCGGCGATGCCGGCTCCCGACCGGAGTGTGGCGTCGGCGCCCCACCGGGCGGCCAAAAGCGTTGGAGCCGGATGAATCCGCGGGCTGCGTCCGGAGCGGCATGATATTCGAGGCGGGTTGAAACGGACGGACCGCCCGCCGATGAAGTCACCCCTTGCCCGGATTCTCGTCGGCGCCCTGGCCGCTTCGGCTGTCACGGCCACGCAGGCCGCCGATCTCGGCGCCGCCCGGGCTCCCGCTCCGCCGCCCTACTTCGCCCCCGTCCAGCCCTACTCCATCGTCTCCGAGGTCCGCATCGGCGGTTCGGTGCAGGATCCGGGCAGCGCCGAGGGCAAGCTGCCGGGCTTCAGCACCGCGAACGTCAACGGCGAGATCCTGTTCGCCAAGCCGTTGATCACCACCGATCCGTTCTGGCAGGCCTTCGTGCCGCGGCCCACCGTCGGCGGCAGCTACAACACCGGCGGCCGCACCAGCTACGCCTATATCGGCGCCACCTGGACCGTGGATCTCTTCCCCGAGACCCTGAACCGGCGCGTCTTCCTCGAAGGCTTCTTCGGCGGTGCGGCGCATAACGGCTATACCGGCCTGAAGGCGAATGCGCCCTACGGCTTCAACGCGCTGGGCTGCAATCCGCTGTTCCGCGAGGCGGCGGCGCTCGGCTTCCGCATCGACGCGCACTGGAGCGTCATGGCCACCGTCGAGCACATGTCGAATGCCGGCCTGTGCGGCGACAATCGCGGCCTGACCAATTTCGGCGGCAAGCTCGGCTACACCTTCTGACCAAAAGCCGCTTTTGCGGCTTGCCAGAGTTTTACGGGTTGCAAAGGCCCGCCGGGCGCGAAACATCGCCCGGCGGGTCTTCTCTTTGAAGAACACTTAAAGGCCCGCGGGAGAGACGCCGTGGTCAAGCTCAACCGCATCTACACCCGCACCGGCGACCAGGGGACGACCGGGCTCGCCAACGGCGAGCGCCGCTCCAAGGCGGACCTGCGGGTGGAGGCCTACGGCACGGTCGACGAGACCAATGCCTGCATCGGCCTCGCCCGCCTCACCGCCGAGCCCGCCCTCGACGCGATGCTGGCGCGCATCCAGAACGACCTGTTCGATCTCGGCGCCGACCTCGCCACCCCGCCGAGCGACACGCCGCTGGGCTACGAGCCCCTGCGGATCGTGCCCGCTCAGGTGCAGCGGCTGGAGGCGGAGATCGACGCGCTCAACGCGAACATCCCGCCGCTGACATCCTTCGTCCTGCCCGGCGGTTCGGCCACGGCCGCCGCGCTCCACCTCGCCCGCACGGTCTGCCGCCGCGCCGAGCGGCTGGTGGTCGCGCTGTCGGGCGTCGAGAGCGAGGCAATTTCGGGGGAAGCCCTGCAATATCTCAACCGGCTGTCGGACTTCCTGTTCGTGGCCTCCCGCGCGGCCAACCGCGACGGCGCCGACGACGTGCTCTGGGTGCCCGGCCAGAACCGGTGAATCGCCGCGGGTCACGCCCCCGATAAGGCGCGTTGACAAGCGGGAAATCGCCTCGTTACGGTCCCGCCGCCCTGACAATCCCATCGATCGCGGTCAAGCGGGTCCGAGAGCCGTCCGTCAAGTGACGCCGGGACTTCGCAGGAGCGGAGGAAAGCGACAGCCATGAAGGTTCTGGTGCCCGTCAAGCGGGTCGTCGATTACAACGTGAAGATCCGCGTCAAGGCCGACGGGTCGGGCGTGGAACTCGCCAACGTCAAGATGTCGATGAACCCCTTCGACGAGATCGCCGTCGAAGAGGCGATCCGTCTGAAGGAAAAGGGCAAGGTCACCGAGATCGTCGCCGTCTCGATCGGCCCGCAGCAGGCCCAGGAGACCCTGCGCACCGCGCTCGCCATGGGCGCCGACCGGGCCATCCTGGTCAAGACCGATGTGAATTGCGAGCCGCTCGCCGTTGCCAAGGTGCTGAAGGCGATCGTCGGACGAGAGAGCCCGAATCTCGTCATCCTCGGCAAGCAGGCGATCGACGACGATTCGAACCAGACCGGCCAGATGCTCGCCGCACTCCTCGGCTGGCCACAGGGCACCTTCGCCTTCAAACTCGAATTCGGCGAGGGCGCGATCGACGTGACCCGCGAGGTCGATGGCGGCCTTCAGACCGTGTCGCTCAAGCTGCCGGCGATCGTCACGACGGATCTGCGCCTCAACGAGCCGCGCTACGCGAGCTTGCCCAACATCATGAAGGCGAAGAAGAAGCCGCTGGAGGAGCTGACTCCGGAGGGGCTCGGGATCGACGTCGCGCCGAAGCTGACCGTGCTCAAGGTCGTCGAGCCGTCGGGCCGGCAGGCGGGCGTCAAGGTCGGCTCCGCGGCCGAGCTGGTGCAGAAGCTCAAGGTCGAAGCCGGCGTGCTCTGATCCCGCTCCGATCCTCGCGGCGCCGCTCCCGGCCTCCGGTCGAGCGGCGCGCCTCCCCTCTTGTCGAGAAGTTTCGCCGATGACCACGCTCCTCTACGTCGAGCACGCCAACGGGCAGATCAAGGACGGTACGCTGAAGGCGCTGACCGCTGCCAAGGAACTGGGCGCGCCCATCCACGCTCTGGTGCTCGGCACCGGCTCGAAGGCGGCGGCCGAGGCTGTGGCCAAGTTCGAGGGCATCGAGACGGTGCTGAATTCCGAGGACGGCGCCTACGACCACGACCTCGCCGAGACGACCGCCGCCCTGATCGCCGCGATCGCCGAGCCCTACGACGCGATCGTCGCCGCCGCCACGACCACGGGCAAGAATACCCTGCCCCGCGTCGCCGCGCTCCTCGACGTCGCCCAGGTCTCCGACATCATCAAGGTCGTCTCGCCCGACACCTTCGAGCGGCCGATCTACGCCGGCAACGCGATCCAGACCGTGCAGTCCGGTGCGGGCAAGCGGGTCATCACCGTGCGCACCGCCGCCTTCAAGCCCGCGGAACCGGGCAGCGCCTCCGCCGCGATCGAGGCGGTCTCGGCGGCCGCTCCCGACGCGCTGGGCGCCGCCTACAAGTCGGAAGAGATCGCCAAGTCCGACCGGCCGGAGCTGGCCTCGGCCAAGTTCATCGTCTCCGGCGGCCGTTCGCTCGGCTCGGCGGAGAAGTTCAAGGAGCTGATCGAGCCGCTGGCCGACGCGCTGGGCGCCGCGGTCGGCGCCTCGCGCGCGGCGGTGGATGCCGGCTACGCCCCGAACGATTGGCAGGTGGGTCAGACCGGCAAGGTGGTGGCGCCCGACCTCTACGTCGCGGTCGGCATCTCCGGCGCGATCCAGCATCTGGCCGGCATGAAGGACTCGAAGGTCATCGTCGCCGTCAACAAGGACGAGGACGCGCCGATCTTCCAAGTGGCGGATTACGGGCTGGTCGGCGACCTGTTTCAGGTCGTGCCGGACTTGCAGGCCGAGATCGCCAAGGCCAAGGATCGTTAGACGCATCGGTAGACGGATCGGTAACGCACCTCGCGACACCGTCGAACCGGCTTGGGCGCCTGCGGCTTGAGCCCGGTTTGACGCATTTGTTGCAGTGCCGCATTCTAGAGGTGCGGACGAGAGGACGATGCCGCAGCAGGTAGGACGCGATACGGTTATGGGCATCGAGATCAAGACGGTCGGCATCGTCGGTGCCGGCCAGATGGGGAACGGCATCGCGCATGTCTGCGCGACGTCGGGCCTCCAAGTGCGGCTGAACGACCGCGATCCGCAGCGGATCGATGCCGGTCTCGCGCAGATCGACGCGAACCTCACGCGTCAGGTCCAGAAGGGAACGCTGAGCGACGAGCAGCGCCGCAGCGCCCTGGATCGCATCGCGGCGGCGCGCAGCTACGACGACCTCGCGCCCTGCGACCTCGTCATCGAGGCGGCGACCGAGGACGAGGCGACCAAGCGCAAGATCTTCCAGGCGCTCTGCCCCTCGCTCAAGCCCGACGCCTTGGTCGCGACCAACACCTCCTCGATCTCGATCACGCGGTTGGCTGCGGCGACCGATCGGCCGGACCGCTTCATCGGCATCCACTTCATGAACCCGGTGCCGGTGATGCAGCTCGTCGAGCTGATTCGCGGCATCGCCACCGAAGATCCGACCTACGAATCGGCCAAGGCCTTCATCGCCAAGCTCGGCAAGACCTCGACCATGTCCGAGGACTTCCCGGCCTTCATCGTCAACCGCATCCTGCTGCCGATGATCAACGAGGCGATCTACACGCTCTACGAGGGCGTGGGTTCGGTCGAGTCGATCGATACCGCGATGCGCCTCGGCGCGAACCACCCGATGGGGCCGCTGCAGCTCGCCGACTTCATCGGCCTCGATACCTGCCTGTCCGTGATGCAGGTGCTCTACGAGGGGCTGGCGGATTCGAAGTACCGCCCCTGCCCGCTGCTGGTGAAGTACGTCGAGGCCGGCTGGCTCGGCCGCAAGACCAAGCGCGGATTCTACGATTACCGCGGCGAGACGCCGATCCCGACGCGCTGAGCCTCGCGCTGCGAGAGCGCATTCCGGCGAAAAAGAAAAAGCCGCCCGAGACATCGTCCCGGGCGGCTTTTTCGTGATCGTGCGGCTTGGCCTTACTGAGCCGACTTCTGCGCCGGCTGCGGATAGGCCGGGTTCTCGGCCGGAACGTTGCCGCTGTTGGAGGACGGGGCCTTGTTGACGGAACCCGTGGTTATCTCACGCGAGGATTCCTGGCTCTTGCCGGCGTAATCGGACGTCGTCTCCGCCCGGTTCCAGCTCAGGAGGCCGACTGCGGCCACCGCCAGCAGGACGAGGCTCGCCACCAGCACGTAGAGGACAGGCTTGCCCTTCGCACCCTGGCGGGCATCGGTTTGGGTCTCGATCTGGGCCATGAAATTCCCTCTCTTCCGCCCGACGAAAGGGGCGGCGTCGGCATCGGTTATGCTTGGCCAACGCCGGTCCGGCGCCGAGAGTTCCTGAGTAAGCTGCGCCTTGAGGCTCGTTCCGCATTCGGGACGAAGCTCAAGGTTCTCAGTTCGGCAGCCTTTCTTTCAAATTGCCGGAAACATCTTCGGGATGAGGCTTCAGCGGCCCGTCGTGAGCAGGATCTTGCCCGTGTGGCTGCTGGTTTCCATCAACTCGTGCGCCTTGCGCGCTTCCTCCAGCGGGAAGGTGGCGTGAACGACGGGCCGGATCTTGCCCGCCTCGACCAGCGGCCAGACATCCCGCTTCAAGCCCTCGGCGATGGCGGCCTTCGCCTCCTTGGCCTGGGCCCGAAGGGTCGCGCCGGTGATGGTCAGGCGCTTGAGCATGATCGGGGTGAGCGTCAGGTTCTCGGCCTTGAAGCCCTTCATGAAGGCGATCTGGACGAGGCGCCCTTCCACCGCCAGCGAGGCGATGTTCCGCGAGAGGTAAGCCGCTCCGACCATGTCGAGGATCACATCGACCCCCTGACCGTCGGTGAGGCGCTTCACCTCCTCGGCGAAATCGGCCTCGCGGTAGTTGATGGCGGCATCCGCGCCCAGCTCTTCGCAGAACCGGCATTTCTCGGCGGAGCCGGCGGTGGTGAGGACGCGGGCGCCGTGCTGCTTGGCGATCTGGATCGCGGTGGTGCCGATGCCGCTCGACCCGCCATGCACGAGGAAGGTCTCGCCTTTCTGCAGGCGCCCGCGCTGGATCACCGTGGAATAGACGGTGAAGGTGGTCTCGGGCAGGCCGGCGGCCTCCACCAGCGAGAGCGGCCCGGGCTTCTTCAGCACCTGCCCGGCCTCGGCGACGGCGAATTCGGCGTAACCGCCGCTGATGACGAGGGCGCAGACCTCGTCGCCCTCCGAAAAACCCGTCACGCCCTCGCCCAGCGCCGCAATCCGGCCGGCGATCTCGAGGCCCGGAATCTCGGTCGCGCCCTTGGGCGGCGGGTAGCTGCCCTGGCGCTGCATGATGTCGGGCCGGTTGACCCCCGCCGCGACCACCTCGACCAGAACCTGCCCGGCCGCGGGCTCGGGCAGCGGCACGGTCTCGACCGCGATGACCTCAGGACCGCCCGCGCCAGTGAAGCGGATCTGGCGCATGGTCTCGGGCAGGTTTGTGGGCATGGGGTCTCCTCGGACTCACGCGGCGGGTCGGTCGCTCGCAGTTCGGGTCACATGGCGCACGGGGCGGGGTGCGTCGAGCGGTGAACCGCCTTCGTCGTCGCGAGCGAACGCGAAGCGATCCGGCGGCGCGACCCTTCCGGACAGGGCCGAGCCCTGGTTCGCGTCGGCCCCGCCGCGCGATGACGCCGGCCACGGCGTGACGACCAACGGAATACCGGACCCGACGGCAAAAAAATCAGCGGGTGCCGTACATCCGGTCGCCGGCATCGCCGAGGCCCGGCACGATGTAGCCGTGGTCGTTGAGGTGGCTGTCGATGGCTGCGGTCCAGACCGGCACGTCCGGATGCGCCGCCTGGAAGCGGGCGATCCCTTCGGGCGCGGCGAGCAGGCAGACGAAGCGGAGATCCTTCGCGCCCCGGCTCTTCAGCCGCTCCACCGCCGCGACCGCGGAATTGGCGGTGGCGAGCATGGGGTCGAGCACCAGCACGGTCCGGTCGGCCAGATCCGACGGGCTCTTGAAATAATACTCCACCGCCTGGAGCGTGTCGGGATCGCGGTAGAGCCCGACATGGGCGACGCGGGCCGAGGGCATCAGCGAGAGCATGCCGTCGAGAAAGCCGACGCCGGCCCGCAGGATCGGGGCGAGCACGAGCTTCTTGCCGGCGATCCGGCGCCCTTCCATGGGTTGAATCGGCGTCTGGATGGTGACCGGTTCGAGCGGCAGGTCGCGGGTCACCTCATAGGCGAGCAGCATCCCGATCTCGTTGAGGAGTTCGCGGAAACCCTTCGTCGAGCGCTCGCCGTCGCGCATCATCGTCAGCTTGTGCTGGACGAGGGGGTGATCGACCACCGTCACCCGCGCCGCGCCGCCGCTTTCCGCCTGCATCGATACCGTCCCTGTGCCTGTCGTGATCCGGGCCGCACGATGCCACGGGGGGCGGAGGAAGCCGAGACGCGCGGGACGTTTTCTCGCCTGAGCGGATCAATCGAGGAGGGGCGGCGACTTCAGCACCAGCACCGCCCGCTCGGGCAGATCGACGGTGCCGCCGACCGGAACCGGCGGACGCGCGCCGTCGGGGACCGTGCCGGTGTCGCGGGTGGTGTCGAAGACCGGGCGCCACGGGCCGCCGAGTTCCGGCGGCAGGGCGAAGGGGCAGGGCTCCGGCGCCGCGTTCATGAGGATGAGGACGCGCTCCGATCCCTCGATGTCGTTGCTCATCTGCATGCCGAAGGCGCGGCGCTCGCCGTCGCCCCAGGCGGCCGCGTCCATCTCGGTCCCGTCGGGGGAGAGCCAGTGCACGTCCTTCAGGGCCGTCTCGCCGACGCGGCTGCCGACGAGGAAGTGCCGCCGCCTCAAGGAACGGCAGACCCGGCGGAGCGCGGCGAGGTTCGCGACGAACTCGGTGAGCGTCGGATCGGGATCGGTCTCCCAATCCATCCAGCTCAACGCGCCGTCCTGGCAATAGGCGTTGTTGTTGCCGCCTTGCGTGCGGGATCGCTCGTCGCCCATCAGCAGCATTGGCACGCCCTGCGCGAAGAACACGCAGGCCAGCATGTTGCGCTTCTGCCGGGCGCGTAAGGCCAGGATACGGGTATCGTCGGTCGGCCCCTCGACGCCGTAATTGGCCGAGAGGTTGTGGCCGTGGCCGTCGCGGTTCTCCTCGCCGTTGGCCTCGTTGTGCTTCTCCTCGTAGGCCACCACGTCGGCGAGCGTGTAGCCGTCATGCGAGGCGACGAAGTTGATGCTGGCGAGCGGCGAGCGGCCGGAGGGCAGGAAGATCTCGCGCGAGCCGGAGAGTCCCTGAGTCAGCTTGGCGAGCGTGCCGGAATCCCCCCGCCAGAAGCCGCGGAGGTTGTCGCGGAACTGGTCGTTCCACTCGCTCCAGCCATAGGGATAGCCGCCGAGCTGGTAGCCCCCCCCGCCGATATCCCAGGGCTCGGCGATGAGCTTGACCCGCGAGAGAACGGGGTCCTGCTGCACCGCCTGGAAGAAGGCGGCCTGGGGGGAGAAGTCGCTCGGCGCGCGGCCGAGGCTCGTCGCGAGATCGAAGCGGAAACCCGCCACGCCGTAAGCGGTCACCCAGTGGCGCAAGCTGTCGAGCACCATCCGCATCACCCGCGGATGGGCGACGTTCAGGGTGTTGCCGCAGCCGGTACAGTCGATGTTGCGGCGTGGATTGTCGGGGTCGAGCTTGTAGTAGCTCGCATTGTCGATGCCGCGGAAGGCGAGGGTCGGCCCGAGATGATCACCCTCCGCCGTGTGATTGTAGACCACGTCGATCAGGGTCTCGATGCCGGCCGAGGCCAGTTCGCGGATGGCGAAGCGCAGCCCGCTCGCCCCGCCCTCGCCGAGATAGCGCGGCTCCGGCGCGAAGTAGTTGTAGGGCTGGTAGCCCCAGAAATTGACGAGGCCCTTGTCGATCAGGAAGCGGTCGTCGGCGAAGGCCTGGATCGGCAGGAGTTCGAGGGCGGTGACGCCGAGCTTCAAGAGGTGCTCGATGATCGCCGGGTGGGCGAGGCCGAGATAGGTCCCGCGCTCGGCCTCCGACAGGGCCGGATGCGTCCGGGTCAGCGCCTTGACGTGCGCCTCGTAGATCACCGTCTCTTGGAGCGGGCGCGGTGCGGGCAGGGCGATCGCGTCGGGGGTGTCGGGGCGGGCGACCACGCCGCGGGGCACGAACGGAGCGCTGTCGCGCCGGTCCATCTGGTCCTCACGGGCGCCGCCATGGCGGTGGCTGTAGAGGGCGTCGTGCCAGCGGATGCGGCCGGCGATCTCGCGGGCATAGGGGTCGAGGACGAGTTTGGCCGGGTTGAAGCGGTGGCCGGCCGCCGGATCCCAGGGACCGAACACGCGGTAGGCATATTGCTGCCCCGGCAGAAGGCCGTGGAGATAGCCGTGGAAGACGTCGTCGGTCCGGCAGGGCAGGCGGATCGTGCGCGATTCGTGACGCGCCCCGGGATCGAACAGGCAGAGATCGACCCGGGTCGCGTTCTGCGAGAAGAGGGCGAAGTTGACGCCGCGGCCGTCGAAATGCGCGCCAAGCGGTGTCGGCAGGCCCTCCTCGATGACGATCATTCCGGTCTTTCGTGAAGTGGGCCCAAAATGAAAGGCCACGCTTCGACTGAGGCCGATTCGTCGCCGAGGCGGAAGCCCCGCTCTACTCCGCCGCCGCCGCCGTCGTGCTCGGCGGCTCGCGCTCGACGGTGCGGAAGGTCTCCAGCTCCACCATGAAGCAGCGGGCCCACCAATCCACGTCCTCGCGCCGCATGCGGTCCGCCATCGGCTTCCAGCGCTCCAGGCGCTCGCCGCGGGGCATATAGAGCGCCTGCCGAATCGCCTCGGCGACCTCGAAGCGGTCGTAGGGATTCACGAGCAGCGCCTCGGGCAACTGCCGGGCTGCGCCTGCGAATTTCGAGAGGACGAGGACGCCGGGATCCTCCTCGCTCTGGGCGACGACGTATTCCTTGGCCACCAAGTTCATGCCGTCGCGCATGGGTGTGACGAGGCCGACGCGGGCGGCCCGGTAGAGCCCGGCGAGAACGGGGCGCGGATAGGCCTTGGTGACGTATTGGATCGGTGTCCAGGCCGGCTCGCCGAGCATGCCGTTGATGTCGCCGACCTTCTCGTTCACCTCGCGCGAGAGCTGCTCGTATTCCGGCACCTCACTGCGGGATTTCGGCGTGATCTGGATGTAGACGACGTTGCCGCGCTGGTCCGGATTCGAGGCGAAGAAGCGGTCCACCGCCTCCATGCGCTCGGGCACGCCCTTCGAGTAGTCGAGCCGATCGACGCCGATGAGCAGCTTGCGGGTGCGCAGGCCCGCCATGGTCTCGCGCACCACCTTGTTGGAGCCGGCCTTGTCGGCGGCCTCCTTGAAGCTGGCGACATCGATGCCGATGGGGAAGCTGCGGATCCGCGTGCGCCGCCCGTCCACCATCATCGAGCCGCCGCCGAGCGGGATCGCCCGCATCGTGTCGATGAAGTTGCGCGAGAGATTCTGCACGTCGGCATCGGTCTGCAGGCCGATCAGGTCGTAATCGGCCATGGCGCGCAGCAGCTCGTTGCTGGCGGGCAGGGTGTTGAACACGTCGGCGGCGGGCCACGGGATGTGGTGGAAGTAGCCGATCGGGTTGGCGATGCCCTGGCCGCGCAGCTCGCTCGCCAGCGGCAGCAGATGGTAGTCGTGGACCCAGATCAGGTCGTCCGGCTCGACGAGCTTGGCGAGCGCCTGGGCGAAGGTCTGGTTGACGCGCTGGTAGCCGGCATAATCCGAGCGGGAGAACGTCCCGAGCCCGATCCGGTAATGCATGATCGGCCAGAGCGCCCGGTTGGCAAAGCCGGCGTAGTACTCGCGGTGGTCTTGCGGCGAGAGGTCGAGGACGGCGTACTGGATCGACCCGCGGTCGATCAGTTCCGGCTCGGTGCTCGGGTTGTCGCGGATGTTCCCGCTCCAGCCGAACCACAACCCCTCGTAGGAGGAGAAAGCTTCCTTGACCGCGACGGCGAGTCCCCCTGCGGAGACCGCATCCTTACCCTCGGCGGGTACGGCAACACGGTTGGAGACGATGATCAGACGTGCCACGAACCCGGCTCCGGTCCTTGCTGGGGCCGGCACGCGGCGCGCGCCAGCCGAAGGGTCTTGCGTCTGGGTGAAAACGCGCGGAAGCCTGGCGCGATCCGTCGAGATGCAGCCAAACGCATCCCCCCCTGCAGGTCAAGCGGGCGGACCGACGATGTTACCGCTGTTCGATCCCGCATCCGCCCGACCGGCCCCCACGCCTTCCCGCGTTCCCCGCAGTGCAGCAGAGCCGCCGCAACCATGCAAGGGCCAAGCTGAATAGGCGATGACATCCGGTCCTGAACCGGCCTGGGGCCGGAGAGCATGATCGACGCTGGTATCGGCATCGGAGCGGCGGCGCTTCCTCGCTTGTTCTGACTTCCGTTCGCGGAAGGCCGTTCGTTCGGCGACCGCGGCCCGGAAGGGTGTCGTGAAACGGAACTCCGCGAGGCAGCCAACGGTTCTCCGGCCACGTTAATCGCAGATCGAAGCGCATCCGCGCCGGTCCAGCGACCTTGACCAGCCATCCTGCCCGGAGACAAGCCCATGACATCGTCCGCGTCCCCAGATCCCGTCGGCGGCCCCAGGGCGGCCGACACCAAGGCCGACCTGGAGGATCTGCGCCACGACGTGGAAGACACCGCAAGTCTGGCGGCCGAGCGCGGCAAGGGGCTCGCCGCGGCCGCGCGCCAGCAGGCCCTCTCCTACGTCGACGACCGCAAGGGCGAGGCGGCCCGTTCCGTCTCGGACCTCGCCAAGTCCCTACGCGATTCAGGCAAGACCTTCGACGATCGCCCCAACATCCGCGCCTTCTTCGACAGCGCGGCGGAAGGGCTGGACGACCTCGCCGGCTCGATCGAGCGGCGCAGCCTCGACGACTTCTACCGTCAGGCGGAAACCTACGCCCGGCGCTCCCCGGTGACGGTGGCGGTCGGCGCGTTCGCGGCGGGCTTCCTGCTGTCGCGCTTCGTCAAGGCGTCGGGCAGCGCCGAGACGGACCACGCCTACGACGACTACCGGGTCTGAAGGGACGCGCCATGACAGGCCCCAACCCCTCCCCTCCCCCCTCCTCGATCCAAGCCCTCGTCGCCGATGCCCTGCGCGAGGCGAGTGAGCTTGCCAGCAAGGAGATCGCCCTCTTCCGCACGGAGATGACGAACAACGTCCGCTCGTTGTTCATCGGCCTCGCGATGATGGTGCTGGCCGCGGTGTTCGCGGTCACGGCGATGCTGGTGCTCATCGGCGCGCTCGTGAAGTTCGTCGCGACCCTCGTGGGGTCCGAATGGCTCGCGGCCCTGCTGGTGGGCGGCGGCATGCTGCTCGTGGCCGTCGTGCTCGGCGTCATCGGCGCCCGGGCGATGTCGCTGTCCAACCTCGCGCCGACCCGGACCTCGCGGCAGGTCCGGCAGGATGCCCGCGCGCTGACGGAAAGGGTTTCGGGATGAGCGAATCGATCTCTGATCTCGAGAAGGACATCGAGCAGAGCCGTGCCCGTCTCGATGAGACCATCGACCGGATCCAGGGACGCCTGAACGCGTCGAGCCTCGTCGACGAGATGCTCGGTTCGGCCCGGCAGACGCCCTATAGCGGCTTCTACGACGACGCCCTGCTGGCGGTGCGGCGCAACCCCGTGCCGGTGCTGCTGATCGCGGCCGGCGTCGGCCTCCTGCTCAACGGCATGCGGACCGTCCGCCGTCCCTCTCCCTCCCGTGCCGTGGTGCCGGTGGAGGCCAAGCCCGTCATCGTGACGGGGGCCGACCGCACCTACGACCCCGACGCCCCCGGCGGGCGCCCCCTCCACGATCTGCCGCCCGAGCGTCAGGTCTGACCCCTCATCTCAGGCCGCGCGCGGAACGCCCCGCGCCGACGGCCGACCAGGAAACGGAGTCCATCATGAGCCAAGGCCCCAACCATCAAGGCCCTGTCACCACGCCGCCCTCCGGCGCGCCGGTGGAGACCCTGCCCGAGAACATCGCCGCCCGCTCCGGCATGCCCCGCGAGTCCGGCGTCGAGCACAATCTGCACGATATCTCCGACCGGGCGACCGCGCAGGGCCGCGACGCCAATGCCCGCCTGCAAGCCGGCCTGCAGGATACGACCGAACAGGCGCGGGAAGGCGCACGCAACCTGCGCGACCAGGCCGCGGACCGGGCTTCCGAGCTGAAGAACCGCGTGAGCGAGGCCGCCGATTCCACCCGCGCCCAGGCCGGCGACACGGTGCGCGCCGCCCGCGAACGGGCGGGCGAGACCTACGAGGATGCCCGCTCCTGGGTCGAGGACCGCTACGAGACGCAGCGCCAACGCGCCGCCGACCTTGCGGATCGCGGCTATCGCCGCCTGCACGAGGGCCGCACCGCTACGGAGCACTTCGTCTCCGAGAACCCGCTCCTCGTCGGCGTGGTCGGCCTTGCCGCCGGCCTGCTGCTCGGCGCGCTCCTGCCGCGCACCCGCCAGGAAGACCGGGCGCTCGGCCCCTATGCCGACGACCTGCGCGACCAGGGCATTCGCTACGCCCGCGACCTGACCCATCGCGGCCGCGCCTTCGTCGAGACGGCGCTCGATCCCGAAAACCTCGATGCGGCGGTCAAGCGCGCCAGCGCGGAAGGCGGCCCGCAGAGTGGTCAGCAGGGCGGACCGGCGACCGCCCAAGCGACCGGCTCGCGGCCCGGCTTCAACGAGACCGGACGGCCGGCGCAGAATCTGTAAGGGACAAGCGCGGGTCTGCCCCTCTCCCTGCACCCTGTCGTGCGGGCCGGGAGCGGAGACCACGCCGGGGCATGGGGGCGGTTCTCGACGAGGCTCGTCGGAACCGCCCCCTCACCTTCGGCCGCCGCCTCGCTTTGCCGACGATCCAAGTCGGGCCTGCCCGACTTGGACCACGTGGATCAGAACTCGGGACCACCCGAGCTCTGTGGGCGTCAAAGCCCTCTCCTCGCACGGCGGGGCGAGGGGATGCTCTTCAAGGAGAGAGAATCGCCCTCCCGCCTCAAGCATCGTCCTGGATCCCAGATCCAGGACGATGCTTGAGGCTCTTGTTTTCGCATCATCTTTTTTCCGAAAGCCGGCAACCACCTTTCGGGACGATGCTCTGGCGCCTCACCCGAAATGCCGGGCCAGCGTTTCGCGAACCGCCTCGACCATCCGTTCCACCGGCACCGACACCTGGGCCGGGCGGGCGGCCTTCCATTCGGCATTGCTGGCGATGGCTTCGGCCGCGCGGGCACCCGCGATCAGATCCTTGATCTGGACCTCGCCGGCCTCGCGCTCGTTCGAGCCCTGGATGACGACGGCCGGCGCGCGGCGGCGGTCGGCGTATTTCATCTGCGCCTTCATCCCGGCCGCACCCAGATAGAGTTCGGCCCGGATGTTGTCCGCGCGCAGCCGTGCGACCAGCGCCTGATACTCGGCGATGTTCTCGCGATCGAGCACCAGCACCACGACCGGGCCGGGCTTGGCTGCGCCTTCCACCAGCGGGCTCTTGGTCAGCCGCAGGGCCGAGAACAGCCGCGAGACGCCGATGGAGAAGCCGGTCGCCGGCACCGGCTCGCTGCGGAAGCGACCGACGAGGCCGTCATAGCGACCGCCGCCCGCCACCGAGCCGAAGCGGACGGTCTGGCCGTCCTCGTTGGTGACGGGGAACGTCAGCTCCGCCTCGTAGACGGGGCCGGTATAGTATTCGAGACCGCGCACCACGGAGGGGTCGGCCCGCACCCGGTCATGGCCGTAGCCCGCCGCCTCGCAGAGCCGCATGATCGCGTGGAGTTCGGCGATGCCCTCGCGGCCGGTCTCGGAGGTGCCGACGACCTCCTGCCAGGAGCCGAAGAACTTTTCCCAGAACGCCATCCGGTCGGCGCCCTCGTGCGGGCTCGCTTCGAAGCCGACATAGGCGAGGATGCGCTCGATGGCGTCGTCGCCAAGCCCGGCGCCCTTGGTGAAGTCGCCGCTCTCGTCCTTGCGGCCGGGGCCGAGCAGGAGGCGAACGCCGTCGGCGCCGAGGCGGTCGAGCTTGTCGATGGCGCGCAGCACGGTGAGCCGCTGGCCGGCCTTGTCGGCCCCCGCAAGGCCGATCGCCTCCATCACGCCGTCGAGCACCTTGCGGTTGTTGACCTTGACGACGTACTGGCCGGCGAGCCCGAGGCGCTCCAGCGTGTCGGCCATCAGCATGCAGGTCTCGGCATCGGCCGCGACGCTGCCCGCGCCGACGATGTCCGCATCGAACTGCATGAACTGGCGGAAGCGGCCCGGCCCCGGCTTCTCGTTGCGGAAGACGTAGCCCGCCCGGTAGCTGCGATAGGGCTTCGGGATCGCGTCGAAGTTCTCGGCGACATGGCGGGCGAGCGGTGCGGTGAGATCGTAGCGCAGCGAGAGCCACTGCTCGTCGTCGTCCTGGAACGAGAACACGCCCTCGTTCGGTCGATCGAGGTCGGGCAGAAACTTGCCCAGCGTCTCGGTGTACTCGACGAAGGGGGTCTCCAGCGCCTCGAAGCCGTAGAGCTCGAAGGTCTGCCGGATCGTGTCGAGCATCCGCCCCTGGGCCAGGATGTCGGCCTCCGTGCGGTCGGGGAAGCCGCGCGGCAGGCGGGGTTTCAGGGTGTCGGCCTTGGCCATGTCGTCGCCGATCGAGCGGGATGGGTCGGAAATGAGGTCCGGCTCTATCGCAGCCGCGGGCGGGGCGGCAACCCGATGATGCGTTAGAAGAGCCGGCTGCCGTCCGGCACCGGCTTGTCGGGGGCGAACAGCACGACGGCGCCGGCCGGGTCGGCAAAGCCGAGCGTCAGCACCTCCGACAGGAACTTGCCGATCTGGCGCGGCGGGAAGTTCACCACCGCCGCGACCTGCCGGCCGACCAGGGTGTCGGGCCCGTAATGCTCGGTGATTTGCGCGCTGGAGCGCTTGGTACCGATCACCGGCCCGAAATCGATGACGAGTTTGATCGCGGGTTTGCGCGCCTCGGGAAAAGGCTCGGCGGAGACGACGGTGCCGACGCGGATATCGACGGCGAGGAAGGCGTCGAACCCGATCGTTTCGGATGCCGGGGCGGTGGGATCGTGGCTGACATGCATGGGGCGGTCGGAAAACGGGCTGGAGGGTCGGTGCGGACTTTTACGAAAGCCGCCGACATTCTCCAATCCGCCCCCTCATCCTGAGGGACCCGCGTCAGGATGAGGGGCGTGAGGGGCCCCCCGCCGAACGCGGACTCAGAGCGTGAAGCGGTAGGCCAGCAGGGCGGCGAGGCTGAGCACGGCGAGCGGGATCTGAGCCGGCCGCAGGCGCGCGAAGAACAGGGGCGCCTCGCCGCGGCGGGCGGCGATGGGATCGAGGATCGTGATCGCGGTGAAGCCCGCGATCACCAGCATCAGTGCGAGGTTGGGGGAGCCGAGGGCGAAGGCGACGAGGGCGCAGAAGCCCAGGGAGAACAGACCGAGCATGGTGGCGATCTGCGCCAGCGTCGCCCCGCCCCCGGGGCAACGCTCACCGCCGCCGGCCCGCGCGACCCGGCTATCGTGGTGCGAGCCAGCGCTGGAAGCCGTCGGCGTAATCGTTGGCGGCCCGGTCGAACTGGTCGTCGGCCCCGGCCGCCACCATGACGGCATCCACCAGCGCGACCGCGCCCTGGCCGGCGGGGCGGGTGCCGATCGCGCCCCGGTACGTCGTCAGCAGCGCACCCGAGCGCGCGTCGACCACGGCGATGTCGGCCTGCACGCTCGGATGGCCGCCGATGAGCACCCGCTGCGCCGCGGAGGGGATGTCGACCCGGTTGATCGTGGCGACGAGCCGCACCGGCCGGGTGCCCTCGGGCCGTTGCGCGACCGCGCGCTCCAGGGCGCGCTTGAGGCGACCGGCGGCGAGGTCGCGCAGATGGGCGCGGGCCTCCGGCGTCGCGGTCAGGGCCGGATCGGTCTGCGACAGGCCGCGGGCGCGCAGGTAATCGTCTTCGGCGGCGCTCCAGCGGATCGCGGCCTCGGGCGGGACGCGAACCTCCATGCTGGTGAAGCGCAGGTTGGCGGTCTCCTGCGGGGAGAGCGTATTGGGCGCGACGGTGGTGCAGGCGGACAGGCCGAGCGCCAGGAGAAGCGCGGCAAAGGTCGGACGGCGGAACATCGGCAAGGCCCGGGTCGGCAGCCAAAATCGGCTGCACCGGCGCGCTAGCACAGCCGTTGCGCGAGCCCTGCGGCCGACAGGTCACAAGGCGGCCAAAAACAAACAAATGATCGAAAATAAAAACCCCGGGGCCGTCGGCTCCGGGGTTTTGCTCAGGGAATGCGAGAACCTGATCGAAAGGTGTCCCCGAAGGGGCGCCTCAGGAGGCGAGCGGTGCGCCCGGCTGGCCGCCCTGGGCCTGGGCTTCCATCATCTTCTGCTGATAGAGGCCGACGAAATCGATCGGGTCGATGTAGAGCGGCGGGAAGCCGCCGTTGCGCACGGCCTCGGCGACGATCTGGCGCGCGAACGGGAAGAGCAGGCGCGGGCACTCGATCATCACCGCCGGATGGATCTGCTCCTGCGGGATGTTGCGCATGCGGAAGATGCCGGCGTACTTCAGCTCGAAGGCGAACAGCACCTCGTTCTGGATCTTGGCATCGCCCTCGAGCGTCAGCTCGACCTCGAAGTCGGCCTCGGCGATCTGCTGGGCGTTGACGTTGACCTGAATGTTGATCTGAGGGCCGCCCTCCTGCGGCTGCAGGGAGCGCGGCGCGTTCGGGTTCTCGAAGGAAAGATCCTTGGCGTATTGCGCCAGTGCGTTGATCGCGGGCGCGAGATCCTGGCCCTGCGCGCCGTTGCCGTTCGGTGCCGCGGTATCGGCCATGGCGTCTCTCCTTCTTGCGTCGTCTTCGGCGCGCACGTGTCCCGCGCAAAGAGCGCCCCTCCGGCGCGGGCTGCGGCTACCATGCCCGTATCCAGCGAACAAGCCGAACCGAAGCAATCGCCCCGGCCCGCACGAGGCTTCGAAGCCCGGTTCTGCGGCTCTCGCCGGGGAGCGCGTGAATGGGACGCGGACGCTCGTCTTGCGCGTTTCCCTGGAATACCTCGCAGGTCCGCCCATATGACGTTAAGGTCACGGACTTCGAACAGTCGGAGACACTCAGACCCAAGCGCCTACCAAGGTCTCCGTTCCCGGGTCGATCCCCGCGCCGCCCTCGGCTAAGAGCCGGTCTTGCGAACCCCTCTCCGGCTCCGGTCGGGAGCCTCGCGAAACCATCTCCCGGAGCGCGGCGAGCGGGATCAGGGGGCGGAGCTTTCCCGTCCAGGTGGCCTTACGGGTGCCGGACTCACGTGTGCGACGGTCACGATTCGGATCGGTGATGCAGGATTCCTTCGACGCAACCACTCTGATTTTCCTGGCGCTGGCCGTCTTCGTGATCTGGCGGCTGCGCTCGGTCCTGGGACAGAAGACCGGCACCGAGCGCTCGCCCTTCCGGCCGGTGGAGCGCAACCGCACCGAGCCGCCGGGCGGCCGCGGTGAGGGCGACAACGTGGTGCGCCTGCCCGGCGCCGACCGTAGCCCGGCGGGCGCGGCGGCGGTGCAGACCGCGACCCGCGACTGGCGCGGCATCGCCGAGCCGGGCTCGGCGGTCGCCCGCGGCCTCGAGCAGGTGGTGCAGCTCGAACCGACCTTCGAGCCCCGCGCCTTCCTCGAGGGAGCCAAGGGCGCCTACGAGACCATCGTCACCGCCTTCGCCAAGGGGGACCGCAAGACCTTGCGCGCGCTCCTCTCGCGGGAGGTCTGCGAGGGCTTCGAGCGGGCGATCTCCGAGCGCGAGAAGCGCAACGAGACGGCGGAGACGACCTTCATCTCCATCGACAAGGCGGAGATCGCCGCCGTCGAGGTGAAGAACCGTGCCGCCCAGATCACCGTGCGCTTCCTCTCGAACCTTATCACCGCCACGCGTGACGCGGACGGCAAGGTGATCGACGGCCATGCCGAGACCGGCGTCGAGGTGCCCGACGTGTGGACCTTCGCCCGCACGCTCGGCTCGCGCGACCCGAACTGGCAACTCGTCGCCACCGACGCGGGCGGCTGATCGTTTCGCCTCATGCCGTGTTTGCGCGTTTCCCTTCCGGCCGCAGCGGTCCTCGCCGCTGCGGCCGTTTCCATTCCCGCCGGACCCTCGCACGCGGCTGAAGCGTTGCGCGTCCCTCCCCCGGTGGCGGGCGCCGTGCTGGAGCCAGTCTCCCTCGCCGCCCTGCCCGGCTGGCGCGAGGATGACGGGGCGGCGTCCCTCGACGCCTTCCGCCGCACCTGCGCCGGGCCCGGCCCCAATCCGCCCCAGATCGAGGGCGTGACGGGCTCGCCCGCCGACCTCGCGGCGGCCTGCGCCGCCGCAGCCGAGGTGAGGCCGAACGAGGCAAAAAAATTCTTCGAGGCGCGGTTCTCCGCCTACCGCATCGTCCGACCGGCGTCCGGAACGGAGCCTGAGCGCCGGGTCGGCTTCCTCACCGGCTATTTCGAGCCCGAGCTGACGGGGTCGCTCGAGCCGGGGCCCGGCTATACCGCACCCGTGCTGGCCCGGCCGGACGACCTCGTCAGCCTCGCTCCCGGCGAGACGGTGCCGGGGCTCGATCCGCTCTACCGGGCGGGCCGGCGCACCGAGACCGGGCTCGTCCCCTATCCCGAGCGCGCGGCGATCGAGGATGGGGCGCTCGGCGAGCGGACCCGGCCGCTGCTGTGGCTGCGCGACGCCGTGGACCTCTTCGTGTTGCAGGTGCAGGGGTCCGGGCGGGTCCGCCTGCCCGATGGGCGCGGCATGCGGGTGCTCTACGACGGCAAGAACGGCCAGCCCTACACCTCGATCGGCAAGCTGCTCGTCAACGAGGGCCACCTGCCGATCAACGGGCTGAGCCTGGAGCGCTGGACGGCGTGGCTGCGGGCCAACCCCGACCATGCCCGCCGGTTGATGCGGATGAACGCGTCCTACATCTTCTTCCGGACCGAGCCGGTGACCGACCCCGCCCTCGGGCCGCCCGGCGCCGCCGGCGTACCGCTGAGCCCGGGGCGCAGCATGGCCGTCGACGGGAACCTCTGGCGGTACGGCCTGCCGTTCTGGCTGGAAGGCAAGCTGCCGGGCCAGCCCGGCCGCGGCCATCTGGTCGTCGCCGCCGATACCGGCTCGGCCATCGTCGGCCCGGCGCGCGGCGACCTCTATGTCGGCACCGGCGCTGCCGCCGGACGGGCGGCGGGCGACCTGCACGACCGGATGGGATTCGTGGTGCTGATCCCGAAGCCCGCCCCGGATGGCGCTGCCAAGGACGCGGCTGCACCGGAGGCCGCTGCCGGAGAGGCACGGCCGTGAGCGCGCGACCGCCGCGGCGCTCGCGCCTGCTCTCGCGCGAGGAGGCGCATCTCTGGGGCGAGATCGCCAAGCTGATCACGCCCCTGCGGGGTCGCGCCAAGCCGAAAAAGCCCGCTCAGAAGGGCGCCAAACAGCCCGCGCCGCCGGTCGCCGGGCCTGCGGCGAAGGTCGCCGGGCCTGCGGCGAAGGTTGCCGAGCCAGCTCCGAAGCCTGCCGCCAAGCCTGCCTGGAAACCCGCCTCCCCTCCCCCGGCCGCCCCCACCAAGCCTGTCCCACCCAAGTCTGGCCCTCCCAAGCCTGGCCCTCTCGTCTCCCTGTCGCGAGCCGCGTCGAAGCCGCTCAAGCTCGGCGACCTCGCTCCCGAGATCGCCCGGGCCAGCGCCGCGCCCACTCCCCCCCTTCCCCCAGCGTCCCTGGGGGCGCCGGGTCTGGAGCGGCGGGAGCGGCGCGGGTTGGAGCGGGGTACGCTGACGATCGAGGCACGCATCGATCTGCACGGGTTGTATCAGGCGGAGGCGCATGCGGCCCTGGTCGGCTTCCTGCTACGCTCCCGCGCGGCGGGGCATGCCCGCGTGCTCGTGGTGACCGGCAAGGGCGGCGAGGATTTCGGCGGTCGCGACCGCGCCGGCTTCTCCGAGCGCGGCGTGCTCCGCCGCAGCGTGCCGCACTGGCTGCGGGGCCCGGAATTGCGCGGCCTCGTGCTCGGTTTCGAGGAGGCGGCCCGCCACCACGGTGGAGGCGGCGCCCTCTACGTGCGCCTGCGGCGGCGGTAGGCCGACTCGCCAAACCCTAAGACGGAAATCGGCGGGCGGGGTCTTGAGCCGGGTGGCGAAACGCGCTACTGAACGATGCTCTCCCATTGCAGCCGTGTCGCATTCCGAGGTCTTTCTGACCGAGCGGAACCGATGCGCGGGCCGGGCCGCGCGCCCGCGACGGCTACGGACCCCGGGGCGCTTCCCCAGCGCCCGGCTCTGCTCCCGAACCGGCCGACCATTCCCCGCCCTTCGTTGGTTGCATCTCCCCACATGACGTCACAGAACGACGCTCTCACCCCCGTTGAAGCTCCGGCGGAAGCCGTCGTCGCGCCGGCCGATCTCGTCGCCCGGCGTGAGGTGAAGCTTCAGGACCTCAAGTCCAAATCGCCGACCGAGCTCACGGCCTTCGCGGAGGAGGTCGATGTCGAGAACGCCTCGACCATGCGTAAGCAGGAGCTGATGTTCGCGATCCTCAAGCAGCTCGCGGCCAACGAGACCGAGATCATCGGCGCCGGCACGGTCGAGGTGCTCCAGGACGGGTTCGGCTTCCTGCGCTCGCACGATTCGAACTATCTGCCCGGCCCGGACGACATCTACATCTCGCCGACCCAGATCCGCCGCTTCGGCCTGCGCACGGGCGACACCGTCGAGGGCCCGATCCGCGGCCCCAAGGACGGCGAGCGCTATTTCGCGCTGCTCAAGGTCAACACGATCAACTTCGAGAACCCGGAGAAGATCAAGCACAAGGTCCACTTCGACAACCTGACGCCGCTGTTCCCGACGCAGCGCTTCAAGCTCGAACTCGACAATCCGCCGAAAAAAGACTTCAGCCCCCGGATCATCGACATCGTCTCGCCGATCGGCAAGGGCCAGCGCGCGCTGATCGTCGCGCCGCCGCGTACCGGCAAGACCGTGCTGATGCAGAACATCGCGCAGTCGATCACGATCAACCATCCGGAATGCTACCTCATCGTGCTCCTCATCGACGAGCGCCCGGAGGAGGTGACCGACATGATCCGCTCGGTGAAGGGCGAGGTCATCGCCTCGACCTTCGACGAGCCGGCCACCCGCCACGTGCAGGTCGCCGAGATGGTGATCGAGAAGGCCAAGCGCTTGGTCGAGCACGGCCGCGACGTGGTGATCCTCCTCGACTCCATCACCCGCCTCGGCCGCGCCTACAACACGGTGGTGCCGTCCTCCGGCAAGGTGCTGACCGGCGGTGTCGATGCCAACGCCCTGCAGCGGCCCAAGCGCTTCTTCGGCGCGGCCCGCAACATCGAGGAGGGCGGCTCGCTCTCCATCATCGCGACCGCGCTGATCGACACCGGCTCGCGCATGGACGAGGTGATCTTCGAGGAGTTCAAGGGCACCGGCAACTCCGAGATCATTCTCGACCGCAAGGTCTCCGACAAGCGCATCTTCCCGGCCATCGACATCACCCGCTCCGGCACCCGTAAGGAAGAGCTGCTGGTGCCGCCGGACGCGCTCAAGAAGACTTACGTCCTGCGCCGCATCCTCAACCCGATGGGCGTCACCGACGCGATCGAGTTCCTGATGGACAAGCTGCGCCAGACGAAGAGCAACGGCGACTTCTTCGACTCGATGAACACGTAAGGCGAGACACTTCGCCGAGGTTTTTTGCCGAGAGGCCGGCCGACACGATCGGCCGGCCCTTTTTTATTTCGGGCCGTATCGCGCGAAGGGCTGGTTCGGGCACACCGCGGCCCGGATGGCAAAGGGCCGTCGCCGATCCGGTCCGGCCGGTCTCGACGAAGTCACGATCCTGCCGGAGGCGACGCGCCCGGTATGTGAAATTGTGCAGTCATTGCAAAATCTTCGACCCATCCGAACCTTCGCTTGCGTCTGACGTTGGCCCGCCGTCACCGCCTTTCGAGGCGGTTCTGTTCGGAGACGGCGCATGGCAACCCGCAACGTATCGGATCTCGTGGTCGAGACGCTCCAGCAGGCGGGCGTGCGCCGCGTCTACGGCCTCGTCGGCGACAGCCTGAACGGAATCACCGAGGCGATCCGCGCCCGCGGCGTCATCGATTGGGTTCATGTCCGTCACGAGGAAGTCGCCGCCTTCGCCGCCGCAGGCGAGGCGCAGGTGACGGGTGAACTCGCGGTCTGCGCCGGCTCCTGCGGACCGGGCAACCTCCATCTCATCAATGGCCTGTTCGACGCCCACCGCACCCGCACGCCGGTCCTGGCGATCGCCGCGCATATCCCGTCGAGCGAGATCGGCCTCAACTACTTCCAGGCGACGCGGCCCGAGGAGCTGTTCCGCGATTGCAGCCATTTCTGCGAGACGGTCTCGGACCCGGAGCAACTGCCCAACGTCCTGGAAGCGGCGATCCGCTCGGCCGTCGGCAAGCGCGGCGTCGCCGTGGTGGTCATCCCCGGAACCGTCGCTCTGAAGGAAGCGCCCAAGCGCGCATTGTCCGCCCCCGCGACGCTGCGCCCCCGCGCACCGGTCACGGTTCCGCCCGCCGATGAACTCGACCGCTTGGCGGACCTCCTCAACGGATCCAAGAAAATCACGCTTCTATGCGGACGCGGCTGCGCCGGTGCGCACGCGCCACTGATGCGGCTGGCCGAACGTCTCAAGAGCCCGATCGTCCATGCGCTCGGCGGCAAGGAGCATGTCGAGCACGACAACCCCTACGATGTCGGGATGACCGGGCTGATCGGGTTCAGTTCGGGCTATGCGGCGATGGAAGCCTGCGAGACCCTGCTGATGCTGGGGACCGACTTCCCCTACCGCCAGTTCTACCCCGAACACGCCAAGATCGCGCAGGTCGATCTGCGTCCGGAGAATCTCGGCAAGCGCTGCCGGCTCGAACTCGGTCTCGTCGGCGATGTCGCCGCCACCATCGACGCCCTTCTGCCACGCCTGACCGGCAACGACAGCGGGCGCCATCTGGAGTCCAGCCTCAAGCATTACGCCAAGGCGCGCGAGGATCTCGACGATCTCGCCACCGGCAAGCCGGGGCGTAAGCCGATCCACCCGCAATACCTCACTCGACTCCTCAGCGAGGCGGCCACCGATAACGCGGTGTTCACGGCCGATGTCGGCACGCCCACAGTCTGGGCGGCGCGCTACCTCGCCATGACGGCTGGGCGGCGCCTGATCGGTTCCTGGGCGCACGGCTCGATGGCGAACGCCCTGCCGCACGCCATCGGCATCCAGGCGGCGAGCCCCGGCCGGCAGGTGATCTCGCTGTCGGGCGATGGCGGCTTCGCGATGCTGATGGGCGACATCCTCACCCTGACGCAGGAAAAGCTGCCGGTGAAGGTCGTCATCTACAACAACGGCACGCTCGGCTTCGTCGAGTTGGAGATGAAGGCCGCGGGCTATCTCGAGACCGGCGTCACGCTCGAAAACCCGGATTTCGCCGCCATGGCCCGCGCCATCGGCATCCATGCCTACCGGGTCGAGGATCCGGGCGACTTGGAAGGCGCGATCCAGGATGTTCTGTCCCATCCCGGCCCGGCCCTCCTCGACGTGGTGACGAACCGGCAGGAACTGGCGATGCCGCCGAAGCTTCAGGCCGAGCAGGTGAAGGGTTTCAGCCTTTACGCGCTCCAAGCCGTGATGAACGGACGCGGCGACGCGATCCTCGATCTGGCCAAGACCAACTTGCTGCGCTGAATCCATCACGCCGCAGCGCGCCCTCAGGCGAGACGCGCGCTGCCGGCCCGGACGTTGCCGGCCCACCGTACCGAGCCGAAACCGCAAGGACGGCCCGAGCGAGAGCGGCGATGCTCGATCCTCTTGTTTTTGCATCATCCTTTTTCGAAAGCCGGCAACCACCTTTCGGGATGATGCGCTAAGCCTTGGGAATTCTCGGCGGCGATACGATTCAGCCGCTGCGCCCGGCTTCCGCGCCGAGGCCGCGCTGCGCCTTCGAGCGCAGGCGCTTGTTCTGAAAGACCAGTGTGACGGTGCCGCCGCTGCCGCGGTCAGACCAGAGATAGGTCTCGAAGGTGCCGACCCCGGGTATGGTCGTGGTGGCGTCGATGGTGCCGCGGCAGCCGAGCAGGCCCTCGGCCTCGGACAGACGCATCTCGGCCTGAAGCAGATCGAAGGCGCCGAGGCTGACCGGGCACGGGGTCCGCTCCGTCGGCGGCCGGTGCGCAGTGACCGACGCCGCGGCGGGGCGAGGCGGCTCGCCCGCTGCCGCATCGGTGGCCGACGGCTGCGCCCGCCAGGCTCGGGCGGGCGGCGCATCATCCCGCGCATCGGAGGAGGGGGCTGGCATCGCGGCCAGCGCGCGTGGCGCTCCCCCCTGCGGGGCGCCACTCTTCACGGCGGGGGTGAAGGCCGGGCCCTGTCGCAGCCCAGCGGGCGCGGTCGGAGTGCCATCGCGGCCGGCTCCGTGCGGTGCCCGCTCCTCGCTCGCCTCGACGGGTGCGTGGGCATGCCCGACGACGATGGCCCGGCGCAGGGCCGTTTCCAAGCCGCGCAGGTCGCGGGCGAGGCGCTCGCTCAACCCGGTGCGGGCCCCCCCGGACTTGGTCTCGCAGGCCGCGAAGACGGAAACGGCGTCGCGGATCTCGTCCTCGGTCCACTGTCCGGCCGGCTTGCCGAACAGGTCGGCCTCACCTTGCGACACGGCATGTGCCGTGGGGGCGCCGAGCCGGCCGAGCCTCTCCTCCGCGAGGACGCGGTGCACGCCGCAGCCGCCAGCCGCCGCAAGGGCTGCGCGGAACGGCGAGGGTGCGGCAGCGAGGGAGGATCCGCACGCGGCGGCGAGCAGGGCCGGTGCGAGAAGGAAGCGCATGGAGGCAGTCGCCTGGGTTCAGGTCATGCCACTTACTCGCGTGGTGCGGCGTGAACGGACCCTTACCCCGCAAGCCGAGGCAGACGGGCTTCGGCCCCTATGCCTTACCATCCGTTGACCGCCTCGCTCGGATCGAGCGCATTTGGCCCAAATGGAAACATGCTTGGCGAGCGGGCAAGGCCCCGGAAACAGGCTCGCTCCTATGCCACTCGCCGGGGCTCGTGCCTCTTGTTTCGCATCCTCTCTTTTCCGAAAGCGGCAACCACCTTTCGGGACGATGCTCTCGCGCGGCCCCGGGGGAACGGTCGACCTGGAAGCGGTAGGCCGCCCCTTGGCAGACCCCCGCAGTTTTCACGGGAAAACTGCCGCGCTTCAGGCTCCGCCCGTCGGCGTCTTCGCCCGCCTGCGGCGGCGGGCCGCCATGTTGAGGCCTTCCACGCCGGCCGAGAACGCCATCGCGGTGTAGATGTAGCCCTTCGGCACATGCGCGCCGAAGCCTTCGGCGAGCAGCGTCATGCCGATCATGATGAGGAAGCCGAGCGCCAGCATCACCACGGTCGGGTTGGCGGCGATGAAGCGCGACAGCGGGTCCGCGGCGATCAGCATCACGGTCACGGCGGCGAGGACGGCGATCACCATGATCGGCACGTGCTCGGTCATGCCGACGGCGGTGATGATCGAATCGATCGAGAAGACGAGGTCGAGTACCAGGATTTGGCCGATGGCCGAGCCGAAGGTGAGCGCCGCCCGGCTGGCGGGCTTCTCCTCCGGGCTCGGATCGACGCTGTGGTGGATCTCCTTGGTCGCCTTCCACAGCAGGAACAGGCCGCCGGCGATGAGGATCAGGTCGCGCCAGGAGAAGCTCTTGCCCAGCACCTCGAAGACCGGCTCGGTCAGGTGGACGATCCAGGCCACGGTGCCGAGGAGCGCCAGCCGCAGGATCAGGGCAAGGCCGATACCCAAGCGCCGCGCCCGGCTCCGCTCGGCCTCGGGCAGCTTGTTGGAGACGATCGAGATGAAGATCAGGTTGTCGATGCCGAGAACGACTTCCATCACGACGAGGGTCGCCAGTGCCGCCCAGGCGGTGGGATCGGCGGCGAGGTGAAGCAGGCTGTCCACGGCCGGATCCGGGGGTTCAGAAGGGAAGAGGGAACCGGCTGGTGCTGCCGGGCGCGGCGTCCAGCGGCGCGAGAACGCGCACCGCCTTCGGCATCACCTTGAAATGGGCCGGCGTCCAGGTCGTCAACTCGCCGTCGGTGTTGACCGCCCGCGGCTTTCGGGTCGTCAGCATCAGTTCCGTGGTCTCGAAGGCCCGCACATCCGCGGCCTTGCCATGGGTCCCGCGGCGCAGGGCCGGCAGCAGCGCGATCAGCCGCCACCAATGGGCGACTTCGAGGCTGTAGAAATCGAGCCGCCCGTCATCCACGGTGGCGTCTTCCTGCACGGTCATGCCACCGCCGTAATGGCGCCCGTTGCCGACCGAAGCCTGGATGGTCGTCACCTTCTCGGTACGGCCGTCATGCTCGATCGTCACGGTGAAGGGCCGGGCGCGGCGCAGGAGTCGAAAAGCGGCGATGGCGTAGCCCACCGTGCCCCAGGTCTTCTTGGCCTCCGCCGTCAGCTCGCTGGCGAGATCGGCGGAAAAGCCGACGCTCGCGACGTTGAAATAATAGTGCCCGTTGACCCAGCCGAGGTCGATCGCCTTCTCCGGCGCCGTGGGGATCACGCGGGCGGCCGGCTCCGGCTCGAGAGGCAGGCCGAGGGAGCGGGCGAGGTCGTTGGCGGTGCCGAGCGGCAGGATGCCGAAGGGCAGCCCCGTCTCGACCAGGGCCGGCGCCGCCGCGTTCATGGTGCCGTCGCCGCCCCCGAGGATCACCAGATCGACGGAGCCCGCATGCCGCCCGATCACCTCCTTGCAATCGGCGCTGCCCTCCGGCTCGACGAGATCGAGCCCCCCCTCGCGCAGGATCGTGCGGATCGCATCCAGCGGCGCGGACCCGCTGCGGGCCTTGGCGTTCACGAGAAGGAGCGCGCGGCGCTTCCCGGTCTGCGAGGTCGCGCTCAAGCAGCCGCTCCGCTCGCATCGGGCCGGAACAGGAAAACCAGCATGGCCGGCACAGGCATATCCTCGCACGCTTCCGCGCCGCGTTCGCGCCAGCGGTGAAAGAATCCGACATCACGGTCGACGCCTCGACCGTCAGAGGGGCCCGGACCCGTCCTCAGTGATCCCACCCGATGCTTGGCACAAGGCGCGCTCGGCCTGCTGCATGCGCGCGCAGGACGAGCCGGAATCCTCACGCTCAAGGTGGGCACTTCCCGCGCGATGGCAAGAGTGCGGGGCAAGAGTGCGGGGCAAGAGCGTGGGGCGGGAGCCCGGCTTCGTAGGCTCCGACGCGGGAAGCTTGGACAGCGGGGGTAACGGGCGGTCCAGCCCCGGCACCGGTCGCACCGGCGTCCGACTCGGTGTAGGCACTGAACCGGTGGCAGAATGGCGTGGAACCGTAGCGGTGCCGTCACGCGTTCCGTCTCACCGACCGCCTTTCGCGGAGTGCCGGCCGCCGTCACCCATCCGAGGTGAGCGCCGACGGTAACCCGGCCTTCCGCGAGGCATCTTCAGGCCTGCTCGCCCGATCGGTCCCGTCATGCGCCCCGTGCTGTTTCTGACCCTTCTCCTCTCCTCGGCCTGCGCGGCGGGAGGCGCCCTGGCCCAGCAGGGATCGAACTGGATCGACCCACCCGCCAAATCCGGGCCCGCCCCTGCCGGCGGCGAGCGGGCGAAGCCGGCGGCCAAGTCCGCCCCCCGTTTCGAGGCCGAACCGGAAGCCGCGCCCCGTTCGCGCCGGGCCGCCGCCGCCTCCCACTCCCCCGCCCGGCGGGACATGCACCGCCAGGACCGCACCCGTGCCGCCGAGATGCGCCGCGCCCGACGGGCCGCCATCCGCGAGCGGGCGCGCGAAGAGAGCCACGCCCATACCGCCCGGATGCACCGCCCTGCCCCGCCTCCCGCCGCGAACATGGCCCGCGCCGAGCCGGATCCGCGCTTCTCCGATTGGGCCGTGGCGGCGCGTCGCCTGAGTCTCGGCTATCTCGACAGCGTATCGGCGCCCAACGGCGCGATGCTGTCCGCCGCGCCCCGCTTCTACGGCAGCACGGTGCGCTTCCACGGCCGTGTCATGACCATCAACGCGCTCCTGTCTGAGAAGCGGCGCTTCGCGCTGCGCTGGCCCGAGCGGCGCTACGAGCCGCACGGGGAACCGCGGATCGCCTGTGACGGACCCAGCGGCACCTGCCTCGTACGCATCGTCCACGATTTCACGGCCGTGAGTCCGGCGCGCGGCGCGCGTTCGCAGGGGGTCGCCGAACTCACGCTGACGGTGAGCTTTGCCGGAGGAGCACCGGTCATCGTCTCGGAGTCGAGCCGCGTCCTGAGCCGGGCGGGGGCCTAACAGGCGAAGCCGAGAAGCCATCGCTCGAAGCGGAAGCCTGGAGCCGTATCCGACCTGATCGCATCAGGCCGGCGTCTCGATCCCCTTGTTTTGACGCGCCTTCTTTCGAGGAGCCGGTGACCACTTCGTCGCAAGGCGCTCTAAGTGTCGCTCGCAAAACTCCCGCTGCGCCGTCCGCGTCAGAGGGAGAACGGTCAGAGATCGGGAGTTTTTCCGAGGCACGCTCAGCCCGCGGAGGCGGGCGCCGGCGAATGAGGCCGGATGGGAATCAGGGTGATGGCTTCGAGCGATCATCCTGCGGGATCAGCCGCCGCATCGACCGGATACTCCGGCCGGTCCATGCTGTAGAAGCAGCAGCCGGGTGCCGCCGTGAGGGGGGGCCCCGGCGACGATCGAGAACAGGGCATCGCACGCGTGAAGGGATCGGCAAAGGCCGCAGGCCGGAGCAAGGACGGGACGACGGCCCCGCCGGAGGCGCCGGTCTCCGAGGACGACCGCCGGATCCGCGCGCTGATCCTGGCCGAGCTCGACCGGCGCGGCGCGCGGCCGGTGGCACGCCGGACGCTGGCCTTGATCGCCGAGGGCTTCGTCGAGCCCGCCGATGGCGTGCCCGGCTACCGGATCGTCGACCGAACCGGCACGGTGCGCCTGCGGGGCGAGGCGGGTGCCGGCGTGCCGCTGACCCTGCACGACCTCGTCGATGAGCTTCGTGAGCGGCACGCGCCGCTGTTTCTCCCCCCTGCCCCCGAACCGGAACCGGAACCCGCCCGCGACACCATCGCCGACGTGCGGGCCGCGGGTGCCCGCTTCGTGGAGACGCAGTCGGCGCTCGCGCGCTCCCTGGCGAACACCTCCGCCGAGCGCAGCCGGGCACTCGCCAGTGCGGCGAGCGAGACTGTCGAGGGCTGGCGCAGCCGGCTCGCCGAGCGGCTGAAGGCCCGGCCGAGGCCCGCACCGGTCGGCGCCGCCCTCGATCCGGCCGAGTCCTGGCCGAACGCGGCGGAGCGCCTTGCCGAGGCGCGCGCCCGCGTCGGAGACGGCTGGCGGCGCGTGGCCGGTGGAATTCAGCCCCACCGGACGGCGACCCGGATTCGCGACCTCGCGGAGGATGCCTTCGCTGCCGGCAGCCGCCGGCCGGTTCTGCTGTTGGCATTCGGCGCCTTGGCCGGCGCAGGCCTCGTGGCGGCGCTCTCCCTGAGCGGACGCGACACGGAGGAATCCGGCCGCCCCGCCCCGCAGACCGCCGAAACGCAGGCCCCGCAGACGGCACCGGCCGAATCGCCGCCCGCCTCGCCTCGCGTCCCGGCGGCGGAGGAGCCAGCTCCGGACGCACCGCCCGCGGACGCGCCGGGGAATGCGGCCGAGCGACCGACCGAGCCGGAGGCGCCGCGCAAGGGTGGCAACAGCGCCAACGCTATCGTCGGCGTGCCGGAAGTGATCGACACGGCGACGCTGCGGGTCGGCGGCAAGGTCGTGCGCCTGTTCGGCGTCGAGTGGGTCCGCGGCGGCCAATCCGACGAACTGAGCAAGTATCTTCGCAAGCGCTCGGTGACCTGCCAGCCCGCGCCCGGCAGCACCGCGCATATCTGCACCGTCGAGGGCCGTGACCTCTCCGAGGTGGTGCTGTTCAACGGCGGCGGCCGCGCCTCGTCGGAGGCGACGCCGGATCTCGCGGCGGCCGAGGACCACGCCCGCACGGAGCGGCTGGGCGTCTGGAAGCGGTAAGGCGTCGGGACCGGGCCCGGAGCATCGTCCCCGATATCGGATCCAGGACGATGCTCTATCCTCTCGTTTTTACATCATCCTTTTCCGAAAGCCGGCAACCACCTTTCGGGATGATGCTCTATCCCGGTTTCGTCAGAGCAAAGGCTGGCGCGCGGCCGCATCCTCGCGGGCACAGAGCGTGGGATCGGGTTTCGCCCCCTCCCCGCTCAGCGCGCGATTGAGGTCGGCCCGGGCGCGCTCCAGATCGGTGCGAAAGCCGGGATCGGCGAGCAGCACGGCGACCAGCGCCGAGGCGCCGGTGCGGGCGGCCTCGACATCGCTGAGCCAATGGACGCCGCATACGACCCGGCTTTCGCCGTAGAGCCGGCTCCGCACCAGAAACTGCGTTGCCTTCTCCGGCATCAGGTTCGCCATGATCAGCCCGTAGGCCCATCCCTGGCCGGAATGGCCGGAGGGATAGCTGAAGCTGTCGGCGAGTTCGGCCGTGCGGGCGACGCAGATCGGCAGATCGTTGCCGACGAAGGGGCGCAGGCGGCGGTAGCGCCGCTTGGCCACGCGGGTGGCGCGGGCGATGTCGATGCGGGCCCGGTCGAGGAGCCGCATCAGGTCCGGCACGCTCGCTTGGTCGATGCGCCGGCCGAGGACGCAGGCATAATCCTCCAGAAGCGCGGCACCGCCATCGGCGACGTCGTTGGTGGCGAGCGCCCAGCGCGGGCCGCCCTGGAAGGCGCGGGTCGCGTTGTAGACCGCCCGGTCGGCCGCCTCCGCCGCCGAGTGGCCCGCGGGGGGCGGCGGCAGGATCGCTACGAGATTCGGCGTCGCCTCCTCGCCGAGATAGCCCTTCGGGGCCGCGGCCGCGAGCTTGTCCTTCTCCAGCGAGGGAGCGGAGGTCGCCGGGCCGGCCGGTCCCGCCGGCTCGGCCCTGACGGGGGCGATCTGGGGCGGCTGGGCGGCAAGGATCAGCGTCAGCAGGGCGGCCAAGCGCACCGGCGCGCGGGTCGGGCGGGTCATCGCAAGAGAAACTTTCAGGCGCCGGGGCTGAACGGATCGTGGCGGAGGCCAGGAGCGGGCGTCAGTTTCGGGCTGATGCTTCCGGCCTGTCTAGGAGGGACGTGCGACGGATGCGTCACAGTCCCAATCCGCTGTCAGACCGCGCTGCCTTTCGGGGCCGGCTTCAGGGCGCCCGGATCGCGGCGGCGACGTCGCGCGAAAACTCCTCGTGGGCGCTCAGCGCTCCCGGTACGGTCAGGGCCGAGACGCGGCCCGTGCCGATCAACGCATCCATCTCGGCGCCCGAGCGGCGCGGTGCCTTCTCCGGGCGCAGCACCCGCACCGGCGGCAGGCCGTCGCCGAACGCAGCCAGGAACGCCTCGCGCGAGGCGGCGGGATCGAGGCCGCCCGTCACGAAAGCCGCCGTGCCGAACCGGCCCCGGCTCTGGCGGGTGATGCGGTGCTTGGCAGCGATCACGGCCGGGGTCACATGCGACGGCTCGGCATAGACGTGGGCCCGCATCATCCGCCCGATGATCGGCGGGCTGATGTTGATCCGGTAGAGCGCCTCGCCGAGAAGCGGCATCTCGACCGCGCGGCGGATCCGGCCGAACCATGCGGCGCGCTCCGGCCCCATGGCCGTCGGCAACGGTCCGCGCCAAGTCGGCGCCACGAGCACGAGCCGTTCGAAGACACCGGGATGGCGGCGCGCGGCCGCGACGAGGTAGGGCGCGGCATGGCCCGCGGCGACGCCGAGCGCGTAGGGGCCGGGGGCGGCCGCCAGAAGCGCGTCGAGGAAGGCGTGCAGGGTGGTGGGATTCAGCGGCAGCCGCGCCCGCGGATGCGCGCCGAAGCCCGGCCAGTCGGGCACGAGGCAGCGATGCGTCGCGCTGAGTTCGCGAGCGAGCGGCAGCATCTCCTCGCGGGCCGAGATCGAGGAGAGAGCGGGCAGGAGCAGCGCGTCCGCGCCCTCCCCGACCACGGCACAGGGCGTCGCCACCCGATGCCCCGCGACGGTGAGGTCGAAGGTCCGGGTGGCGAGCGATGCGACGGCAGACGCCATCAGGTCCGCAGCAGCTCGTTGATGCCGGTCTTGGCGCGGGTGCCGGCATCGACGCGCTTGACGATCACGGCGCAGTAGAGGCCGGGGCCGGGGGTGCCGTCGGGCAGCGGCTTGCCGGGCGTCGTGCCCGACACCACCACGGAGTAGGGCGGCACGCGGCCGTAGAAGGTCTCGCCCGTGGTGCGGTCGATGATCCGGGTCGAGGCGCCGATATAGACGCCCATCGACAGGACCGAGCCCTCGCCGATGATCACGCCCTCGGCGACCTCGGCGCGGGCGCCGACGAAGCAGTTGTCCTCGATGATGACCGGGTTGGCCTGGAGCGGCTCCAGCACGCCGGCGATGCCGGCGCCACCCGAGATGTGACAGTTCTTGCCGACCTGCGCGCAGGAGCCGATCGTCACCCAGGTATCGACCATGGTGCCCTCGCCGACATGGGCGCCGAGGTTGATGAAGCTCGGCATCAGCACCGCGCCCGGCGCGATGTAGGAGCCGCGGCGCACGAAGCAGCCCGGCACGGCGCGAAAGCCCGCGGCGCGGAACTCGGCCTCGCCCCAGTTGGCGAACTTCGAGGGCACCTTGTCCCACCATGCGGAGGAGCCGGGTCCACCCTCGATCGGCACCATGTCGTTGAGGCGGAAGGACAGCAGCACCGCCTTCTTGAGCCACTGGTTGACCTGCCAGGAATCGCCCGCCTTCTCGGCGACCCGGGCCTGCCCGGAATCGAGCAGGTTCAGCGCCTCGTCCACCGCCTCGCGCACGGCGCCGGTGGTCGCGGTCGAGATGCCGGCGCGCTCCTCCCAGGCGGCTTCGATGGTCTTTTCGAGATCGGCGTGTGACATCGGGGCTTTCCGGACTGAAGTGCATTCCGACGAAGCGGCAACCGGTTCGTCGAGAGAATGCACGTTGACACAAGGACCTAGAGGCGTCGGCCGATGCCATCGGGCCAGCGTCTCTGGTTCGGCGCGAAAGGTGGTCGTGCTTACAAAAGCCGGCCGGTCCTGTCACCGTTTGCGTGGCGCGAGGCCCACAAGCCGCTCACGCACGCCGGTCAGGCCCTGCACGAGATCGAGCAGCTCCTCGGCCATGCCGTCACGGATCGCCGCCGCCGCGTCGGGAAACTCGCGCAGGACGCGGCTCATCACCGAAGGCGTCACGCGCATCACTTCGGCCGGCTCGACCGCGCGTGCATCCGCCGGCCGCTCGACCTGGCGAAAGAGGGCATTGCGCCCGATGACCCCGGAGCGGGAAACCGTGACCGGCTCCGCGCCGGACCGCAGGGGGACGAGTGCGATGGTGCCGGACATGACGACGTAGCCGCCGTCGGACGGCTCGCCACGGGCGAACAGCAGGTCGCCTTCCCCTAGGAGGCGGCGCTCACCGGCAAAGCAGAGCAGGCGCAGGGCGTCGCGCCCGAACAACTCGAACACGGGCGCCGCGGCGAGGATCGCGATGTCGTCGTCGAGCCCCAACGCCTCTCCGCCCCTGGCCGCGATACGCTACGCTTTTTGCATCGCCTCATGTCCGAAAGCCGGCGACCACCTTTCGGGACGATACGTGACTGTCCGGGCGCAAGCTTAACCGATGCGGAGGCGACGCGATACGTTGCCCGGCCGCAGGCTGTGCGGGACGGTGGATACCGGTGCCCGATCGACCCTCACGGCAGCAGCTTGTAGCCGCCGCCTTCGGTGACGAGGATCGCGGCCACCGCCGGGTTCGGCTCGATCTTCTGGCGCAGCCGGTAGATATGCGTTTCGAGGGTGTGGGTGGTGACGTGGGCGTTGTAGCCCCAGACCTCGGCGAGCAGCGTATCGCGCCCCACCACCTCGCGGCCCGCCCGGTAGAGGTAGCGCAGGATCGCCGTCTCCTTCTCGGTGAGCTTCAGCTTGGAGCCGCGCTCGCCCACCAGCAGCTTGGCACCGGGCCGGAAGGTGTAGGGGCCGATGCGGAACACCGCGTCCTCGCTCGCCTCGTGCTGGCGCAGTTGCACCCGGATGCGGGCGAGCAGCACGGCGAACTTGAACGGCTTGACCACGTAATCGTTGGCACCCGCCTCCAGGCCCTCGACCATGTCGTCGTCGGATTCCTGGGCGGTCAGCATGATGATCGGGCCGCGATAGCCGTTGCGGCGCAGGGTCCGCACCGCCTCGCGTCCGTCCATGTCCGGCAGCGCGACATCCATCACGACGAGATCGACCGGCTCCTGCGTGACGCGGTTCAGCGCCCCGGTCGCCGTCGGCTCGCCGATGACGGAGAATTCTTCATAGGCGTCGATCTGTTCCGTCAATGCCTCACGCAGGGCGTCGTCGTCGTCACAGACGAGGAGGCAATAGGGGTTGGACATCGACGCAGCGGCTCTCAACAAGCATTCCGGCCACCTGGACTTCGCACAGAGATCCGGCAGGCGGCCAAGACGATTTCATCGCGGCACGCCGATTCGAATAGGCATATCGCCCATTGGCTGGCCGCGGACGGAACCCATGCGGTGCCGCCTGACGACAAACCTAGTTCGTTTTACGCGCCGGGAAATCCGGATTGCGCGCTTATGCAGAATTTTCGCCATCTTCCAGCTTTCTCTGCCGCGACATGACGTCAGGCCGGGCCAAGCTCGGAGCAAGCTGGGACGAACTGGCAATGTGGCGCGCTCAAGTTGCAAAGCAGGCCAAGGCCGCCACCTCGGCGAAGGGAAGGCCGCCCGCCACCCTCGGCCTGCTGCGGGTGCGCCCGCTGCCGGGCGATCCGACCCGCGGCACGCTGATCGCGGGTGGAGTCGTGATCCCGTGTGCCCTCGGGCGCTCCGGCATCACGGCGCAGAAGCGCGAGGGGGACGGAGCCTCGCCGCGAGGCATCTTTCGCCTACGCGGCGGTTTCTACCGGCCCGACCGCTTCCCCGTCCGCCCCGTCAGCGCGCTCCCCTTGCGACCCACGCGACGTGACGACGGCTGGTGCGATGCGCCCCAGGATCGCCGCTACAACCGGCCGATCCGGCTGCCGAGCACGGCGGCGAGCGCCGAGCAGCTCTGGCGCGATGACGGGCTCTACGACCTCGTGATCGACCTCGATTACAACCGTGGTCCGATCCGTCCGGGCCGAGGCTCGGCGATCTTCCTGCACATCGCCCGCAGCGGCTACCGTCCGACGGAAGGCTGCGTCGCCCTGAAACCCGCCGACCTGCTGCGCCTGCTCCGCCGCCTCGGGCCGGGAACACGGATGAAGATCGGGCGATGACCGTTCGTTAGTCGGCTCATTCTTCTGGTCGATGGATGAGCCGGCTCGTCGACCGCAAACGGTTCAGACCCGCTTCGTCCGCCGGCCGAAGATGGCCGTGCCGACGCGGACATGGGTGGCACCCATCTGGATCGCTGCGGGAAAATCCGCGCTCATGCCCATCGACAGGATCGGCAGGCCGTGGCGCTCGGCGATGCGGGCCAGCAGGGCGAAATGGGGGGAGGGCGGGTCGTCGGCCGGCGGGATGCACATCAGGCCGTGGATCGCGAGATTGTGGGTCTCGCGGCACTCCGAGAGCAGGACATCGACCTGATCGGGGGAGACGCCCGCCTTCTGCGTCTCGTCGCCGGTATTGACCTGGATCAGGAGCTTGGGCGCCCGGCCGCTCCGCTCGATCTCCTTGGCGAGCGCCGCGGCAAGCGATAGCCGGTCAAGGGAGTGGATCACGTCGAACAGCTCGACCGCCTCGCGCGCCTTGTTCGACTGGAGCGGGCCGACGAGGTGCAGCTCGACATCCGGAAACCGCTCTCGCAGGGCCGGCCACTTGGCCCGCGATTCCTGCACGTAGTTCTCGCCGAAGATCCGCTGGCCGGCCTCCAGCGCCGGCAGGATGCCCTCGGCCGGCACCGTCTTCGAAACGGCGACGAGGTGGACGCTGGCCGGGTCGCGCTCGTTGTCCTCGGCGGCCCGGCGGATGCTCGCGCGTACCTCCGCGAGCCCGGCCGCGACATCGGCCTCACCGACCGGCGGCTTGGCGTCGAGGGTCTGATCCGGGGTCTGGCTCTCATCCATCATGGGCCCTCCTTGCGGCGGCGCAGACGCGACTTCAAGGGTCGCGGGGTGTTTCCCTGCTTCGCACCCGCGATATCCTGGCCTCTCCCGATTCGAACGGAGAAGCCCCGCCGATGTTCGATACGCCCGCCGACGCCCAGGCCCAACTCGCGCAGCACTTTGCGCGCCCACAGGTCGAGAGGGTGGTCGCGGCGCTGGTGCCGACGCTCGTGTTTCGCCCGCTGCCGACGGGCAAGGGAAGCGTCGGTGGCACGCGGATCGGCGGGACACCGGACCTCCCGCCGGGGCTGACCTGGCCGCGCCGGGCCAAGCCCGCCGACGCGGAGGCGATTGCCAAGCGCGGGAACGCGGAGGCCGGTGAGGAGATGCGGCGGCACTTCCGCAAGGAGCTGCCCTATGCCTTCTTCGCGCAGGTCGATCTCGGGGAGGCGCAAGGGCAGGCGCGGGGGCGGGCCCAGGGGTTGGCCAAGGAGTTGGCCAAGGGGGAGGGCGGTCCCGCCGCCGCTCTGCCGGGGCACGGGCGGCTGCTGTTCTTCTACGATCTCGTTGCCGGACCATGGGACAACGGCACCGAATCCGCCCGCGTGATCTGGGACGAGAGCCCGCGCGAAGGCCTCGCGCCCCAAACCATGTCCGCAGACCTCGCGGTGGCGGCCGACGCGCACCGGGCGGAGATCGCGAAGATCAACCGGCCGTTCAAGCTGCCCCTTCCGAAACCCGATTCCGGCACGCCCTATGGCGGCCCGGCCCGGCCGATGAGCCTGCACGCCACCCTGCGCCCGCCGGCGATCGAGAGCCTGGAAATGGACGCCCAGCCGGCCCTGAAGGCGGCATTGGCGCTCTGCACCGATGGCGGGGAGCGTTTTCGCGACGCTTATCAGGACCTCTTCTCGAAAGCCTTCGACAGCGACTATGGAACCGCCAATGCCGGGCGGCGCAACCAGCTCGTCGGCTCGCCGCTGCCGGAACAGAGCGATCCGCGCGTCGAGGCGGAAGTCGTCAGCCGGTTCGGCGTGCAGCACCTCGAACGGGACAAGATCGAGGCGCACCGGGCCGAGACCGATGCCGGCGCGCGGACATGGCGCCTCCTGCTGCAGATCGATATCGGCGACTTCCTGCAGGAAGACGGAGAGGGCACCGTCTACTTCCTGATCCGTGCCTCCGATCTTGCCGAGCGCCGCTTCGACCGCGTGGTGGCGGTCTATCAGCAGACCTGAACCGCGCCGATCATTGACCCTTGACCGCACGGATATGCTAGGTGCCGGGCTTCGGCCCCCGCGACACCGTTGCGTGCGGGCCACTTCCTTTTCCGCTGATCCCGGCGCTCCCGATGACCGATTCCGCACAGCCCTCCCCGACCGCACACCAAGAGCGCTACAACGCCAAGGATGCCGAGCCGCGCTGGCAGCAGGCCTGGGACGCGGCCAAGCTGTTCGAGACGAAGAACGACGACGCCAGACCGAAATACTACGTGCTGGAGATGTTCCCCTACCCGTCGGGGCGCATCCATATCGGCCATGTGCGCAACTACGCGATGGGCGACGTGGTGGCCCGCTACAAGCGCGCCAAGGGCCACAACGTGCTGCACCCGATGGGCTGGGACGCCTTCGGCCTGCCGGCCGAGAACGCCGCCATGGAGCGCAAGGTCAACCCGCGAGAGTGGACCTACGCCAATATCGCCACCATGCGCGGACAGCTCCAGAGCATGGGCCTGTCGCTGGATTGGAGCCGGGAGATCGCGACCTGTGATCCCGACTACTACAAGCACCAGCAGCGCATGTTCCTCGACTTCCTGGGCAAGGGGCTCGTCACCCGCCGCACGGCGAAGGTGAACTGGGATCCGGTCGATCACACCGTGCTCGCCAACGAGCAGGTGATCGATGGACGCGGCTGGCGCTCGGGCGCGCTCGTCGAGCAGCGCGAGCTAACCCAGTGGTTCTTCAAGATCACCGATTTCGCGCAAGATCTGCACGACGCCCTCGACGGCCTGGAGCGCTGGCCGGAAAAGGTCCGGCTGATGCAGCGCAACTGGATCGGCCGCTCGGAGGGGCTGGAGGTGCGCTTCGCCCTCGCCGCGCCGTTCGCCGGCACGGACGAGGTGACGGTCTATACCACCCGTCCCGACACGCTGTTCGGCGCCCGGTTCCTGGCGATCTCCGTCGATCACCCGCTCGCCAGGGCGCTGGCCGAATCCGGCCCGAGGGCCGCCGAGCTGCGAGCCTTCGCCGAGGAGTGCCGTCGCATCGGCACGGCGCAGGAGGCGATCGATACGGCGGAGAAGCTCGGGTTTGACACCGGACTCACGGTACGCCACCCGCTCGATCCGTCCTGGGCGCTGCCGGTCTTCGTCGCGAACTTCGTGCTGATGGACTACGGCACCGGCGCGGTGTTCGGCTGCCCGGCCCACGACCAGCGCGACCTCGACTTCGCCAACAAGTACGGGCTCGGCAACACGCCGGTGGTCTGTCCCGAGGGGCAGGACCCGGACGCCTTCATCATCACCGACACCGCCTATGACGGCGATGGCCGGATGATCCATTCGCGCTTCCTCGACGGTATGACCACCGACGACGCGTTCCAGGCCGTCGCCGACCGGCTGGAGGGCGAAACGCTTGGGCATGCGCCGGTCGCCCGCCGAAAGGTCCAGTTCCGCCTTCGCGATTGGGGCGTGTCGCGCCAGCGCTACTGGGGTTGCCCGATCCCGATCATTCACTGCGAGGCCTGCGGCCCGGTGCCCGTGCCGGTGGAAGACCTTCCGGTGAAGCTGCCCGACGAGGTCTCGTTCGACCAGCCCGGCAATCCGCTGGAGCGGGATCAAGCGTGGCGTCAGGTGCCCTGCCCGCGCTGCGGTGCGGCGGCGCGGCGCGAGACCGACACCATGGACACCTTCGTGGATTCGTCCTGGTACTACGCCCGCTTCACCGCGCCCTGGCTCGCCGACGCCCCGACCGACCGGACGAGTGTCGATCACTGGTTGCCGGTGGATCAGTATATCGGCGGCGTCGAGCACGCGATCCTGCACCTGCTCTACTCGCGCTTCTTCATGCGGGCGATGCAGGCGACGGGCTGGTCCGGGGTGTCCGAGCCGTTCGCGGGCCTGTTCACGCAGGGCATGGTCGTCCACGAGACCTACAAGGATGCGGCCGGCGCCTGGACGCCGCCCGCCGAGATTCGCTTCGAGACGCAAGACGGAGCACGCAAAGCTTTTCACGTGAAAACCGGCGAGCCGATCGAGATCGGCCCGACGGAGAAGATGTCGAAGTCGAAGAAGAACGTCGTCGACCCCGACGACATCATCGCCAGCTACGGCGCCGATACCGCGCGCTGGTTCATGCTCTCCGACTCGCCGCCCGAGCGTGACGTGATCTGGACCGAAGAGGGCGTGCAGGGTGCCGCCCGCTTCGTGCAGCGCGTCTGGCGCCTCGTCCACGGCGCGACGGCCGCGAATGGGCCCGGCGGCACCGCCGATGCCCCCCTGCGCAAGGCCGCCCACAAGGCGCTCGCCGCCGTCGGCGAGGATATCGAGCGCCTGCGCTTCAACCGCTGCGTGGCCCATATCTACACCCTGGCCAACGCCCTCGACGAGGGCCTGCGCGGAGGTGCCTCGAGGGCCGTGGCGGGCGAGGCGGCCCGCATCCTGGTGCAGCTCATCGCACCGATGATGCCGCATCTCGCCGAGGAATCCTGGCGCGTGCTGGGCGGGGAGGGGCTCGTTGCGCAGACGGCTTGGCCGGCGGCCGATCAGGCGCTGCTGGTCGACGACGAGATCACCCTTCCGGTCCAGATCAACGGCAAGAAGCGGGCGGACGTGACCGTTCCACGCGACGCGGACGCCAAGGCCGTCGAGGCGGCCACGCTGGCACTGGAGCCGGTGCAACGCGCTCTCGAAGGCCGGGCCCCGCGCAAGGTCATCGTCGTGCCCGGGCGGATCGTGAATCTGGTGGTCTGACCGGCCTCCCGCATAAAACAGGTCTCGCGGCTGCCGCGTCCTTCCTCCCCGCAAGAGGAATGGGGCGCGGCAGCGGGACAGCGTTCAGCACCATGCCCCCACCCCTTCGCGACCGTGACGACACCATCTTCGCCCCGGCGAGCGGCTTCGGCCGTGCGGCGGTGACGGTCGTGCGTATCAGCGGGCCGGCGGCGGGGCTTGCGCTCGACCGGCTGGCCGGCGGGCGCCCGGAACCGCGCCGTCTCTCCCTGCGCCGCCTGCGCGATCCCGACTCCCGCGACATCCTCGATCAGGCCCTCGTCGCATGGTTGCCGGGCCCTGCCACTGCCACCGGCGAGGACATGGTCGAGCTGCACCTGCATGGGGGCCTCGCCGTACGGTCCGCCGTGCTTCGGGCGCTTGGACGCGTGCCGGGTTGTCGGCCGGCAGAGGCCGGGGCGTTCAGCCGCCGCGCCTTCCTCAATGGCCGCGTCGATCTCACCGAGGCGGAGGGGATCGCTGACCTCATCGACGCCGAGACCGAAGCGCAGCGTGTCCAGGCCCTGCGTCAGCTCGACGGCGCCCTCGGCCGCCAAGTCGCTGCATGGCGCGAGACCGGCATCGATCTGCTCGCCGGAGCGGAGGCAGCCCTCGATTTTGCCGATGAAGGCGATGTCGATGAGGACGGCCTCGACACCGCCCTGTCCGGCCGCGCCGCAGCCCTGCGCGATGCGATCCGAGCCGCGCTGGCCGACGGACGTCGGGGCGAGCGCCTGCGCGAGGGTTTCTGCGTCGTTCTGGCTGGCGCGCCCAACGCCGGAAAATCGACCCTGCTCAATGCGCTGAGCGGGCGTGACGCGGCTATCGTGTCGGACATTCCGGGCACGACCCGCGATGCCATCGAGGTACGCTGCGATCTCGGCGGGCTGCCGGTCGTGCTGGTCGATACCGCGGGCCTGCGCGAGACGGCCGATGCGATCGAGGCGGAGGGCGTCAAGCGCACGCAAAGCCGTATCCGCACCGCCGACCTCGTGCTCCATCTCGTGCCGGCGGACGGCAAGGCCGACGCCGAGCTTTTTGCGGCAGTCCCCGTCCTTCTCGTTCGCACGAAAACCGACCTCGCGCCGGCGGTGCCGGGGGAAAGCGGCCTTGCCGTCTCGGCCGTCACGGGTGCCGGACTCGACACGCTCTTGGATGCCATCCAGGCCGCGGCGCAAACGGCCTTCGGTCAGGGCGACGCCCTCGTCACCCGCGAGCGTCATCGCGAGGCTTTGACCCGGGCCGCGACTCATCTCGACCGCGTCGCCACCGCATCCGCCGGCTTCCCGCCGGAACTGGTGGCAGAGGATCTCCGGCTCGCCGTCCGGGCGCTGGGCGAGGTCGGCGGACATGTCGGCGTCGAGGAGATGCTGGACCGCCTCTTCGCCGGCTTCTGCATCGGCAAGTAGGGGACGCCGGCGGTTCGCGCCGGAACACGGCGATCCGGCTGCCCTCGGCGACCTCGAGGCCGATCCCGCCCCTCCGAAGCGCAGCAAAGGGCGCACCTGATCGATGACAGGAGCCTTGGGGCCACCGAGCCGCGACGCGTAGGTCGGCCTGGAGCATCGTCCCGAAAGCCGACAACCACCTCTCGGGACGATGCTCTAACCTGTTCCCCCGTTGCAAATGTCCGGCCCCCGCTACCGGTGAGGCCGAGACCTTCCAGGTTTCGCAGCTGGTCGGATGACAAGAATTTGAGATCCGCCGCGTTCATTGGGGGGGCGATGCAGGAATGGCGCGTGATGCGGAAGGGCCTGAACGATTTTTGCTCATCGCTGACCGGGAGGTTCGGCAGATCTGCGAGAACCATCCCTATCCACACCGTCGGACTGGAAGCTTGTCCCATGATGGATTTATTTTCCGCAAGTTTATTGCAGGCGATGTGTCGCGCGCCATTTTATATTGCTTGATGTAACATATTTTTTCAAACGTAAGAGAAAAAGAGCAGTTTTTGACCGATCGTAGATTTTCATCACAGTGTATGGTCATAAAATGCTCAAAAAATTGTCGGTCAGAGTCTTTATTCGCAGTGAGCCTTGATGCATCATTGCTTGCCTTTAGGCTCAATTACTGAATGCGACATGCCAAAATACTTCTTCAACGTGCATGACGGCCTCGACATCGCGGATGATGATGGAATCGAGTGCGTCGATCTGGAAGCGGCCCTGCGGGCAGCCGTCCACTATGCCGGTTCGCTGCTCAAGGAATCGGGCCACCGGTTGACCCTTGGGGATACGTGGTCCCTCGAAGTGATCGAAGAGGCGACCTCTTCGGCGTTTTGCATCGACCTCCAGATACGCCCCTTCCTTGCCTCGACCACCTCGGAAGCATCCCGGTCCGCGGCCTGACCTGAACTGCGCTGACCATCGGGCCTTGGCGGCGACTTGAACGTTTTGCAGGATGGATTTCGGAAGGGCGGGCAGGGCGGAAGGCTCGGAACCCTCGCCAAACCAAGCGATGAAGCGCGCCTGCGTTGACCTGTCCGATGGCGGGCGCATAAGCACGGGTCATGCACGCCCATTCTTTCAGTTACGACGTCATCGTCGTCGGCGGTGGCCATGCCGGTGTCGAGGCGGCCGCGGCAGCCGCGCGCGTCGGCGCCCGCACCGCCTTGGTGACGCATCGGGCTGCCACCATCGGTGCGATGTCATGCAACCCGGCCATCGGCGGCCTCGGCAAGGGTCATCTCGTGCGCGAGGTGGACGCCCTCGATGGCCTGATGGGCCGTGTCGCGGACGCCGCCGGCATCCAGTTCCGCCTGCTCAATCGCCGCAAGGGCCCGGCCGTACGCGGCCCGCGCACCCAGGCCGACCGGGCACTCTACGCCCGAGCCATGCAGGCGGCGGTCGCGGAGACACCGGAACTCACCGTGATCGAGGGCGAGGCCGACGACCTGACCGTGCGTTCAGGCCGTGTCGCGGGCGTGACACTCGCGGATGGGCGCGCGCTCACCGCGGCGGCCGTCGTCATCACGACGGGCACCTTCCTGCGCGGCCTCATCCATATCGGCGAGCGGCAGATCCCCGCCGGCCGCGTCGGCGAAGAGCCTGCCCTGGGGCTTGCGCGCACGCTCGACCGGCACGGGTTCGGCCTCGGCCGCCTGAAGACCGGCACGCCGCCGCGCCTGGATGGACGCACGATCGATTGGGCTGCCCTGGAGATGCAGCACGCCGACGCGGAGCCCGTTCCGTTCTCGACCCTGACCGAGCGGATCACCACGCCGCAGATCGCCTGCGGCATCACCCGCACGACGCAAGCGGTACACGATCTGATCCGGGCCAACCTCCACCGCTCGCCGATGTATTCCGGCGGCATCAGCAGCCGCGGCCCGCGCTACTGTCCCTCGATCGAGGACAAGGTCGTGCGCTTCGGAGATCGCGAGGGCCACCAGATCTTCCTGGAGCCCGAGGGGCTCGACGATCCGACCGTCTACCCGAACGGCATCTCGACGGCGCTTCCCGAAGAAGTGCAGGCCGGCATCATCGCCGCCATCCCTGGGCTGGAGCGCACCCGCATCCTGCGCCCCGGCTACGCCATCGAGTACGATTACGTCGATCCCCGCGAACTCGACGCGACGCTCCAGACCAAGCGTCTGCCGGGCTTGTTCCTGGCGGGGCAGATCAACGGCACCACCGGATACGAGGAGGCGGCTGGGCAGGGGCTCGTCGCCGGCCTCAACGCGGCCCGGCTGGCGGGCGGCTCCGATCTTGCGATCTTCGACCGGGCCGAATCCTATCTCGGTGTGATGATCGACGACCTCGTCACCCATGGGGTGAGCGAGCCCTACCGCATGTTCACCTCGCGCTCGGAGTACCGCCTGAGCCTGCGCGTCGACAATGCCGACGAGCGCCTCACGCCCCGCGGCGCGGCTCTCGGCTGTGTCGGCTCAGTTCGGGCCGCGCATTTCGCAGCTTCGCAGTCAGCGTTGTCGCAGGCGCGCACCCGCCTCGATACCCTGAGCCTCACCCCGAACGAAGCGGCCCAGCACGGGCTCGCCCTCAATCATGATGGTCTGCGCCGCAGCGCCTTCCAGATCCTGTCCTATCCGGAGATCGGTTGGGAGCGACTCGCGGCGGTCTGGCCCGAACTGGCAGCGGTGCCGCCGCGGGTTGCGGAGCGCCTCCGGACGGACGCGACCTACGCCGTCTATCTCAATCGGCAACAGGCCGACATCACCGCCTTCCGCCGCGACGAGGCGGTACGCCTGCCGACCTCCCTCGATTACGGCGCCATCGCCGGCCTTTCCAACGAGATGCGGGCAAAGCTCGACGGCGTGCGCCCGACGACTTTGGGGCAGGCCGCGCGCATCGAGGGCGTGACGCCGGCCGCTTTGACCCTGCTTGCTGCCCATGCCCGCCGGGGCCGAGTTCAGGCGTCGGCATGAGAATGTCGGCCTGCCCCGACGCAAGGACGGCAGAATGAGCACTGATCTGCGTACGCGTGTCCTGAGCGAGCATCATGTTTCACGTGAAACAGCCGCGTCGCTCGATCTCTACGTTGCACAGCTGACCCGCTGGCAGACCGTCAAAAACCTCGTCGGCCCCGCGACGTTGAAGGAGGTCTGGCACCGGCATATCGCCGACGCCCTTCAGCTTCTTGCCATCGCCCCTGAGGCGACCCGTTGGCTTGACCTCGGCTCGGGAGCCGGAATCCCCGGTCTGATCCTCGCCATTGCCGGCAAAGAGCGGCCGGGCTTTCATGTCCGTCTGGTCGAGAGCAACGCGCGCAAATGCGCTTTCCTTTCAGAGACCGCCCGCCTCACCGGCGCACCGGTCATCGTTCACAATGCGCGCATCGAAGCCGTGATCGAAACCCTGACCGACACCGAAATCGTTTGCGCCCGTGCCCTGGCCCCACTCACGCAATTGCTCGACTGGACAGAACCTTTGTTGACAAGCGGCACCATCGGGCTGTTTCCGAAGGGACGTGATGCAGCCACGGAATTGACCGAGGCCGAGGATGAGTGGACATTCGCCCGCGACCTGATTCCGAGCCGCACCGACTCGCAGGCACGGATCGTGCGCGTCACGTCGCTTTCCCGCGTGGACCCATGACCGACTCATCCACGGCCTCACCGGCGCAGGTTGCTCCTGCTCAAGCCAAACCGCTGCGCGTGCTCGCGCTCGCCAACCAGAAGGGCGGTGTCGGCAAAACCACGACGGCGATCAATCTCGGCACGGCGCTGGCCGCCATCGGCGAGCAGGTGCTGGTGATCGACCTCGATCCGCAGGGCAACGCCTCGACCGGTCTCGGCATCGACCGCCGCCGCCGCAAGGTCTCGACCTATCATGTCATGGCCGGCGAAGCGCCGCTGGTTGATGCGATCACGCCGACGGCGGTACCGCGCCTCTCGGTCGCCCCCTCAACGATGGACCTGCTCGGCCTCGAACTCGAACTGGCGAGCGCGTCCGACCGTGCTCACCGCCTGCGCAACATCCTGCGCGACCTCACGATGCCGGAGGGGATCGAACCGATCAGCTACGTGCTGATCGATTGCCCGCCCTCGCTCAACCTGCTCACCATCAACGCGCTCGCTGCCGCCGACGCGGTGATGGTGCCGCTGCAATGCGAGTTCTTCGCCCTCGAAGGACTGAGCCAGTTGCTGCGCACCGTCGAGCAGGTTCGCGGAGCGCTGAACCCCAAGCTTCAGATTCAGGGTGTCGTGCTGACCATGTACGACCCGCGCAACAACCTCTCGACCCAGGTAGTCGCCGATGTCCGCGGCTTCTTGGGCGACAAGGTCTACGAGACGATGATTCCGCGCAACGTGCGCGTCTCGGAGGCGCCCTCCCATGGCAAGCCGGTCCTGCTCTACGATCTCAAATGCGCCGGCTCGCAGGCCTATCTGCGCCTCGCTTCCGAAGTGATCCAACGCGAGGGCCGGGCGCCCCCGCCCGCTGCAGCCGCCTAAGTGTCTCTCAAAACGCCCGCCGTGCTGTCATCGCCAGAGCGAGAACGGTCAGAGACCGGGAGTTTTGTGAGGCACTCTAAGTCTTTTAAAAGTTTGGAGTTTCGATCGTGGCAATGGCGGATGATGCGGCGCGGCCGCGGCTCGGACGCGGCCTTGCGGCGCTGATCGGCGACTTTTCCGACGACGCGCCGGAGGAGGCGGCCCGCACCGCCGGGCACGCGCAGCGCAAGGTCGCCGTGGAGTTCCTGCGCCCGAACCCACGCAACCCGCGCCGCCGCTTCTCGGAGCCGGAACTCGACGAGCTGGCCGCCTCGATCCGTCAGCGCGGCGTGATCCAGCCGATCGTCGTGCGCGCGCTCTCGGGGGTGCCCGGCACCTTCGAGATCGTCGCCGGCGAGCGGCGCTGGCGCGCGGCCCAGCGGGCGGGCCTCAACGAAGTGCCGGTGGTGGTGGTCGAGATCGACGACCGCACCTCGCTCGAATACGCGATCCTGGAGAACGTCCAGCGGGCCGACCTGAACGCCATCGAGGAGGCTTCGGGCTACGAGCGGCTGATGGGCGAGTTCAAATATACCCAGGCCGAGCTGGCCGATCTGCTCGGCAAGAGCCGCAGCCATCTCGCCAACACCCTGCGCCTGCTCCAGCTTCCGCCCGCGATTCAGGACCGGGTGATCGCCAGCGAGATCACCGCCGGCCATGCCCGCGCGCTTCTCTCCGTGCGCGACCCGGAGGCGGTGGCCCGCCGGATCGTGGCCGAGGGGCTGTCGGTGCGCGAGGTCGAGGCGCTGGCCGCAGCAGAGGCCCCGCAGGACGACACGCCGCGCCCGGGGCGCCCGCGCCGCTCCGCCGAGGGCGACGCCGCCCTGCGCTCGCTGGAAGACGTCCTCGGCCGGGCACTCGGCTACAGCGTGGCGGTGAAGGCCAAGGCGAGTGGCGAGGGTGAGATCCGCATCCGCTTCACCAGCGCCGAAGAGCGCGACGCGCTCTGCCGCAAGCTCGGCGGAGCCTGAGGCACTCTCCGCCGCTCTCATGAAGCGAACTCAGGCCCGCCGCCGCGTAGCCTCGATGGCGATCCGCAGGAACACACCCTGCGCCTGGGCGTGGGCGAGGTCCGGCTCCGAGCGGCGGCAGGCGAGCACCGCGTCTTGGAGCCACGCCACGGCCTGTTGCAGCCCCGGTGCCGACCAGCGGGCGAGCTGGGTTTCGGCCAGCGCCTTGCGGCGGAAATGCAGGCCGCGCCAATTGGCGACGATCTGGCTCGCGCTGCCGCGCGGATTGTCGAGGCGTAGGGAGAGCAGCGTGAGGGCGTGACGCAACCCGGCGCCGAGCATCGCCGAGGGGTCCATCCCCTCGTGGCGGAAGCGGCGATACTCGCGCTCGGCCTCGCTGGCACGGCCGGCGAAGGCCGCGTCGATCAGCGCGTTGAGGACACTCGCCCCGACGTCGCTGACGATCGCCTCGACGTCGTCCACGCCGACGCTGCCCTGGCCGCGGGCGTAGAGGGCGAGCTTGCCGATCTCGGACAGGCTGGCACGGCGATCGCTGCCGAGGCTGCCCGTCAGCAGGTCGCGGGCGTCGCGGTCGATGCGCAGCCCAGCCTCTTGCAACGTGCGCTCGATCAGGTCGGCGAGCGTGCGCTCGTCATCGGGGTAGCAGGGCAGGGCGAGCGCCTTGGGCGACCCCTCGCACAGCGTGCGCAGAGGGGCGGAGCGGGCGAGGTCGCCCGCCTCCACGACGATGCGGGCGCCTTCGGTCGGTGCCTTCAGCACCGCATCGACGGCCGGCGCGTAGTTGCGGCTGCCGGAGCGGACCCAGATCGTGCGGCTGCCGCCGAACAGGCCGACGGTGCCGGCCTCATCCACCAGGCGGCCCGGATCGGAGGCGAGGGTGTCGCCGTCGATCCTGATGAGCGCAAAGGGGTCGTCCGGGTCGGCGACCATCCCCCGGACCAGCCGCATCGCCCGGTCGGCGACGAGGCCGACATCCGGCCCGTAGACCAGAACCACCGCGATGCGCGGATCGGGGCCGCGCCGGACCAGCCCCTCGACATCGCCGGCTTTGACCGCCGTCATGCCACGCCCGTCAGGGGTTCGTTTTGACGGTGAGGACGGAGGCGATCCGGGTCTTGATCTGGTCGGCCAGCACCTTGGCGAGGCGGATCTCGGCGTCGCGCGCGGCGCGCAGCGAGGCGAAACGCTGGATCGAGCGATCGTAGGTCGCGGTGCCGGTTGCGACGCCCTCGGTGAGGACGCGGCGTCCGTCCAGGCTCTCCAGCGAGAACTTCACCGTGCCGACGATGGTGCCGGCCTCGGCCCGCGCCGTGGTCGAGGAGACGATCGGGGTCTGTACCTGCTCGGAGCCCTGCATCTTCAGCCGGTAGCGCTTGGGCACGGCGGGCTGGCCGGAGCCGTCGAGATCGAAGATCAGCTCGCTGCGCAGATAGTGCCCGAGGCGATCCTGATCCTGGGCCATGTTGACGTCATCGACCTGGATCGCGGCGAGCAGACCCTGCATCGACTCGCCCGATGCCGTCGGCCCGTAGAGGGGACGGAAGCAGGCACCGAGATTCAGCGCAAGGCCGGCGGCGAGCGCGAGCCGCGCGATCCGAACCCCCGGCCTGTTCCTCGCCACACCCATCACCCGCCCCAAGGCTGTTCCTCGCCGCGTCACGTTGAACCGTCCGAAAACCGTCGCTCCGACCCCAAGCGCAGCACACCGCTCCGCTTGTACGGCAGGCATTGCGCCCGGTCACCCTGCCAGACTCATGCTTTAAGAATGCTGTGCGGCGGGACGATGATCGCTCGACCGAATCGGGACGCCGGGAGACGCATTCGCTTGTGGAACCAAGCGGTGATCCCCACTTTATCCTGACCCCGGAAACCGCTCCGAACCCGCGCCTTGACGGCGATCGGACGAGCGCAGTAGAACAGAACAAATGGCGAACAAGCGAGCCTTGTCCTGGTCGGTCGCGCTGCGCGATCTGAAGGACGATCGATCCCGGAGAGCGGATGTGCGCGAGGAGCGTCTCCGAACCATGGCGGGCCTGCGCGGCGTGGCCGCCCCCGCTTTGAGCGCGTGGCGCGGGCGGTCCGGCCGCCGCTACGTCGTCGGCGTCCACGACCTCGCCGAACCCGACCTCGCCGAGGTCGATGAGGGGGTGGTCATCGCCGTGCGGCGGGACGAAGCCGGCATTGCCCAGGCAGTTTCCATCGCCGCGACCGGCAAGGGGCCGCGCGAGCGTCTGCACCACAACTGGCTGGCCCGCGCCCGCCAGGAAGGCGCGACGGAGATGCACGTTCACCGCCTCGCCGAGGGGGAAACCGAGCGCCGCGCCGTCGTGCTCGACCTCGCCGCCGACACGGAGCAGGCGAACGCCTGACCCCGCGCGCGGCCGGCATGCACTCGCCGGCCTGTGAAAGCCGGAGGGAGGGCAGGGCCCTTGCCTTGGACAGCCCCGGTCTCCAAACACGGGGCGTCCGGCCTCTCCTGCCGGGACGCGCAGGAACGAGGCCGATGGCGCAGACACCCGATCCGATTTCCGGCGGACCGCCCCCCCGGCGGCGGCGAATCGGCCTGTTCCTCCCCTACATCCTGCTCGCCACCCTCGTCGTCGCCTGGACCGCCGCGTGGTTCTTCATCCGCGGCAAGGCCGAGAGCGAGATGGATGCGTGGCTTGCCCGTGAGGCGCAGGCCGGCCGGCAATGGACCTGCGCCGACCGCTCGATCACCGGCTATCCCTTCCGCCTCGAACTGCGCTGCGGCTCGGTCCGCTTCGCCCGCTCCGACGGCAATTTCACCCTCGGGCCGACCACCGCCGTGGTGCAGGTCTACGATCCGCGCCACGCCGTCCTCGAAGTCGCCGGCCCCTTCCGTGTCGAGCAGGGCGATCTGACCGCCGACGTGACCTGGACGTCTCTCGAAGCGAGCTTCCACGCCGCCTCGAACGGCTTCAGCCGCGCCTCCCTCGTCGTCGATGGCCCCAAGGGCACGGTGCAATCCCCCGATCCCGGGCCGGTGGACTTCGCCGTCCAGCACCTCGAACTCCATGCCCGGCCGACTCCGGGCCGCTTCGAGAGCGACGGCGCCGTCGATATCAGCCTGCGCCTCGCCAAGGCCGCCGTGCCGCGGCTCGACGCCCTGAGCGGCAGCGGCGACCCGGCCGACGTCGATCTCGACACGACCATCGAACGGGCCACGGTGCTGCGCACCGGCACGGTGGCGCGGGAATTGGAGAAATGGCGTCAGGCCGACGGCCGCCTCGACGTGACCCGCCTGTCGATCGCCAAGGGCGAGCGCCGCCTTCAGGCCAAGGGCGAAGTCGGCCTCGACGAGGCGCATCGCCCCGAGGGACGCTTCGAGATCCGCGCGCTCGGGCTCGAAGCCCTGATCGGGCAGGTGATGGGCCAGCGCTACGGCTCGGACAAGGGTGCGTTGATCGGCAACCTCGTCGGCCAGTTCCTCGGCGGCCTGCGCAAGCGCGAGAGCGCCGCCGGCGAGGTGCAGGCGGCCGACAGCCCCAACGGCCTCAAGCCCCTGCCGACGCTGCGCCTGGGCGACGGGCGCCTGATGCTCGGCCCGCTCGCCGTGCCGAACGTGGTGCTGCCCGCCCTGTACTGAACGGGCCTACCAGGGGCGCGGCGCCCCGAAGATCTTGCGCCGGACGAAGCGCCCGGCGGCTTCCACCCGCGGCCTGTGCAGATGGCGCAGCCGCCACAGGCGATGCTCCCGCGGCGCGACCGGCTCCGCCAACTCGGGCACGGCGGCGCTGCGTGCGCGCAGCCGCGCGGCCTCGGCCGGGGCGACGCTCTCCCCGTAAGCCAGGAGATGGCGCATCTCGTCGAGGGTCGGCCGCACCCAGCTGGCCGTCCGGGTGCACGGATCCGTTTCCGCGCGCGTTTCGGGTGGCGGCGCGCCCGGAGCGGGACGGGGATAGTGGTTGAGCCGGATCTCCCCGTGCCGCACGGCGAGGATGGCGCCGGGCCGCTGCGGGTCCGGCTCGGCGGGGCCGAAATCGCTCATCAGCCGCTCGCCCTGCACGAGTTCCGTCATGTGCGGGTCGGCGATCGTGGCGACGGCGCCCTGCCGGTAGATCGATGTGACGACGCGGTTCTCCACGCGGTCCGCCGGCGCGAGAGAGCGAGGGAAACGGCGCAGGACAAGCCCGGAGGCGGGCCCCTCCGGCGCCGCGGTGTCGAAGACGCGCCGGTTGACCACCACCGCGCCGGCATGCGGCGGGATGCGGGCGATCCAGTCCTCGATCGAACGGCCGGGGGCCGGCACCAGAAATTCATCGGTGCCGAGGAAGGCGGCGAAGCGGAACAGCCGCGCCCACGAGGCGAGGAAATGGTCGTAGGCCGCAAAGAGCGGCGTGCGGTCGATGCGGGTCGGGCAGGGCAGGGTGGTGACCCCGATCGCCGCCTGCGCCTTCAGGAGCGCCGCAGCCTCGCCGTGGAGTCCGTTGTCGTAGATCACGAAGTGGCGCACGCCGACCGCCCGGTGGAAGGCGAGCCACTCGAACAGCTCGGGTGCCGCACCCTCGACGACGGCAACGATGGCGAATGTGCGCATCTCGGGCGCCCTTTCCTTCAGCTCTGCTTCGCCGCGGGCGCCGCCGCGTTGCGGGCGCGGCCGAAATCCGGCTCGGCCGTTTCCTGGCCCATGGCGACGATGCCGCGGCGGATGGTTCGGGTGCGGGTGAACAGATCGTGCAGGGCCTCGCCGTCGCCCCAGCGGATCGCCCGCGACAGGGCCGACAGATCCTCGTTGAAGCGCCCGAGCATCTCCAGCACCGCGTCGCGGTTGGTCAGGAAGATGTCGCGCCACATGGTCGGGTCGGAGGCGGCGATGCGGGTGAAATCGCGAAAGCCGCCGGCGGAGAACTTGATCACTTCTGACTGGGTGACCTCTTCGAGATCGGCGGCCGTGCCGACGATGTTGTAGGCGATCAGGTGCGGCACGTGGCTGGTGATGGCGAGCACGAGGTCGTGGTGCTCGGGCGTCATGGTCTCGACGATGGCGCCCAAGCCCTGCCACAGACCCTGCACCCGCTCGACGGCCGCCGGATCCGTCCCCTCCGGCGGCGTGAGGATGCACCAGCGGTTCGAGAACAGGGTGGCAAAGCCCGAATCCGGCCCGGAATACTCGGTGCCCGCCACCGGATGCGCCGGAACGAACGGATTGTCCGGGGACAGATGCGGCATGACGGCCGCCACCACCGCGGCCTTGACCGAGCCGACATCGGAGACCACCGCGCCCGGCTTCAGATGCGGCGCGATCTCGGTCGCCACCGCGCCGATGGCGCCCACGGGCACGCAGAGGATGACGAGACCGGCCCCGGCCACCGCCGAGGCTTCGGTGCTTGCCTCGTCCGCCAGACCCAGGGCCTTCACCCGCTCGATCACGCCCGCGTCGCGGTCGATCGCCACGATCTCCCGCGCCAGCCCGTAGGTCCGGGCGCCGCGGGCGATCGAGGAGCCGATCAGGCCCAGCCCGACGATGGCGAGGCGCTCCACCCCCTCCGTCACGAACGCTTGGCTCCCAGGAAGGCGGCCAGCGCATCCACGAAGGCGCGATTGGCCTCCTCGCTGCCGATGGTCACCCGCAGGGCGTTGGGCAGGCCGTAGGAGGAGACGCGCCGCACGATCACGCCCGCGCGTGTCAGATGCGCATCCGCTTCCGCCGCCGTGCGGCCGGGCCTGTCCGAAAAGTGGAGGAGCAGGAAGTTGCCGACGCTCGGCGTCACGGTGAGCCCCAGTCCCTCGACCTCGCGGGTGAGCCAGGCGAGCCATTCGTCGTTGTGGGCCACCGCCGCGGCAACGTGGGCCTCGTCGGCGATGGCCGCCGCGCCGGCCGCAATGCCGCCCGCCGAGAGGTTGAACGGTCCGCGGATGCGGTTGATCGCATCGACCACGGCCTCCGAGCCGACCATCCAGCCGATGCGCTGCGCCGCGAGCCCGTGGATCTTCGAGAAGGTGCGCGTCATCACGACGTTGGCGGCATCGAGCGCCATTTCGAGGCCGGCCGTGTAGTCGTTGGCGCGCACGTACTCGGCATAGGCTCCGTCGAGCACGAGGAGCACGTTGCCGGGCAGCCCGGCATGCAGGCGGCGCACCTCCTCGAACGGCAGGTAGGTGCCGGTCGGGTTGTTGGGGTTGGCGAGGTAGACGATCCGGGTGCGGGGCGTGACCGCGGCGAGGATGGCATCGACATCCGCCGTCAGGTTCGTTTCCGGCGCCACCACCGGCGTGCCGCCTGCGGTGAGGATCGCGATGCGGTACACGAGGAAGCCGTGCTCGCAGAAGATGCCCTCGTCGCCCGGCCCGACGAAGGCCATCGCCAGAAGCGTCAGCAGCTCGTCCGAGCCGGCACCGCAGACGATGCGGGCGGGATCGAGCCCGTAGCGTGCACCGATCGCCGTGCGCAGGCGGGTGGCGCTGCCGTCGGGATAGAGGGCCAGCGTCGCGGCCTCCGCCCGCAAAGCCTCGATCGCGCGCGGGCTCGGGCCCAAAGGCGTTTCGTTCGAGGAGAGCTTGTGGACCTTCGCCACGCCCGGCGCGGCGCTCTTGCCGGGCACGTAGGCCTCGATGGCGAGCACGCCGGGGCGCGGCTGAGGGCGAAGCACGGGATCGGTTGCGGACATGGGCCAGGGCCAGCGGGAGAGTCGGACGCGGGTATCGCCCGTCCCTCTACAGCATTTCGCGCCAACGGGGAGCTGCCGCCGACCCCGATGCGCGCCGATCAGGCCGTCGCCAGAGTCGCGACGTGGCAGACTCTGGCGCCTCGCGTGGTGATTCGGACCTCTTCCCAGGGCACGCCTCGCCCATCGCGGCCCTCTCTCCGCCGGGATTGGGACCGCTATGGCTGCGCCGGCTTGCCTTCCGGCGCAGGGATCGGCTCGCCGGAGCCCGGCGGCAGCAGGACGTTCTTCACCACGTTCCCCTCCGGACCGTACTCGCCGGCCACCGCGAGGCAGGCCTGCTCGCGGTTGAGGTTCATCTGGTTGGACATCAGGGTGAAGATGCCGATCACCCGGTTGCCGAAGGGGCCGCGGGGGCTCACGTCCTCGGGCCGCGTGTTCTGCTTGGCGAGCAGCGCCTCGAATTCCGGCGCGTTGAGCCGATAGCCGCAGACGTTGACCGCCGAGAAGATGTATGCGGCAAATTCCAGCGCTCGCGGGCTCGGCGCGTTGCGGATCGGCCGCGGCGGGGCGGCCTCCTTCGCGGGCCCTTGCGAGGGCTCTTGCGAGGGTTCTTGCGGCGCGGTCGCGGCGGGCGGTGGGGCGGTGTCCTGCGCGACGGCAGGGTAAGCCATGCCACCGATCAGGGCGGCGGCGATGAGGGAGCGGACGATCATGGCGGTGGGGCGTTCCTCGAGATACGGATTCTCACGATCCGCTTAGACAAACCCGAGATAGCCCGGCCGCCCGCCGCCTCCAAGCTGACGCGGGGCCCGCGGACGGGTCCTGCGGCGATTCGTGCACGGGAGCCCGCGCCAGAGGCTCACCAGCGATAGCTCACGCTCGCCAGCACGCGGCGGGCCTCGCCGTAGAAGCAGGAATTGGCGGACTGGCACGAGGTGACGAAGCGGCGGTCGCCGAGATTGGCGGCGGTGATCGCCATGCGCCAGCGCTCCCAGTTGTAGTGCACGGTCGCGTCGAACAGGACGTAGTCCGGCACTTTCAGATTGTTGAGCTGGTCGGCGTAGGAACGCCCGACATAGCGCACGCCGCCGCCGAAGCCGAAGCCGCGCCAGTCGCCCAGGGGGATCGTGTAGTCGGCAAAGACCGAGGCGAAGGTCTCCGGCACGTTGGTCGGGGTCTTGCCGACGAGGTCGCCGAGTGCGGCGTCCCGGACCCGAGTGTATTCGAGGTCGTAGTGGGTCACGGCCGCGACGACGTTCAAGCCTTCCGCGAGGCTGGCCACGAACTGCCCCTCGATACCGCGCGAGCGCACGGTGCCGAGCTGGGTGCTGCCGAACCCGACGATGACCGGGAAGGGCGGGTTGTCGCGCACGAGATCGAAGGCGGCGATGTTGAGGGAGAAGCGCTCGCCGACCGGCTCGATCTTCAGGCCGACCTCGATCTGCTCGCCCCGATCCGGCGAGAGCGACGCCCCGGTGATGGCATCGATGCCGATCTGCGGCTGGAACGAGGTCGAGTAGGCGACGTAGGGCGCGATGCCGGGATCGAAGTTGTAGAGCAGCGCGATGCGGCCGGTGAGCGCCGTATCGGTACGGGACGTGCTCGTGTCCGGCGCGAGCTTCTTGAGCACGTCGCTGTTGGCGATATCGTAGCGCAGGCCGCCGATCAGGCTCAGCCGGTCGGTGAGCTTGATCTGGTCCTGGGCGTAGAAGCCGAGCTGCCGGAAGCTGTTGACGTCGACCTGATAGGGCAGGGGTCGGCCGACGATCTGCCCGTAGAGCGGGTTGATGATGCTCAGATTGGGGCCGGGGAAGAGCGAGGCCTGATTGTCGTAGAGCGAGTAGTTCTTGTAATCGATGCCGAACAGCACGTCGTGGGCGACGAACCCATCGGAAAACCGGGCCTCGGCCTGGTTGTCGACCTGGAACAGGCTGACCTTGTCGCTGTACTGGAACTGGTAGCGAGCGAGCTGCGTCTGCGGCAGGTCGGCGTAGCCGAGCTGGCCGATATACGAATTCTGCGTCGCGTCCGAGAACGAGTAGCGGAAGTTCTGGCGCACGGTCCACACGTCGTCGACCGCGTGCTCGAACTCGTAGCCGGCGAAGACCTGCTCGCGCTGGAAGCTGTTGATGCGCGGATCACCCACGTTGAGAGAGCGGTCGATGCGCAGACCGCTCGCGTTGGGGCGCACGGTGCCGGCATAGGGCAGGAAGTTCGCGGTCACGGCCGTGGAATCGCGTTGATAGCTCGTCAGCACCGTGACGGTGGTGCCGGCATCCGGCCGCCACGTGACGGCCGGGGCGATGTAAGCGCGGTCGGAATCCGCGCCCTCGACCTGTGTGCCGCCCTGACGGCCGATACCGGTGAGGCGGTAGAACAGATGGCCCGAATCGTCGGCCGGACCGCCGACATCGAAGGCGCCGTAGACCTGCCCGAACGAACCGCCGGCGATCTCGACATAGCCGAAGGGGGCCAGCGTCGGGCGCTTGGTAACCTGGTTGACGAGGCCGCCGGGGTTGCCGGCGCCGAACAGCACGGCAGCCGGGCCGCGCAGCACCTCGATGCGCTCCAGGCCGAAGGTCTCGGTCTTCAGCGTGCCGAAGCCGTAGTTCAGCAGTTGCAGGCCGTCCTTGTAGATCCCGTAATCGCTCGCCACGAAGCCGCGCAGGGTGAAGAAATCGACGCGCTCGTCGGCGCCGTAGACGCCGGAATAGATGCCGGCGGTGTACTGCGTCGCCTGGGTCAGCGTCTGGGCGCCCTGCGCCTCGATCTGCTCGCGGCCGATCACGGTGATCGCCTGGGGCGTCTCGATCAGGGGCGTGTTGGTCTTGGTCGCGGTGACCGAGCGGGTAGCGACATAGCCGGCGACGGGGCCGCGCGGATCCTCGGGTGCCGCGCGTCCATCGGCACCGCGCTGGGCCGGCGGCCCGCCGGTGGCGCCGGCGGCGCGGCCGCTGCCTTCGACCGACAGTTCCTCCAACCGTGCCGTCGCCTGTTGTGCGGCGGCTGCGACGGTCAGGGCCATCAACGAGGCGCTTGCCAGCGCCATCGTCCGCAGGGCGCGGACGCCGACGAGAGTGCGAACCGAGCCCATACTCATGACCCCATCTGACCAGAACAGCCGACAGCCTCCGCAGGGACGCGCGGAATGGGATCGGTCTGTTGTTTGGAATTATGCTAAACTGTTGTTGTTGCTTGCTTTTCGTAAGCTCAGCCGTAAGAGACGGCGCGCAGGCACGCAAGACAGTCGCGCGCAAATGACCGTCCTGTAGCGAGCCGGCCACAGGATTTCTGCGCAACCATCGGATGTCGTCTTCGGGGAGGACGACGCTCTATGCTCTTGTTTTCGCATCATCTTTTTTCCGAAAGCCGGCAACCACCTTTCGGGACGATGCTCTGGCGACCCCGCCGCGAGGCGGGCGCTGAATGCTACACGGTTACTTGCGTGCCGACCTCGACGACGCGGCCGGTCGGGATCTGGAAGAAGTCCGTCGCGTCGTTGGCGTTCTTGGCCAGCGTGATGAAGATCCGGTCCTGCCAGAGCGGCATGCCGGAATGGGCGGCCGGGCGGATCGAGCGGCGCGACAGGAAGAACGAGGTCGACATGATGTCGAACTTGAAGCCCTCGCGCTTGAGCAGCGTCAGGGTGCGCGGGATGTTGGGCGTCTCCATGTAGCCGAAGCGCATCACCACCCGGTAGAAGCCGAAGCCCACGGGCTCGATGCGCACGCGCTCGGCCTGGGTGGCCCGGGGCCGGTCCATGGTCTCGACGGTGAGCACCACGTTCTTCTCGTGGATCACCTTGTTGTGCTTCATGTTGTGCAGGAGCGCGGCAGGCGCGATCTGGGGGTCGCTGGTGAGGAAGACCGCGGTGCCCTTCACCCGCTGGTAGGAGGTGCTCTTCTCCAGCATGCCGACGAGTTCGACCAGCGGCACGTCGGTCTTGCGGGTTTTGTTGAAGAGGATCGTGACGCCGCGCACCCAGGTCCACATCATCAGCATCAGGCCGCCCGCGAGCATCAGGGGCACGTAGCCGCCCTCGTGCAGCTTCAGCAGGTTCGAGAGCAGGAACAGCGACTCGAGCACGATGAAGGGCATGATGATCGCCGCCGAGACCAGGGGCGAGAGGCGCGCGACCTTCCACAGCACCACGTAGGCCATGGAGGCGGTGAGCAGCATCGTGCCCGTCACCGCGATGCCGTAGGCAGAGGCGAGCGCCGAGGAGGAGCGGAAGGTGATCGCCAGGATCACCACGCCCAGGGCGAGCAGGGTGTTGATCTGCGGCAGGTAAATCTGGCCCGAATGTGCTTCCGAGGTGTGGCGGATCTCCATGCGCGGCAGCATGCCGAGCTGGATCGCCTGCCGCGACAGCGAGAACGCGCCGGTGATGACCGCTTGGCTCGCCGTGACGGTCGCGAGCGTGGCCAGCAGCACCATGGGGATCAGGCCCCATTCCGGCACGAGCTGGTAGAACGGATCGGTGGTCTCAGGCTTGGCGAGCACGAGGGCGGTCTGGCCGAGATAGTTCAGGACGAGGCAGGGCGCGACGAGGCCGAGCCACGCCACCTGGATCGGGCGGCGCCCGAAATGGCCGAGATCGGCGAACAAGGCTTCCGCTCCTGTCACCGCCAGGAACACCGCGCCGAGCGCCACCAGGGCGCCGGTGCCGTGGCCGAGGAGGTAATGCACGGCGTACCAGGGATTGAACGCGGCCAGCACGCCGGGATTGCCGGCGATGTGCGGCAGGGCGGCGGCGGCCATGGCCAGGAACCAGACCACCATGGCCGGCCCGAAGAAGGTCGCGACCCGCGCCGTGCCGTGGCTCTGCACCGCGAACAGGCCGAGGATGATCGCCACCGTGATCGGCAGCACGTAACCCTCGAAGGCGGGCGTGACGAGCTTCAGGCCCTCCACCGCCGAGAGCACCGAAATTGCCGGGGTGATGACGGAATCGCCGTAGAACAGCGAGGCGCCGAGCAGGCCCAGCATGAACACGATCTTGGAGCCGCCGAGCGCGTGGCGGGCCTGGGCCATCAGCGAGAGGATGCCGCCCTCGCCGTTGTTGTCCATGCGCAGCAGGATCGCGACGTACTTGATCGTCACGATCAGGAGCAGCGCCCAGATGATGAGCGAGGCGGTGCCGATCACCTCCTCGGCCAGCAGGATGCCGTCGCTGCGCGAAGGCGCGAGCGCTTCGCGGAAGGCGTAGAGCGGGCTTGTGCCGATATCACCGTAGACGACACCGACGGAGCCGACCGTGAGGGCCCAGAAGCCGGTCTTGGCGTGGCCGTGGTCCTCCTCCGGGGACGCATCGACCGCGCCCGCCGAGGCTGCGACCGGCCCTCCCTCGCCGGGCGCCGGCCCGCCCGCGGGCGCGGCGACGGGGCCGTCCGGCGGGGTGGATCCGGCGGTATGGGGGCTGTCGGGCTGGGTCATCGGGCAGGCGTGCCTGGGCTCGCGCGTCGTCCGGCCGGATGTGCCGGAGTCGCATGAAGGGAATGCGTCGGAGATGCGGATCGATGCGCGCCGGAAACCGCGGCGCCCCTGTAGCGGCCATACCACCGCAAGCCGGCGCGCGGCACAGGAAAACGGTCCGCGTTCGGGTCGCGAGGCGCGAACCGGACATCACGGCGGGCGCGAGGCGGGGCGGAGGGCAGGGTCGACGACCCGGCGCGGGCCGTTTCGGACAACGAAGGGCGGGCCGCTCTCCTCACCGCGAAGGTTTCGGGAGCCGGCCCACCCGCGGGGCTCACTCGGCGGCGTCGCGCTTGCCCTGACCGAAGCGGCGCTCGATGTAATCGACCACGATCGTCTCGAAGTCTTTAGCGAGCGTGGCGCCGCGCAGGGTCATCGCCTTCTTGCCGTCGATGAACACCGGAGCGCTCGGGCTCTCGCCGGTGCCGGGCAGCGAGATGCCGATATCGGCGTGCTTCGATTCGCCGGGACCGTTCACGATGCAGCCCATCACCGCGACGTTGAGGCCTTCCACGCCCGGATAGGTCTTCTTCCACTCCGGCATGGAGGTGGAGATCCAGTTCTGGATGTCGCGGGCCAGTTCCTGGAACGTGGTCGAGGTGGTGCGCCCGCAGCCGGGGCAAGCCGCGACCAACGGCACGAAGGTGCGGAAGCCCATGGTCTGCAGGAGTTCCTGCGCGGCCTTCACTTCGACCGTGCGGTCGCCGCCGGGCTCGGGCGTCAGCGAGTAGCGGATCGTGTCGCCGATGCCCTCCTGCAGCAGCACGCCGATGGCGGCCGACGCCGCGACGATGCCCTTCGAGCCCATGCCCGCCTCGGTCAGGCCGAGATGGATCGCGTAGTCGGAGCGGCGCGCCACCTCGCGGTAGACCGCGATCAGATCCTGCACCGCCGAGACCTTGGCGGAGAGAATGATGCGGTCCTTCGGCAGGCCGAGTTCCACCGCCCGGTCGGCGGAGGTCAGCGCCGATTGCACCATCGCCTCGCGCATCACCGCGCGGGCGTCGATGGGGCGGGGCAGCTTGGCGTTCTCGTCCATCAGGTGCGTCAGCAGGGCCTCGTCGAGGGAGCCCCAGTTCGCGCCGATGCGGACGGTCTTGCCGTAGCGCACCGCCTGCTCGACGATGGTCGAGAACTGGGTGTCCTTCTTCTCCTTGAAGCCGACATTGCCGGGATTGATCCGGTACTTGGCCAGCGCCTCGGCGCAGGCCGGGTGGTCGGAGAGGAGTTTGTGGCCGATGTAGTGGAAGTCGCCCACCAGCGGCACGTGCACGCCGATGCGGTCGAGCCGCTCGCGGATCTTCGGCACGGCCGCCGCCGCCTCGTCGCGATCGACGGTGATGCGCACCAGCTCCGAGCCGGCGCGGGCGAGCTGGGCGACCTGGGCCACGGTGCCGTCGATGTCGGCCGTGTCGGTGTTGGTCATCGACTGCACGACGATCGGGGCGCCGCCGCCGACGGTGACGGCCCCTTCGCCGCTGCCGATCTGCACGCCGACGGTGCGGTGGCGCGGTGCCGGCCCGGCGATCTCCGGCCCCGTCATGCTGCGGCTGCGGGAGTCGATCGGGTTTGCCAGGGCGTCGGGAGCTTCCATGACTTCCATCGTGCCTTCGCGGGTCAAACTGTCGTCCGCGCGTGCCGGCTTTCGGCGTGATCCTATCCGAATCCGGTTCGATCCGCGACCTGGAGATCGTCTCCGCGCCGCGCCCGCGCGGACGGATGCGCAGCATGCCTCGATACGAGGCCGCTTCCATGTCGCATCCCGAGCGGGATGTCGAGCGTATGCAAGGATGTCAGGAGACGAAAGCGCCTTATCATACCTTGCATTCGCGTGCCCGCGGGGCAAAGAACCGCACAGGCACACTTGCTGCTTTGCACCATTTGAATGTGCATCGCAATAAATCACGTGAGGCAAGATGGACAGGACGAGCCCGGAGATTCACTCCACCGACAGTGAGCAGATCGAGGCTCGGTCCGCCGGCTCGCCTCCGGTTGATACCCGTGAGCGGACCGGAACCCTCGACGGACCGTCTCACGACGACGCTCACAACCCCGCGACCGCCGTTCCTGATCCGATCGCGGATTCGACCCGGCCGGGCGCCGCGTTTCGGGGCCTTGCCGGACCGCGCGCGGAGAAGGCCGTCTCGCTGGCGCTTCAGGGCGGCGGCTCGCACGGCGCCTTCACCTGGGGCGTGCTCGACGCGCTGATCGAGGACGGGCGCGTCGCCTTCGAGGCGGTCACGGGCGCGAGCGCGGGCGCGATGAACGCCGTCGTCCTCGTGGACGGCTGGCTCGCGGGCGGCCCCGACGGGGCACGCGCAGCCCTGGAGACGTTCTGGCGCGAAGCGAGCCTCGATGCCGACCTGCGCCCCTCGCAGAAGGGCCTGATCGACGGCCTGTTCCAGTTCTGGAAGGGCAACCCGTTCTTCGAGGCCTGGGTGAAGGCGCTCAACCCCGGCCCCTACGCGACCAATCCGTTCAACTTCAATCCCCTGCGCGACGCGCTGGAGCACACCGTCGATTTCGATCGCCTGCGCGCGGCCGACACCGCCAGTGTGTTCGTCTCGGCGACCAATGTCTGGACCGGCAAGCTCGCCGTGTTCGGGCGCGATTGCCTGACGGTCGATCACCTGATGGCCTCGGCCTGCCTGCCGACGGTGTTCCAGGCGGTCGAGATCGACGGCGTGCCCTATTGGGACGGCGGCTATCTCGGCAATCCGGCTCTGTACCCGCTGCACGAGTCGAGCACCCGCGACATCCTGCTGGTGCAGATCAACCCCGTGGAGCGCCGCGAGACGCCGCGTTCGGCCAGCGACATCCAGAACCGGCTCAACGAGATCACCTTCAACGCCAACCTGATGCGGGAGCTGCGCTCCATCGACTTCGTGCACGGCCTGATCGACGAGGGCGGACAGGGGCAGGTTCCGGGTTTGGAACGCGTCTTCCTCCACCGCATCGACGGGACCGACTCGCTCGACGGTTTCGCCGCCTCCTCGCGCATCGACGCCCGCTGGCGGATGATCGAGCGCCTGCGCGACAAAGGCCGCGCCGCCGCCAAGGTCTGGCTCGCAGAGGGCTACGACGAAGTCGGCGTGCGCTGCACCCTCGACCTCAAGAAGGCCTACCAGTAGCGGCCCGTCGCTGACGAAGGGACCGGGTCGTCAGCGAAACCTCTTGCCACCGGCTCGTTACGCACATAAAGATATCTTTATGTCTAGCGAGAGCGGTCCCACGAACAGCGCGACCACGGTCCCGGTGCCCTTCGCCGAGGCGCTGGCCGTGCTGCGGGCGGCGGCGGAGGAAACGCGCCTGCGCATCCTGGCGCTGCTGGCCGAGGGCGAGTTGTCGGTCTCCGACCTCACCGACATTCTCGGCCAGTCGCAGCCGCGCATCTCGCGCCATCTCAAGCTCCTCGTCGAATCCGGCCTGATCGAGCGTCATCGCGAGGGAGCCTGGGCGTTCTTCCGCCTGCGGGAGGCCGCCATCGGCTTCGTCGAGCCCTTGATCGCGGCGCTGGAGCGCGCCGCGCCGCCGCTCTCCGAGGATCGCGCCCGACTCGACTCGGTGCGGACGCAACGCGCCGAGGCGGCGCAGACCTTCTTCGCCCGGCTCGCCCCCAAATGGGACGGCCTGCGTTCCCTGCACGTGCCCGAGGCCGCCGTCGAGGCGGCGGTGCTCGACGCGCTCGGAGACCGTCCGATCCGTCATGTGATCGATCTCGGCACCGGCACCGGCAAGATGCTCGGCCTGCTGGCCCCCCTGGCCGGTCGCGCCACCGGGCTCGATTCGAGCCATGCCATGCTCTCGGTCGCCCGTGCCAACCTCGAACGGCTCGGCCTGTCGCGGGTCGACCTGCGTCAGGGCGATCTCCACGCACCGCCCTTCGGCCGCGGCGGCTTCGATCTCGTGGTGCTGCATCAGGTGCTGCACTACCTCGACGATCCGGCCCGGGCACTGCGGGAGGCCGCCCGCCTCGTCGCGCCGGGCGGGCGGCTGCTCGTGGTCGATTTCGCGCCCCACACTCTGGAGCAGTTGCGCGAAAGCCAAGCCCATCGCCGCCTCGGCTTCGGTGCGGAGCAGATCACGGGCTGGCTCGTCCAGGCGGGCCTGGGCGATGTCGAGAGCCGTGACATCACGCCGGAGGACGGCATCGAGCATCCGCTCACCGTCACCCTCTGGCTGGCGCACGACACCTCCGCCGCGATCGAGGCGCAGACGCCTGAACGTGCTCCCGCACGCAGCCCGGAACGCGCCGTGGCCTGAGCCTCAAGGTCCAAGCCTTCAAGGTCCAAGCCTTCTAAGGTCCAAGCCGACTTCCATCGACGACCGACACCACGACAGACGCCCAGGAGAAGGGACGAAGAGATGCCCAACGCCTCCCAACACCGCGCCAGCCGCGACGGCTTCCGCCCGATCCGGGTCTCGATCGAGTTCTTCCCGCCGAAGACCGAGGAGATGGAGAAGATTCTCTGGTCCTCGATCGAGCGCCTTGCGCCGCTCCAGCCGAAATTCGTCTCGGTGACCTACGGCGCCGGCGGCTCCACCCGCGAGCGCACCCACAACACCGTGGCGCGCATGGTGCGCGAGACGAGCCTCAAGCCCGCCGCCCACCTCACCTGCGTCGCTGCGACGAAGGAGGAGATCGACGGGGTGGTGCAGTCCTACTGGGATGCGGGCGTGCGCCACATCGTGGCCCTGCGCGGCGACCCGGCCGAGGGCGTCGGCCACAGCTACCGACCCCATCCCGGCGGCTACGCGCAGACCTGCGACCTCGTCGCCGGCATCAAGCGGATCGGCGACTTCAAGGTCTCGGTCTCGGCCTATCCGGAAAAGCACCCCGAGGCCGCCTCGCTCGATGCCGACATCGACGCCCTGAAGGCCAAGGTCGATGCCGGCGCCGATCAGGCGATCACTCAGTTCTTCTTCGATAACGAGATCTACCTGCGCTACCGCGACAAGGTGCGCGCGGCCGGCATCGACATCCCGATCATCCCCGGCATCCTGCCGGTGCAGAACTTCAAGCAGGCGGCCAACTTCGCCCGCCGCACCGGCGCCTCGGTGCCGTATTGGCTCGCGGCCCGGTTCGAGGGTCTGGAGAACGACGTCGAGACCCGCCGTCTCGTCGCCGCCGCGGTCGCCGCCGAGCAGGTGCTCGACCTCGTCGACGAGGGCGTGGAGGACTTCCACTTCTACTCGATGAACCGCTCCGACCTCGTCTACGCCATCTGCCACCTTCTCGGCCTGCGCTCCCAGGCGCCGGCCAAACCGGCGGTCAAGCCGGAAGCCAAGGCGGCCTGACCCCTCGCCACTCTGCTCCTGAACCTTATCCCGAACTGCGACCGCGCCGCGGTCGCAGCGAAGGATGAGGTTCAGGAGCGATCGCGTTTTCTGGAGGCCTCCGAGGCCTCCGCTTCGCTCCGGCACCTCAGGCTGAGGTGGGTTGATGCGGCCGACACTTTCGGCCATCGCCGTCCCGGAACATCCCAGGATCGTCCGACATGACCGCTTTCCCCCCCGTCGACGGCACCGAGATCGAGCGCGCCCTGCGTCAGCGCGCGTCCGAAAAGATCCTCGTCCTCGACGGGGCGATGGGCACGGTGATCCAGCGGCTCAAATACACGGAAGAGGATTTCCGGGGTGAGCGCTTCAAGGATCACAGCCACGATCAGAAGGGCAACAACGACCTCCTGATCCTGACCCAGCCCGACGCGATCCGGCAGATCCACCTCGACTACTTCCTCGCGGGCGCCGACGTCTGCGAGACGAACACGTTTTCCGGCACCACGATCGCCCAGGCCGATTACGGCATGGAATCGATCATCCACGAGTTGAACGCGCAAGGTGCGCGCCTCGCCCGCGAAGCCGCCAAGCTCGCGGAGCAGCAGGACGGCCGCCGCCGCTTCGTCGCCGGCGCCATCGGCCCGACCAACCGCACGCTGTCGATCTCGCCGGACGTGAACAATCCCGGCTACCGCGCCGTGACGTTCGATGGGGTGAAGCAGGCCTATGTCGAGCAGGTGCGCGGCCTCATCGACGGCGGCGCCGAACTCATCCTGATCGAGACGATCTTCGACACGCTCAACGCCAAGGCGGCGATTGCCGCTGCGTGGCAGGTGTTCGATGAGACCGGCATCCGCCTGCCGATCCAGATCTCCGGCACCATCACCGATCTCTCCGGCCGCACCCTCTCGGGCCAGACGCCGGCCGCGTTCTGGAACTCGCTGCGCCATTCGAGCCCGCTCACCTTCGGCCTCAACTGTGCGCTCGGCGCCAAGGAAATGCGCGGCCACATCGCCGAGCTGTCGCGCATCTGCGACACGCTGGTCTGCGCCTATCCGAATGCCGGCCTGCCCAACGAGTTCGGCCTCTACGACGAGAGCCCGGAGGCCATGGGCAAGCTCGTCGGCGAGTTCGCCGCCTCGGGCCTCGTCAACATGGTCGGCGGCTGCTGCGGCACGACGCCCGACCACATCCGCGCCATCGCGGAGGCCGTGGCCGATAAGAAGCCGCGCGAGATCCCCGAGATCCCGCGCCTGATGCGCCTGTCGGGCCTCGAGCCGTTCGTGCTGACGAAGGAGATCCCCTTCGTGAACGTCGGCGAGCGTACCAACGTCACCGGCTCGGCCAAATTCCGCAAGCTCATCACCAACAACGATTACGCCGCCGCGCTCGATGTCGCCCGCGATCAGGTCGCGGCCGGCGCCCAGGTCATCGACGTCAACATGGATGAGGGCCTGCTCGACAGCGAGAAGGCGATGGTGGAGTTCCTCAACCTCGTCGCTGCCGAGCCCGACATCGCCCGCGTGCCGGTGATGGTCGATTCCTCGAAGTTCGAGGTGATCGAGGCCGGCCTGAAATGCATCCAGGGCAAGCCGATCGTGAACTCGATCTCCATGAAGGAGGGCGAGGACAAATTCATCGAGGCCGCCAAGATCTGCCGCTCCTACGGCGCGGCGGTCGTCGTCATGGCCTTCGACGAGCAGGGCCAGGCCGATTCCTACGAGCGCAAGGTCGAGATCTGCACCAAGGCCTACAAGATCCTCACCGAGCAGGTCGGCTTCCCGCCCGAAGACATCATCTTCGACCCCAACATCTTCGCGGTGGCGACGGGTATCGAGGAGCACAACCCCTACGGTGTCGCCTTCATCGAGGCGACGCGCACGATCCGCGAGACGCTGCCCCACGCCCATATCTCCGGCGGCGTCTCGAACCTGTCCTTCGCCTTCCGCGGCAACGAGCCGGTGCGCGAGGCGATGCATGCGGTGTTCCTGTTCCACTGCATCAAGGCCGGCATGGACATGGGCATCGTCAATGCCGGCCAGTTGGCCGTCTACGACGAGATCCCGGCCGAACTCCGCGAACTCTGCGAGGACGTGGTCCTCAACCGCCGCGAGGACTCGACCGAGCGCCTGCTGGAGGCCGCCGAGCGGTTCAAGACCGGCGCCTCGGCCCAGGCCAAGACCGCCGACCTGACGTGGCGCGAGGCGCCCGTCGCCAAGCGCATCGAGCACGCGCTCGTCAACGGCATCACCGAGTACATCGTCGCCGACACCGAGGAGGCGCGCAAAGAGGTCGCGCGTCCGCTCCACGTCATCGAAGGCCCGCTGATGGCCGGCATGAACGTGGTCGGCGACCTGTTCGGCTCGGGCAAGATGTTCCTGCCGCAGGTCGTGAAGTCCGCCCGCGTGATGAAGCAGGCGGTGGCCTATCTCGAACCCTTCATGGAGGAGGAGAAGCGGGCCAATGGCGGTGACGGCAAACGCCAGGCCGCCGGCAAGGTGCTGATGGCCACCGTGAAGGGCGACGTCCACGACATCGGCAAGAACATCGTCGGCGTCGTGCTCGCCTGCAACAACTACGAGATCATCGATCTCGGCGTGATGGTGCCGGCGGCCAAGATCCTCGAAACCGCCCGGCGCGAGAACGTCGACATCGTCGGCCTGTCGGGCCTCATCACCCCCTCGCTCGACGAGATGGTGCATGTCGCCGCCGAGATGGAGCGCGAGGGCATGGAGATGCCGCTGCTGATCGGCGGCGCCACCACCAGCCGCGTCCACACGGCGGTGAAGATCCACCCGGCCTACGCCAAGGGTCAGGCGGTCTACGTCACCGATGCGAGCCGCGCGGTCGGCGTGGTGTCGAGCCTGATCTCGAAGGAGACCCGCGGGGCCACCGTGGAGAAGGTCCGCGCCGAGTACGCCAAGGTCGCCGACGCCCATCGCCGCTCCGAGGCCGACAAGCAGCGCCTGCCGCTCGCCAAGGCGCGCGCGAACGCCTTCAAGGTCGATTGGTCGGCCTACAAGCCGGCCAAGCCCAGCTTCACCGGCACCCGCGTCTACGGCTCCTACGAGGTGGCGGATCTCGTCCCCTATATCGACTGGACGCCGTTCCTGCAGACCTACGAGTTCAAGGGCCGCTACCCCGCGATCCTCGACGATCCCGAGCAGGGCCCGGCGGCGCGTGCGCTGTTCGAGGACGCGCAGGTGATGCTCAAGCAGATCGTGGAGGAGCGCTGGTTCAACCCGAAGGCGGTGATCGGCTTCTGGCCGGCCAACAGCGTCGGCGACGATATCCGGCTCTATACCGGCGAGAGCCGGCAGGAGACGCTCGCGACCTTCCACGGCCTGCGCCAGCAGCTCTCGAAGCGCGACGGGCGCGCCAACACCTGCATTTCCGATTTCGTGGCGCCGGCCGAGACCGGCATCGCGGACTATGTCGGCGCCTTCGTGGTCACGGCGGGCCTGGAGGAGGTGCGCATCGCCGAGCGCTTCGAGCGGGCCAACGACGATTACCGCTCGATCCTCGTGAAGGCGCTCGCCGACCGCATCGCCGAGGCCTTCGCCGAGCGGATGCACGAGCGCGTCCGCAAGGAGTTCTGGGGCTATGCGCCGGCCGAGGCTTACGCCCCCGAGGAGCTGGTCTTGGAAAAGTACGACGGCATCCGGCCCGCGCCGGGCTACCCGGCCCAGCCCGACCATACGGAAAAGGTGCAGTTGTTCGATCTGCTCAAGGCGGAGAGCCGCATCGGCGTGAAGCTCACCGAGTCCTACGCCATGTGGCCGGGCTCCTCGGTCTCGGGCCTCTACCTCGCCCATCCCGACGCGCACTATTTCGGCGTCGCCAAGGTGGAGCGGGATCAGGTCGAGGACTACGCCCTGCGCAAGGGCATGGACGTGATCGAGGTCGAGCGCTGGCTCGGGCCGATCCTCAACTACGACCCGGCCCGCTACCTCAAGGCCGCGGCCGAGTAGTCACGCCGAATAGGTCACACTCGGCGCGGGATCGCACCGCAACGCTCCCGCGCCGCGACTTTTTCCTTGCCGAGGGGCGGCGGCGCGCGGCACCCCTGCCGTTACGACCCGCGGGGCTGCCCCGCCTTCGACAGGAAGTCCCGATGCGCTCCACGCTGCTCGTCCTCGCCGCCGCTCTCCTCGCCTGCGGGCTGTCGGCCTGCAACAGCACCGATTCGGGCGGTCCCGGCCTGGCCTCGGCCTTCGAGACCAGCAATTACCGGCACTCCTCCGACACCAACGGCACCCAGACCCGCCGGGACGTGAACCGCGCCTACACGCAGCCCTCGCTGCCCACCATCGCCAACCGCGGCTTCTGAGCCGTCTCGCTCAGCGCCGCAGCCGCCGACGCAGGCTCCGGGCTGCCGCCCAGAGCCGCGGCGAGCGCTTGATCCGGTGCTTGAGCCGCACCGCGAGCCGCGAGGCGAGCACGAGCGCATGGCTCGCCGGGCTCACCGGCACGGTCTGCTCCACGAGTTCGATGGTCTCGTCGCAGGTCTTGGCCTTGTAGCCCGCCTCGCCGACGCCGAGGTCGAGCGCCCGGCGTCCCCCCGCGGCCTGATGGCCGACCAGCCGGTGCAGCAGGATCTCGCCGGGGCTGAACCGGCCGAGTTCGGGGTCGGTGTCGAAAGACGTCCACATCCCGCAGAAGCGGGCGCCGTCCACCGCGCCGCCAAAGGTCGCCAGGATGCGCCCGCTCTCGCTCGCCACCAGGGCATGGACCTCGATCGCCGCGCCGCCGCCATCCGCGTCCGGGGCCGTCGCGGCGGCGATGAAGCGGCGGATGTCGGCCTCCGCATAGGGGTCGGCGACGCCGAGATCGGCGAAGCGCGCGGCCTTCTGTGCGTAGAACGCCGCCTGGATCTCGGCCGCCGCCTGCGGCGTCTCGGCGACGCGGTGCTCGACGGATCCTAAAAACTCCACGAGCTTGCGCTCCTTGGCCCGCAGCTTCTTGCGGGTGTCGCCGCTGAACACCCGGCGCAGAGTGGCCTCGGCATCGGGGCCGAGCAGCATGCCGTAGGCGTCGCTCGGCGCCGGCAGACCGCCTCCGGCCAACGGGTTCGGGGTTCCGTCCCAGACGCGCGGCTGGTTGCGGAGCGCGAAGGCGTCGATGCCCGCCATACGGCCGGCCCGGATCAGGGCCTCGGTCAGATCCTCGGCCGGCATCGCCGCCGCCTCGCGCGAGGCGAAAAGCGGCATGTGGAAGTTGGCGTGCCGGTCGCCGACCACCCGCGCGACCCGCAACGGACCGCGGCGCCCGACCGTGAGCGGCATCAGCACCCGCGCGCGTCCATGCGCGTCGCGGAGCACGAGAATGCGCGTCTCCTCACCGGCATCGATCCCGGCACCGAGATAGGCCGCCACCCAGTCGAAGCGCTGGTAGGGCGTCATCAGGACGGCCGGATCGGCCTCCAGCCCCCGCCACAGCCCCTCGACCGCGGCGAGATCGGAGAACACCTCCGCGGTGAGGCCGCCATGGCCCCGCAGCCCCGCCCGCGCGGGGCGCCCCAGATCTTCGGCGAGAGCCGCCATTCCCACATCCCCCATTGCGGGTGCCCGTCACGGCCAGGACGGGCGGCCACGCAAAACCGCCTCCGGGCGATCCTGCCCGGTTCGTCCTCAAGCCTCGGTTGACGCGGGCGGCCGATCTGCGGGGATGGGTAACGAAAGCTTTTCGCGTCCGTCGCTAGGCTCAAGGCGATGCCGGGGCCGCCCGGTGCTTCGAGCCGAGACGGGCCATGCTCTCGCCCCGCACCCGACACCGCCTGTTCCGCGCCGGCTTTCGGGCGATCACCGCCACGGGCGCCGACCGCTGGCTCGCTCCCGCCACCCGCGGGCGCGGCGTGATCCTCACCTTCCACCATGTCCGCCCCGAGCCGGTGCCCGGTTTCGCGCCGAACGCCCTCTTGTCGATCACCCCCGCCTTCCTGGAGCGGACGCTGGAACTGCTGGCCGCCCGCGGCTTCGAACTCATCGGCCTCGACCGCGTATCCGAGCGGCTCGCGGCCCCGGAAGGCGGAAAACCCTTCGCGGTGCTGACCTTCGACGACGGCTACCGCGACAATGTCGAGTACGCCCGGCCCGTGCTGGCGCGGCGCGGAGCGCCGTGGACGCTGTTCGTGACGAGCGACTTCGCCGAGGGGCGCGGGCGGCTGTGGTGGCTCGAACTGGAGCGGGCCGTGGCCCGGCTCGACGCGGTGCGGCTCGGCTCCGGCCTCGTCCTGCCGGCCCGCACGGATGCGGAGAAGACGGCCGCCTTCGAGACGGTCTATCGCGTCCTGCGCGCCGGCCCGGAGCCGGTCCTGCTCGACGCGATCGCCCGCCTGTGCCGCGAGGCCGGGTTCGAGCCGGGCGGGCTCGCCCGCGAACTCTGCCTGAGCTGGGGGGAACTGCGCGACCTCGCCCACGACCCGGCCATCTGCATCGGCGCGCACACGCTCTCGCACCCGATGCTCGCCAAGCACGACGCCGCCTTCGCGGAACGGGAGATGGCCGAGAGCCGCGCGCGGATCGAGGCGGAGCTGGGCCGCCCCGTGCGCCACCTGTCCTATCCCGTCGGCGATCCGACCTCGGCCGGGCCGCGGGAGTTTGAAATGGCCAAAAGACTCGGCTTCGCCACCGCGGTGACGACCCGGCCGGGCCATCTGTTCGCAGGGCACGCGGATCATGGCCACGCCCTGCCGCGGGTCTCGGTGAACGGGCTGCACCAGAGCGACGCGGCGCTGGCGAGCCTTCTCTCCGGCGTGCCGTTCCTGGCCTGGAACCGCGGGCGGCGGCTCAACGTGGGCTGAGCAACCGCGAAACACTCATTTGAGCGCTGCCTGGTCGGAACCGAGAAGTTGGGCGTGGTGCTTTTCCAGGATCGGCCGAATAAGCGGCGTAACACACCATTCATCGTCCGAACCGAGACAAGCCCAGTACCAGACTGTCTGCGCATGCAGCGCGATGTTCTCATCGAGCAGCCGCGCGACCAACGGCCACCTCGGATCGTCATCAACGGCCGTGCCCTCATCCTCGAACGATTGGATGATGACCTCCATCAATGTGAAGCGCTCGTCATCATCGAGCTCTCCCGATCGATAGGCGGCGATGAACGCGTCCAGACGACCGGCATCCGCGACCTCCCACTCCCAATCCTGCATGGATGGATCATTCGGGAGACCGAATCTGAGAGCTAAGGCCTCGATCGCCGCCCGCGTCGGATGCCGCTGGAGATGCTTGGGAACCACCATGATGCTCCCTCCAATCGGCAAGACTCGACATGTCAGTTTCGCCAGCACCGATTTTATGCAGGTTTGAGCCGAGACAAGCCCTCGATCTAAAGGAACCCCTTAGGTCGGGCCCAAGGCGATGTCGGCGCGGGAGGCTCTATCGGCGCCGACGGCGCGAGCGCGACGTGCCGCCCTCCGACTCCCCCGAACCGGTCTCAGCGCTGCCGACATCGAAGCTGGCGCTGGACCGGCCGCGGCGGCCGGAGCGCCGCCCCCGGCGTCGCGCCGGCTCGATATCGGGCTCCTCGATCGAGGGAATGCCGGGGATCGTCGCGGTCGAGGCGACCGAGGAGGTGCTGGCGGCGTCGTTGCCGCTGACATAGCCGCCGCTCGCGACGTTCCGGGCGGGCGGGCCGAACATGGCGAGGCACTGGTTGTAGGCGAGGTCGTTCTTCAGCCGCTCGCATTCCGCCATGGAGCGCGGCGTCCCCTGCGCGGCCGCGGTTTCGGCGGCCAGCGGCGCGGCGAGCATCAAGGAGGCGGCGAGGAGGTGCGGACGGAACGAAAGCGCGGGACGGCGCGGGGAGGGGCGCATGGGCGGCGGGCGACCTTCGGAGACGAACCTTGAGCGTAGGACGTCCCGCCTTCTCGCCAGGGAGTGCGGCGAAAAAAGGGGCCGCCTGCGTTCAACCGTGTCCGAAAGCCGGCGGCCATCTTTCGGGACGATGCGCTAATCGTCCGGCCGATCCATCCAGCGGATCAGCGGCATCAGCGGGAAGATCCAGGCGATGCCGAGGATCGAGTAGATCACCGTCTGCACCGCCGGATGGGTTTCCGAGATGCGGCTGTCGGCGAGCGCCATGGCGAGCGGCGCGTAGACGATCACGAAGGCCAGGATACCGAAGGTTCCGAGCAGGGTGCGCGTGCGGCGGCGCATGGGCCTGGTTCTCTCGCGTCGTGGGTGAGCGCCCGGCGGGCGCCGGAACGGGTCGTACCGGTCCTGCTCGCGCGCTGCAACGCGAAGTCCCTGCGCCATAGGCCGCGTTGCGCGCGGGGTCCCGCTTCCCGTAAGCCACACCCGAACGTTCCCGGCCGCCGGACCTGACGCGCGAGATCATGAGACTGTCGACCCATCCGACCCTTGACCGCTTCGACGCCGTCCCGGCGGCCTCCTACCGCCCCGGGCACGGCGCGGTGCGCGCGTGGCTCTATCTGCTCGCCGTGCTCGTCGTGGCGATGGTCGCCGTCGGCGGCGCGACGCGACTCACCGGCTCGGGCCTCTCGATCACCGAATGGCGGCCGGTGACCGGCGTGGTGCCGCCGCTCGACGCCGCCGACTGGGCGGCGGAGTTCGACAAGTACCGCGACACGCCGCAGTACCGCATCCTCAACCAGGGCATCGGGCTCGACGGCTTCAAGACGCTCTACTGGTGGGAATGGGGGCACCGCCTGCTCGGGCGGATCGTCGGCCTCGTGTTTTTCCTGCCGTTTGCGTGGTTCTGGGCCCGCGGCATGCTCGGGCGTCGCCTCCTCGCCTGCCTCCTCGGCCTCGGCCTGCTCGGCGGGCTTCAGGGCGCGATCGGCTGGATCATGGTGGCCTCGGGCCTCCAGCCCGGCATGACGGCGGTGGCGCCGCTCAAGCTCGCTCTGCACCTCACCACCGCGAGCCTGATCCTCGTCGGCCTCATCTGGCTCGCCGCCGGCACCCGCCCCCGGGCGCTCGCTCCGGCGCCCGAACCGGTGCGGGTCGTCGCCTGCCTGTTGCCGGTGCTGGTGCTGATTCAGATCTGGCTCGGCGGGCTCGTGGCCGGCTCGAAGGCGGGCCTCCTCTACAACACCTGGCCGGACATGGACGGCAGCCTCGTGCCGCCGGCCCGGGTGCTGTTCGACAAGGTGCCCTTCATCGAGAACTTCATCGACAACCTCGCTTTGGTGCAGTTCAACCACCGCCTCTTCGCCTATCTCGTCGTGGTGGCGGCCATCGCGCACGCGATCCAGGCCGCTCGCACGGCACCCGGCAGCGCTGCGGGCCGGGCGAAGGGCGTGGCGGCGCTGGCGCTGGCACAGATGGGTCTCGGCATCGCGACCCTCTTGCTGCATGTGCCGCTCTGGGCCGGGCTCGCGCATCAGGTCTTCGCCATGGCGGTGCTGATCATGGCGACCGTCCATGCTCGCCTTGCTCTGGGCGTGCCCGCCGCCTCCGCGCTCACGGGGGCAGAGGTGCCGATCGGGCTGGAGACGCTCGCCGGCCGCGGCCCCTGAGACGGCTCCGCGCCCCCTCGACCGGGTTGGCGCGAAACCTGCCTCGCTTCCGCGGCAGGTTCATGAAACCGTCGCGATTGGCTTCGATGCTTGGGGGGAAGGCTCAAGGGAGCCTTGGCCGACTGCGCCGCAGCATAGAAATCGGCTTATCCTGCAGTGCAAAAGGTAGGTTCCAGTCGTCGCGGTAACAATTTCGGCGGAAGACCGCGCCCTCGGTAGTCCGACGATGGAACGACTCGCCGGTCGATAGAATTAAATACCTCGCCAACACAGGAGCAGAGGATGTTTCTGGCCGAGGACGGACGCCCGCTTGCGCTGAATTGGAACTACACGCCCAGTGAGCTGCGGGCGGACGGTGTAGTCCATATCGCGGGTATCGCCCTCGGGTTTTTCGGCGCGATCTGCTTGATCGCGATGGCGGCCTTAAACCATCTCGGGTGGATCGAACGGGCCTCTCTGCTCGTCTACGCGACCGCGTTGCTGGCGATGCTCGGCGCATCCGCTGCCTACAACATGTGGCCGGTGAGTCCGCGCAAGTGGATCCTGCGCCGTTTCGACCATGCCTTCATCTATCTGATGATCGCCGGCACCTACACGCCGGTGGTGGCGCTGGTCGGCTCCGGCCCCGTCGCCTGGACGCTGCTCGCCCTGATCTGGACGGTCGCGCTCACCGGCATCGCCATCAAGATCCTGATGCCCGGCCGCTGGGACCGCGTCTCGATCGTGCTCTACCTGATGCTCGGTTGGAGCGGCGTCCTGGCCTACGAGTCCGTGATTTCGGGACTCACCCCGTCCGCCCTGTGGCTCCTCGCCATCGGCGGCCTGCTCTATTCGGGCGGCGTGGTCTTCCACGTCTGGCGCAGCCTGCCGTTCCAGAACGCGATCTGGCACGCCTTCGTGCTGGCCGCGACCGCCTGCCATTACGGGACGATCATGGCGAGCGTGCTGCACGCCGGGGCGTGAGCGCTCCCCGCCTTTCCCGTCAGCGGGCCGCGAAGCCGCTGACATGCGCGACGACGATGCCGTGCGTGATCCAGGAGCGCGGGAGACCGGGCCGGACGCCGGAGGCGCCTGATTCTCAGGCCGGCTCGGAGATGCTGTTGCCTTCGCCCAGGGTGTCGGAAGCGCGCTCGACGGCGCTGATCGCATCGAGCAGGTGCTGCACGCTGCGCTCCACCTCGATCCGGGGCCGGTCCATGACGGCCGCCCGCGCCACCAGCCCTTCGAGCTGATCGAGCACGTCCAGGAGGTCGCCTGCGACAGCCGCCACGTCGCAGCCGGCGCGGGCCGGCGTGGCGGGGGCAGGGGGGCGGCGGAAAGGGATGACCGTGCTCATCGCCATCGTGTGTCGCGAAAAGGCGGGCGCATGGCCACCCGCAGACCGGGCGTCATCCACACCCAAGCCGCAGCGCAGGGTCGCCAAAGGGGGCTTCCTGCCTCAATTGGTGAGTTTTTCGTCGAAACCGTGGCTCGAATCTCCGCCAAACCGGCAAGCTTTCCCGCCGTGTCACCGGGCGTCGTCCGAAACGGAAAAATCCTTCCTCCGAATCGGCCCGTTCCGGCGATGGATTGACAAGGATCGCGCCGAAGCAGAGGTTGGAATCGTTCCGAGGGGGGCCCCGTATGGGGCTGAGAGTGGGCAGGCGCCCTGACCCTTGAACCTGATCCGGCTCGTACCGGCGGAGGGACGGGAACCAGTGGCCGCTGCTCACAAGCAGCATCGGTCAGCCGCACCATCGTCGGGACCACGGGTCGCCTCCCCTATCAGGAGCGACAGCGATGAACGCACCCGTCCGTCCCAAAGATCTTCCCAACAGCAATCCCGCCAGCGTGACCACCGGCCCCGTGCAGGGCTCGCGTAAGGTCTATGCCGAGGCGCCCGGCCGCCCCGACATCCGCGTGCCCTACCGGGAGATCGCCCTCTCCGACCCGAAGGAGGAGCCGGTGCGGGTCTACGACCCGTCGGGTCCCTACACCGAGACCGATGCGTCCATCGATCTCGAGAAGGGTCTGGCTCCCGTCCGCGAGCCGTGGATCGTCGGGCGCGGCTATGCCGCCGTGAAGCCGCGCGACGTGAAGCCGGAGGACAATGGATTCGCGTCCGCCGACAAGCTCGTGGCGCCGTGCCCCGCCGAGCGCACGATCCGCCGGGCGGAGCCGGGGCAACTGGTGACGCAATACGAGTTCGCCCGCGCCGGGATCATCACGGAAGAGATGATCTACGTGGCGCATCGCGAGAATGCCTGCCGCGCGCAGATGCTGGAGCGGGCGGAAGCCGCGCTCGCCGACGGCGACAGCTTCGGCGCGGCACTGCCGCCCTTCATCACGCCCGAATTCGTCCGCGACGAGGTCGCCCGCGGGCGCGCCATCATCCCGGCCAACATCAACCACCTCGAACTCGAGCCGATGGCGATCGGCCGCAATTTTTTGGTGAAAATCAACGCCAATATCGGCAACTCGGCGGTGACGTCTTCCGCGGCTGAGGAAGTCGAAAAACTGGTCTGGTCGATCCGCTGGGGCGCGGATACGGTCATGGACCTCTCGACGGGGCGCAACATCCACAACATCCGCTCGTGGATCGTGCGCAACTCGCCCGTCCCGATCGGCACCGTGCCGATCTATCAGGCGCTGGAGAAGGTCGGCGGCGACCCGTTGAAGCTCGATTGGGAGGTGTTCAAGGACACGCTCATCGAGCAGGCCGAGCAGGGCATCGACTACTTCACGATCCATGCCGGCGTGCGGCTCGCCCATGTGCCGCTCACCGCGCGGCGGACCACCGGCATCGTGTCGCGCGGCGGCTCGATCATGGCGCGCTGGTGCCTCGCCGGACACCGCGAATCGTTCCTCTACGAGCGGTTCGACGAGATCTGCGACATCATGCGGGCCTACGACGTGTCGTTCTCGCTCGGCGACGGCCTGCGCCCGGGCTCGATTGCGGATGCCAACGATGCGGCCCAGTTCGCCGAGCTGGAGACCCTGGGCGAACTCACCAAGATCGCCTGGGACAAGGGCTGCCAGACCATGATCGAGGGCCCCGGCCACGTGCCGATGCACAAGATCAAGGTCAACATGGAGAAGCAGCTGCGCGAGTGCGGCGAGGCGCCGTTCTACACGCTCGGCCCGCTGACCACCGACATCGCGCCGGGCTACGACCACATCACCTCGGGCATCGGCGCGGCGATGATCGGCTGGTTCGGCACGGCGATGCTCTGCTACGTCACGCCGAAGGAGCATCTCGGCCTGCCCAACCGCGACGACGTGAAGACCGGCGTCATCACCTACAAGATCGCCGCGCATGCCGCCGACCTCGCCAAGGGCCACCCTGCCGCGCAGCTGCGCGACGACGCCCTCAGCCGCGCCCGCTTCGACTTCCGTTGGGAGGACCAGTTCAACCTCTCGCTGGATCCCGACACGGCGCGCGCCTACCACGACGAGACCCTGCCGAAGGACGCGCACAAGGTCGCCCATTTCTGCTCGATGTGCGGCCCGAAATTCTGCTCGATGAAGATCACGCAGGATCTGCGCGCCGACGTGCTCGCCATGGAGGAAGCCGGCATCGTCATCGGCCAAGCCCAGCCGATGAGCGACGCCGAGCGTCAGGCTGGCATGGCGGCCAAGTCGCAGGAGTTCCTGGAAGAGGGCGGCAAGCTCTACGTCGACGCGGCGGAGTAAGCCCTGCGTGAAATGCGGGATGGCCGTCCGGCGGGCGGCCATCCTCGCAGAACCGATCGGTCGATGCGAATTCGTGAAAACCCTTCAGGTAATCTTTACGGATCGGTGAGGCTGGCGGCCGTTCCCAGGGGACAACCGGCGGGCCTTAAGACTCCGGTAGCGACGCGCGCAATCTTCTGAGGTCCGGCCTCGCGCCGGAACCGAAGGAATGCAGCCATGGACCCGATCAGGGCCGCGGCCTCGACGCCGCCCGTCTCAACCGCTCCCATCACCCCTATCCGACCGGTCGGCGAGACCGTTCGCGACGAGGCCCCTGCCTCCCGCGTGCTCGACCCCGCGGTCACCGTCGCGGTGAGCCCCGAGAGCGCGGAACCGAAGCCGTCCGAGCCGGATCGGCGGGCCTATATCCGCGATGCGGACAGCCAGAGCCTCGTTTTCCGGGTCACCGATCCCCAGACGGGCGACGTGGTGATGCAGATCCCCGACGAGGTGATCCTCAAGGCGCGGGCCTACGCACGGGAAGCCGCACCGTTTCCAGGCGAGCGCGTCGCCAAGACGGCCTGACCAGCCATCCGGCCACGCAGAGCATCGTCCTGGATACTTGATCCAGGACGATGCTCTGGAACCTTGTTTTGGCATCATCCCGAAAGCCGGCAACCACCTTTCGGGACGATGCTTTAGGCTCTTGTTTTCGCATCATCTTTTCTCCGAAAGCCGGTAACCACCTTTCGGGATGATGCTCTAGCTGTACGGTCCCGGCATGTGGTGCGACGGATCGACTCTGAAGCGTTCGGGCTCTTTGGTCCAGGCTTGGCAGATGCGTTCGTAGGGTGTCAGGCCGCGTAGCGTCTTGAGGCGGCGGGCGTGGTTGTAGGCATCCACGAAGAGCTGGAGGTGATCTCTGAGCTGATCGTGGCTGTCGTAATGGTAGCGCTTGACCGTCGCATCCTTGATCGTGCGGTTCATCCGTTCGACCTGGCCGTTATCCGGCATGATGACCCTCGGTGCCCTCGCGTTCCGCTGATCTTCGGATCGGCGCTATGGTGAGCCCATCCGGGACACGGGGCACCGGGAGCACGTGCGTGCGGGCAGGCCGACCCTTAGACGATGGGCTGCGAGCCCGAGCCGTTATCTGGCCGCCCCTGCGGCTCGCCCGGATGCGCTGCGAGCGCGGATCCGTAGTTGCCGTGTTGCCCGCCAGCTCCCGCAATCGAGACGAGGAGACAGGCTCATGCGGGTTGTGGGATTGGACATCCACCGCGTTTTCGCCGAGGCGGTAATGCTGGAGAACGGCGCGGCCCGGCGTCTTGGTCGGATCGGCATGACGCGCGATCACCTGACGGCGTTCGCCAAGACGCTGACGCACGACGACCATGTCGTCGTGGAGGCGACCGGCAACGCCAGCGCGGTCGCGGAGGTGATCCGGCCGCATGTCGGTCGGGTGGTGATCGCCAACCCGCGCCAGGTGCGGCTGATCGCCGAGGCGCGGATCAAGACCGACGTCATCGACGCGACCGTGCTGGCGCGGCTCTATGCCAGTGGCTTTCTGCCAGAGGTCTGGATCCCGGACGAGGCAACGCTTGCGCTCCGGCGCCAGGTCACACGCCGCACCCAGATCGTCCGGCAGCGGACGCGGCTGAAGACGATGGTGCAGTCGATCCTGCATGCGCATCTAGTGCCGCCCTGTCCCCACGCCGATCTGTTCGGGCCGCGGGGACGGACCTGGCTGCTGGCACAGCCGCTGCCCGGCGACGAGAGCGATGCCGTCGCCCGGCACCTGCGTGAGTACGACCGGCTGAGCGAGGACGTGAAGGTCGTCGAGCGTGAACTGGCGCGCGAGGCGCGCGCCGACGCGAACGTCACGCGGCTGATGACGATCCCAGGCATCGACCTGGTGGTCGCAGTCGGGCTGATCGCCGCCATCGGACCCGTGGCGCGGTTCGCCGGCCCGGATCGGCTCGTGGCCTATCTTGGGCTGAACCCGAGCGTGCATCAGTCCGGATCCGGCAAGCCACGGCATGGACGCATCACCAAGCAGGGGCGCAGCCACGCCCGCACGATGTTGGTCGAGGCGGCCTGGCAGGCCGTGCGGGGGCCCGGTCCACTGCGCGCCTTCTTCCAGCGCGTGTCGGCGCGGCGTGGGCCTCACGTCGCGGCCGTGGCGGTCTCACGCAAGCTGGCGGTGATCATCTGGCACCTGCTCACGCGGGGCGAGGACTACGCTTGGGTGCGTCCGGCGCTCCACGCCAAGAAGCTGCGGGAACTGGAGCTGCGCTCGGGCGAGCCGGCACGGCGTGGTCAGCGCGGAACGGCCTACGCCTACAACCTGACCCGCGTCCGACAGGAGGAGCGGCGGCGTGTCGAGCAGGCGGAGGTCGCCTACCGACACCTGACCGAGGGCTGGAGCCGGCGTGGGCGACGCGTACCCACGGGCGCCGCAAAGGAGGAGCGACTCTGAAGACGGCGCGGCCAGGCTTGCACCTCGAACCCGGCTCTTCGTCACACGGTCGCCCGTGGGCGGCAACAAAATAGTACGGATCGCAACAAAGGGACTGTTCAACCTCATCCGTGGTCCAGGGATGGTTCACCTTGGTTAGCCGGTGCTCGATGTCGTTCTCTGCGCAGACGCGGCCGAAGATGTGCGCGAAGGCATAGGTATCCTTCTTGCGGTTGGTGAACTGAATGCCGTTATCCGTCAGGACGATGTGGATGCGGTAGGGCACCGCCATGATCAGATCACGCAGGAACTGCGCCGCCTCCATCTTGCCAGCACTCTCGACAAGATGGACGAAGGCGAACTTGCTGGTACGGTCGATCGCCACGAACAGGTACAGCTTGCCCTCTTCGGTGCTGACCTGTGCGATATCGATATGGAAGTAGCCGATCGGATATTGCTTGAAGCGCTTCTTCTCGGGCTTGTCGCCTTCGACTTCCGGCAGGCGGCTGATGCCGTGCCGCTGCAGGCACCGGTGCAGGCTGGAGCGGGTCAGATGGGGGATCGTGGGCTGCAAACCGTAGAGGCAGTCGTCCAGCGGCAGCAGGGTATGCCGCCGGAAAGCGACGACGATCGCCTCCTCCTCCGGTGTCAGAACGGTCGAGCGCGGCTCCTTCGGACCCATGGCCGCGTCGGCCGTCGTCTCCCGATCACGCCACTTCTGGATCGTCGTCGGGCTGACGCCGTAGCGTTTAGCCGCCGCTCTCACGCTTTCTTGACGTAGCTGTATCGCGCGACGGACTGCCTCCGTCGTGCGGGCGCTGCCGTGAAGAATTTGGCCCATAGCGCATCCCTCGCCGCGTGATGCTCAATCGTACCACCACACCGAGGGATCAAACATCTAGCCTGTCATCCGCCCTCCGACGAGACAGAACGCTCGGAGGTGCGCACGCTCTGCGCGCCGCGATCGTCCTACGGCGAAGGATGCCCGGACAGCACGCCGTCACCGAAGGCGGCTCTGATTCGATTCGGCATGCGGTCAGCCGGCGTTTACGCCCCCGGACCGGCGTCGCCCTGAAGCCCCGCGGCGATGTGGTTGTTGAGCGAGACCAGCGACTCGATCTTCTGCGCCGTCGGCTCGATCATCGTGTCCAAGATCGTATGGAACACGTAGGCCGAGAGCTGCGCCATGCCGGTGCGGACCTCGGTGGGGAGCGGGCTGCTCGGCTCGGTCGCGGCGGAGGCCAGGATCGTCCAGACGCGCTGGTTGAACGTCAGTGCGTCGTTGAGAGCCGGTCCCGCCTCGATCTGTGAACCGAGGGACTGAAGACGGCCGGCCGCCTTCAGCAGAACGGCCGCCTCGGCTTCCCGAGGGGAGAGCGCCACGCGCGAGGCCTTCGCGTAGGCATTGGCCGCGTACTGCATCGTCGGTGTTCTCCCTGCGCCGCCCTCGGCCGATCGCAGGCGAATCAATGCATCGTCTTTGTTAAAAGCCGGTATGCGCGTGTTCTGCCGTATTGGCGCCCCGAAAGGGGGAGAGTGCTTCGGCGTGGCGGCCGTTATGGCCAGTCCGTGCCGCATCGGGTCCGGAACCCGCTTCAGATGACGAACTTCTTTCTCGGATTGATGGCCGGCTGCATCATTGCCGGTGTCGTCACCATCACCGCTGCGCGGCACCCGGCGGTCCAAATGCGGCTCGGCCTCGTGCCGCCCGCTCAGGCGGCGGTCGTCGTCGCACCCCGTCCCGAGACACCCCGCTGCCCGGTGCCGAAGGCTGCGAACCAAGTCGGCAACCCTGAGATGCTGTTCTCGCGGAGCCGCCTCTGGTCGGTCGCCCCCTGAGGCGAGCCTCGCGAAATCCGGGCGTCCGCTTCGCAGGGCGCGATGTGGTGCTTCGCGCGAGCGCCGCGCGGGCCTGACTTCGCTCTCACCGAGCGGAAGCGGTGTCAGACGCTGCTGCTGAGCAGGAACATCACCATCGTCGTCGCAACGGTGCTGCCGAGGAAGCCGAACAGGGCTGCGGCGAACGAGGGACCGGTCCGCATTTCGGCGGCGGGTTGACGGAGGGCGTTGTCGGTGGCGATCATGGCAAGACCCTGAAGGAAGGAGAGGAGTTTTCCGGCGCGAAGCGATCGGTCTCGTTACGGTGACCTGCGCTTCACGGTGACGCTTGGCGGTGCGGGACCACACGCCGGCCCGCGGACGGATCCGGCTTTCGCAGCATCGGGTTACAGGCGGCCTCGACCCGCGGGCGAGGGGTCAGCCCCGGTCAGTCGCAGCGGTTGACCTGCTTGGCGGCGCGCAGGGATCGGAGTTCGCTGCGCAGATCGATCGAGACGATGTCGGCCCCGCAATCCTCGAAGGCGTCCTGCGCCTCGTGGTAGCGGTCGCCGATCTCGTCGAGGGTGTCGCAAACCCGGTCGTGATTGCCGAGCCGCGCTTCCTGACGGGCCTGATAGCGCAGGGCGCTGGCTTCCTGGATCTTGCGGCGGCCATCGAGGCAGCCGGGGGCCGCGAGCGCGGAGGAAACGAGAGAAACGCCGACGAGAGAGGCCGCAAGGCCGGCGAGAACGGTGTGTCGCATGAGGTGACGCATGGGGCAGACCGACATTGTTCGACTGAAGTCGTGAAAAGGTTGCGGAGCGTTCAACACGCGGCCGTCACAGTGTCTTCACTGATCCTGCCGCTGCGTTGTCGTTCGTCTCGGCTTCTGAACGGTGACGCTAAGCCGATGGTTCCGAAACTGGCCTGCAGGATCTGCCAAGATTCTCTGCCAAGATTCTTGGAAGCGTCCTGGACGATTCTTGGTGGAACATTCGGCGCACTGGGATTTGGCCGATACCCCTATCCCCCGGGGGACTCCTTGCGAGCGAGATCTGGCCCGGCGCGGTTTCGGCGCGCCGTGTCCGACACACGCCCCCGCCGAGAGACGAGAATCTGGTCGAGGGTGACCGGCGCTAAGCCCTGCGCATCGACGCCGACATCGTATTGTCGCGGGATCGGCTTGAGCCGGCCGTGGGAATGGCCGTGCAGGTTGATCGCGCCTCGGCCGAGACCGTTCCAGGTCCGGAAGGCGTAGTGGCACAGCACGAGCCGGCGGCCGTCAACCTCGGTTTCCGCGTAATGCGCCACCGAGGTCCAGCCGGGGGCCGACAGGGTGGCGGGGCCGTCGTTGTTGCCGACGATGAGGTGCTTGTGGCCGTTGAGCGCACTGATCAGGTCCGCCACGCGCTCCGGCGGGGGGCCGAGGGCGAAGTCGCCCAGATGCCAGACGGTATCGTCCGACCCGACGACGGCGTTCCAGGCCTCGGCCAGGGCCGCGTCATGGGTCGGCAGATCCGCAAAGGGACGCCGGTCGATCCGCAGGATCCGGGGGTCGCCGAAATGCGTGTCGCTCGTGAAGAAGATGGTCATCCGCCGCGCCGTCCGGTGTGAGCGGGACAACGCGGCGGACGGGAGAACGATGCCGGCCTTAGCGGGCGGGGGCGATGCGCACCGGCGCCGTGAAGGCTATACTCGGAGCGCTTACTCCGGCCGGAGCAGGCGGCACACTACCTCGAACCGCTGCGAGCGCAGCTGCATCGACGGCCCCGATCCCACTGCTGCCAATGAGGGCCGCTCCGCTCACCGCGCCAGAGCGACTCACGGTGAAGCGCACAGTCGCAAGGCCGCCGCTTGTGCCATTCGCGGCTTCACGGTTGATCCGCCCGAGTATTGCCGAACGTATCGCCCCTTTCCAGGCGGCCATGGCGTTGGGATCGCTGGCCGCGGCGGCCGCGCCCGTCGCGCTCTGACGCGAGGTGGCGGCGGAGTTGCGCTGCGCATTGCCCGCCTGCGCCGCTTGAGCACGCCGGGCTGCATCGCGCTCGGCCTTCGCCTTGGCGGCCTTGATCCGCGCTTCCTTCTGCGCCTCCTCGCGCTTCTTCTCGAGGATCTCCTGGCGGCGTGCCTCGCGCTCGGCCTCGCGCTTCTTCTCCAGCGCAGCCTTGCGGCGCTCCTCGATCTTGGGATCGGGCTTGGGCGGCTCCGGCGCCTTCGCCACCACGGGCGGGGGCGGGGCCAGCGGTTCCGCCTCCTGCGCCTCGGAGGCGATGATCTGTTCCTCCGGCGGCGGGGGCAGCGTGTCGGGCGGAACTTCCGTGACGGCTTCCGGCGGCGGAGGGGGCGGCTGCACCTCCTCCGGCATCACCTCCGTCATCTCGGGGGGAGGCGGGGGCTTCACCTCGTCCGGGGTCTCGACCGGCTCAGCCGTCTCCGGCTCGCCCTCGGGCTTGGCCTCCTCGGGGATCTCTTCGACCCGCTGCGACTCGGCGGGTGCCTGAGTCTCGGCCTCCGCCATCTGCGGCGCGAGATCGATCGTGATCTCCTGGTCGCCCGGGGGCGCAGGCGGCGTCAGATGCAGATAGGTGATGCCGATCAGCCCCGCGGCGTGCAGGGCCAGGGCCAGGGCGAAGGCGGCCGCAAGCCGCCCCTGGCCGCCTCCCTCTGAAGGGCCCGAGGGTAACCCCTGCCCGGCATGAGCGGGCACGGGAGCCGGCATCGGGGCAGATATCGGGGCCTGCATCGGCGGCATGGGGGCGGCCTTCGGAGCTGGCTTGGGAGCGGCCATCGGCTTAACGGGGCGTCCCTGGGGCCGGCGCACCACCCGCCGATTGGGCAATCAGCGAGACCCTGGTGAAGCCCGCCTGACCGACGAGGCCCATCACTTCCATGATCCTGCCGTAGGGCACATCCCGGTCGCCGCGCACGAGCACGACCTGATCCGGGTTCTCCGCCTTGAGCTGCTTCAGACGCGGCAGGATCGTCTCCTGCGTGAAGCCGTCCTTGGCGATGAACGGATGACCGTCCTTGTCGATGGAGACTTCGAGCGGCTTCTGCGACTGCGCCACCTTGGCGGCGGTCGTCTTCGGCAGTTGCACCGGCACGCCCGTCGTCATCAGCGGCGCGGCCACCATGAAGATGATCAGCAGCACCAGCATCACGTCGACCATCGGCGTGACGTTGATCTCGGACATCGGCGTGGCGTCGAGGCCGTCCTCGTCGTCGCTCGCCGAACGCGCGGTTCCCATGGCCATGGCTTCGCCCTTCCGGGTGTCGGCGGCCGCCCGCCGAGATGAGGCGGGTGCCGCGAAGGTTTCAGGGGTCGGCGAAGAAGAGGATTACTCGGCTGCCGCGGCCCGGGCGTGGGGACCGCGGTCGCGGGCGAGGCGGTTGCCGAGCACCGAGATGCAGGAGACGAAGCTCGACTGGATACGGGCGACGTCACCGGAGAGCTTGTTGTAGGCCATCACCGCCGGGATCGCGACGACGAGGCCGATGGCGGTGGCGAACAGCGCTTCCGCGATGCCGGGCGCCACCACCGCGAGGCTGGTGTCCTGGCTCTTCGCGATCGACGAGAACGAGTTCATGATGCCCCAGACCGTGCCGAACAGGCCGACGAAGGGGGCGGTGGAGCCGGAGGTCGCCAGCAGCGGCAGCCCGCCCTGGAGACGCTTCACCTCCAGGCTGAGCGCGCCCTTCATCGCCCGTTCGATCCGCTCGCGGCGCTCGGCCCGGCTCTCGCTCGGATCCTGGTCGCGCCACGCGTCGAGCCCCGCCTTGACCACGTGGCCGGCGATGCCCTTCTGCCCGGTATCGATGGTGCCCTCGGAGCGCACCATCGCGTCGAAGGCCTTGGCCTGCCGCTTGGCGGCGGAGAGGCGCACGATCTTCTCGAACACGACGGTCCAGCAGGCGAGCGAGGCCACCACGAGGAGAATCATCACGGTTTTGACGATCGGGTCGGCCTGAAGGAACAGACCGATGAACGACATGTCGTGGGCTGCAGCGACCGCCTCGGCGGGCACGGACGTCGGATCCATGTGTGACTCCTCGTGGCTCCAATAGGCGTCCGTCGCACCCGGTCGAACCGGTGGGACGGCCGTGGCCGGCCTCAGCGATCGAAGGCGGCCGATGTCTTGCTGGCGGGCTCGATCCGCTCCAGGCAGGTCTCGCGGGTGGCGTCGCCACCCTCGCAGGCGAGCACGTCGTTGAGCAGAAGGCGGCCGATTTTCGGGCAGGCGAGGCCGGCGAAGTCGAAAAGCCGCACCACGGTCTTCTTCTCTTGGACGGGCCCCAACTCGACGGCGAGGCGCTTCTGGGCGACGCCCTCCGTGTCGAAGGCGAACAGATCGACCTTGAGCGACTTCAGCGCGGGCCCGCGGCTGTTGTCGACGAGCATGTAGGTGCGGCAGGCCTCGCCCGCGGGCTCGAGCCGGTTGAGTTCGATCTTCAGGGGAGGGGCGTCCGATTTGGCCGGCGGCGTCGCATCCTGTGCCATCGCGGCGGGGCTCGCGGCGATCAGCGCTGCGGCGAGGGCGGCACCCGCGAGGAGGCGTCCCCCGATCCCGCTGCGTTCCGGCCCTGCATCGCTCATTCCCCAGCCTTCCTGAATCACGACGATCTCATCTCCCCAATCTCGCGCCGCACCGGAGATCCGCAGCGGGCCGCTTGACCCGAAGGCGGTAAGGACTGCCGCTGTCCCCGCCGACCTTCGCCTCGCCATGGTTTCGACGGTGCCGAGGGGCGCCGTCGTCCGGGGCGGGACCACCGTGACGCGATCTCCACCGCAGGGCGATGTGCGGATACAGCAAAGGTAACGTCCGGCGCTTCCCGTGGCACCTTGTACGTTTCCGGGCGTGCCTATCCGACAAGCAGGGTATCGATCAAGGTTTGCAAAGAATTTCAGAGCAATTCCAAACTATTGGAGGAGGCAGGCACGCGGACTGAAATTTCTCATTTATCCCGACTTAATTGCCTATTTGTCCCGCTCCGCGCGTCCCTGTGCCTCGCCGCCTGCATGGCCGACCACCCTTGATCGGCATCCGCCCGCTTTCCATATCCCGTCTCAAGAGCGCTGCCGTGAGGCGGGCTCGAGACCGCGAGGTGCCGCCAAGGGCTCGACGCCGTTCGATCCCCCAGGGCCTTGCCGGAGGTTTGAGCGACGATGACGCGGCCGTCCCCGTTCGGGTACCCATTCCTGCTCGGCTTCGACGAGATCGAGCAGGCACTCGATCGTGTCTCGAAGGCCGCCAGCGACGGATATCCGCCCTACAACATCGAACGTGTCACCCGCAGCGAACGCGAGCCCGAACGCTTGCGTATCACGCTGGCGGTGGCCGGCTTTACGCAGGATCAGCTCGACGTCTCCTTGGAGGAGAATCAATTGGTCGTGCGGGGGCGGCAGGTCGACGACAAGTCCCGTCATTACCTGCACCGCGGCATCGCGGCGCGGCAGTTTCAGCGGGCCTTCCTCCTTGCCGACGGCATGGAGGTCTTGGGCGCGGAGCTGTCGAACGGGCTGCTGGCGATCGATCTCGCACGGCCGGAACCGGAGCGCATCGTGCGCAAGATCGCGATTGCCGCCAAGGATCCATGACAAGGATCCCTGACAAGGATCGGTGATCCCGACCCGCGCAGCCCACGGACGATGCGGGCGAACCGCGTCGATGCATCGCAGGCCGCGTCGCCCGTCTCTCGGGCCTCCACCCCATCCCGGATTTGTCGCTGCCGATGTGCGGGACCATATCCGGCTCAACGCTCTGCCTCGAAAGGAGGGCATTCCATGACCAACGTCACCACGACCGACCTCACCATCGACACGACCGCTACCCCCGCCATCGATCCGGCGGAGTTCGCCGCACTCGGCGAGGGGCACATCGCCTATGTCCGCCCGATCCGTTCGGACGAGGTGCGCAGCCTGTTCCCGCAGGCCCCCGAGATGAGCCCCGGGCTCGACCTGTTCGCCCTGCTCTCGGCGAGCGGCGCACCGATCCTGCTCACGGATTCCCGCGAGGTCGCCGTGGCGAACGCCATGGCCCACCAGCTCTACCCGGTGAGCCTGCACTAGAGCGCTTTCCGGCGAAGTGGACGCCGGTTCGGCGAAAGAAAGCGCGGCAAAGCAAGAGGATAGAGGCGTGATCCGACCCAACGCGGTCGGGCGCGGCTCTAAAGCCGCTTCCCCGCCGCTCGGCGGGGGCACATCTCAGGCCATCGCCGCGACCGTGCGCACGAGGAGGTCGATATCCTCGGGCCGCGACAGGCGGTGGTCGCCGTCCTTGATCAGCGTCAGCCTGGTCCCCTGCGCGGGCAGGCGCTCCAGAATCCGCAGGGCATGCGGATAGGGTACGTCCGGATCGGCCATGCCCTGAAGGATGTGCACCGGACAGCCCGGTTCCAGGCTTGCGTCCAGCAGCAGATGGCGCCGCCCGTCCTCGATCAGCGCCATACGGATCGGATCGGGCTTCGGGGCATAGGGCGTCTCACGATACCACACGCCGTCGCGCTCAAGGGTCTGCCGGACCTCGGGCGGGAAGGCGTCCCACATCAGCGCCTCGGTGAAGTCGAGGGCGGGCGCGATCAGCACCATCCCGCCGAGATCCGCCCCGCGCCGCGCCCGCTCGCGGGCGACGAGGCAGGCGATCCAGCCGCCCATGGAGGAGCCGACGAGGATCGGCCGCTCGCTGGCGTCGCGGTCGATGACGGCGCAGGCGTCGGCGAGCCAGTCGGAGATGGTGCCGTCCTCGAAGCGCCCCTCCGACTCGCCGTGCCCGGAATAGTCGAACCGCACCATGCGCCGGGCGTTCTCGGCCGCCCAGGCGTCGAGGGCGGCGGCCTTCGTCGCGCGCATGTCGGAGCGGAAGCCGCCGAGCCAGACCACGGGCGGCCCCTTGCCCTCCCGGACCCGTACCGCCAGCCGGCGCGGGGAGGAGCCTTCGATATCGAGCGTCACGAGGGGCAATTCGCCCGGCGAAGTCTCCGGATCGCTCACTGGCGCGGAAATCCTGTGATTCTGAAACAACTCGGCGACGCTTCGTTTACCGAACCGTAAAGCCGCGGGGGACAATCCTTACCTCATGACCCAATTCCAAGCGACCGTCCCGGCACGGGTGACGCGATGAACGGAGGCAGCCTGTCCGGCGGCCCGGTGCAGTTGTCCGAGACTTCGCCGCTGGCGGGCGTCACGGTGCTGCAGATCATCCCGGCCCTGGAGGCGGGGGGGGCCGAGCGCACCACCGTCGACGTCGCGGCAGCCCTCGCCGAGGCCGGCGCGCGGCCGCTGGTGGCCACGGAAGGCGGGCGGCTCGTCGGCGAGTTGCAGGCCAAGGGCGGGATCTGGGTGCCGTTCCCGGCCAACACCAAGAACCCGGTCGCCATGGCGCTCAACGTCGAGCGCCTCGCCCGGCTCTGCCGCCGCGAGAACGTGCAGATCCTGCACGCCCGCTCCCGCGCCCCGGCCTGGGTCGCGCTCGGTGCCGCGCGCCGGCTGAAGCTGCCCTTCGTGACGACCTATCACGGCAGCTATTCGGGCCGGACCAGCGTCAAGGTCCTGTACAATTCGGTGATGGCGCGGGGCGACGTCGTGATCGCCAACTCGCACTACACCGCCGATCTGATCCGCCGGACCCATCCCGACCAGGCCGGGGGGCGGATCAGCGTGATCCACCGCGGCACGGATCTGGCGGCCTTCACACCCTCGGCGGTCGCGGCGGCACGGGTCGAGAGCCTGCGCCGGGCTTGGAACGTGGCACCGCACGAGCGGGTCGTGCTGCTCGCGGCCCGGCTCACGGCCTGGAAAGGCCAGCGCGTGCTGATCGAGGCCGCCGCCCGCCTGCGCGATCTCGGCCTCACCGATTTCGCCGTCGTGCTCGCGGGCGATCCGCAGGGACGCACGGCCTATGAGCGTGAGCTCGACGCGCTGATCGAGACGCGCGGCCTGTCGGGCATCGTGCGCCGGGTCGGCCATTGCACCGACATGCCGGCGGCCTTCCGCGCGGCTTCCGTCGTCGCGGTCCCCTCGGTGGAGCCGGAAGCGTTCGGCCGCTCGGCGGTCGAGGCGCAGGCGCTCGGCATCCCCGTCGTGGTCTCCGATCTCGGCGCCGTGCCCGAGACCGTGCTGGCCCCCCCCGATGTCGAGCCCGGCCAGCGCACCGGCTGGCGGGTGCCGCCCGGCGATGCCGCGGCTCTGGCCGAGGCGCTGAAGGACGCGCTCTCGCTCGGCGCCAGCGCCCGCGACGGCCTCGCGCGCCGGGCGCAGGCCCATGTCGAGGCGAATTTCTCGCTCGACCGCATGATCGACGGCACCCTGAACGTCTACGCCGACCTTCTGAACCGAGCGAAAACGTGACAGGGTGAACCGAAATCAGTCCCGCGAGTTGACTCGGCAAGAAGATTTGCCAAGTTAGTGCCGTCCGGCAGCGCCGGATCAATCGGTGGCCGGGGCTCGCCAGACGCGGTGGCTCTCAGGCTGCCGTTTTGTCGTTGATACAGGAGAACTGAGCCATTCGCAGACCAATGAGAGCCATGCCGGCCCCGCAGAAGGACGGGCCGCGCGCAAACCGGGACATACGCGGCGTCCGCGACGTCCAGCTCATCGACCAGGATGGGCAGAACCGGGGTGTCGTGCCCTTCTTCGACGCGCTGGCCATGGCTGAGGAGGTCGGCCTCGACCTCGTCGAAATCGCGCCGAATTCGGTCCCTCCCGTCTGCAAGTTCCTCGATTACGGGCGCTTCCGCTTCAACGAACAGAAGAAGCAGAACGAGGCCCGCAAGAGGCAGAAGACGGTCGAGGTGAAGGAGATCAAGCTCCGCCCCGGCATCGACAAGCACGATTACGAAGTGAAGATGAAGGCCGTGCAGCGGTTCTTCGAGGAAGGCGACAAGGTCAAGGTCACCCTCCGCTTCCGCGGCCGCGAGATCGCTCACCAGGATATCGGCCTCCGGCTCTTGGAGCGCGTGAAGCAGGAGACGCAGGAGATCGCCAAGGTCGAGAGCGAGCCGATGCTCGAAGGCCGCCAGATGATCATGATCCTGGCGCCGCGCTAACCGCCTCGGCCCCGGCCGCTCCGCAGCCCCGCGGAAAATGGCTCGTCAGCAAATGCGCTGCTCCCGCGCGGGGGCGGCGCATTTTTCGTTTTGCATCGGAAGGGGATGAGGGTTCCCGGCGGAGGAGCGACCGGAGGAGGCTCCGGAATGCAGCCGGCGGCCCCGGAAGATGGGGCCGCCGGCCACGCGCAAGGAGACCTGACAGGCCGCTGAGGAAGTCTGACGCGGTCGAACGATCATCGCCATCTCGGTCGAACTTCGCGCCGAGCGTGAGGCGTGCTGACGGGATGAAGCGTCGGTTGCTGCACTGCCCGGCATCGACAATCGGCTTCCAGAGAATGGTTCACTCCGCCCCGAGACTCTTGCAGCAGCCTGCTAGAGAACAAAATCGACCCTTGGCGGATCTGAACCCATGTGATTGTCGGCTTTGATTAAAGGTGCCACGAGACGTGTATCGCTGGCACGATACATAGGGCGCCAGTGACCGGAAGATGCGTGTGCTCCCGCCCCGAACAGCGGAGAGCGGCATGCCGCGCTACTTCTTCGACATCCACGACGGGCTATTGCTCTCCCGCGATGCAATAGGATTGGAATGCAATGGCCGCGAGGGCATTCGCTTCGAGGCAATGCGCGCACTGCCCTCGATCGCCCGTGACGAAATCCACAAGGACGGCGATCGGCAAGCCTTCTCGGTCCTCGTCCGCGGCGAGGACGACATCACCGTCTACTCGGCTACGCTGACATTCGCAGGCTTATGGATCGGCGATGTTCCGATACCGGAGCCCGAAGAGCCACTGCCCTAAAAGCGCCTGCAACCTGCCCCGAGCCGACGTTGCCGGACGACCGACTGACGGCTGCTTTGGAGAGCGCCGACAGTGCTCCCGGCGGCTGGGTTGGGTCGCAGACGGTAAAGTCCGCTTCCGGGCTGGCTGCCTGGATAGGCGGCGGCCCTTAGCATACATTTTGGGACACATTCTGCGATGCCCCCTTAGCCGATCCTGTCGGAGAGACCACAGGCCGCCTTCCGGCTGCAACGGGCGTCGGGAGCGATGCGCTCAGTTCGCGGCCCCAACCACTTCGCGAGCCTCGAGCAACGCTTCCTGCAGCGTCTTGTCCCGCGTCTGCTCCAAAGACGCCTTGTCGTCCTTGAGGAAGGTAGACCGGGCAGCCCCTTCGATCTCCGGCCGGCAGAGATCGAGCATCGCCTTCACAAGATCCTCACGGTTCACGAACTTGCCCTCCCGCGCCTTAGCCATTGTGCGGAGGCATTCTCGGACAGGGCTTGCTGCGGGTGCAGGGCCGGCATTTACGGGTGCTGTAGCGACTTGCGGCGGTGTTGCGACTACCGGCGTCACCGGCGCAGGGGCGGGCTCGCTTGCGACCTGCTGCCTCGGAGTGTTCAGCGCCGCCTTTGCCTGAACCGCGGTCGTTACAACGTTCTTTCTGATAGCTGTCTCGATCTCCGCTCTCAGCGAAACGGCATCTGCATCAGGATACTCGATTCGGATTTTGGCAGTGCCTGCCTTGGCCGCGTTCGCAACTTCATCACTGCAGATGGTCAAAGCGGCTGTGGCGAGGACCTCTGCGCCTTCCGACGACGTCACGAGCTTGACGATCTGGTTCGTCGTGCATTCGTACATCTTGTCTCGGTAGAGTGACGCAACGCGGTCTGCCTCCTCGATACGAACTCGCTTCGCAGCTTCTTGCCTTGCAACCTCCTGCTGCCTCGCCGCGATTTCGCGGGCTTCGGCAGCGGCGAGCCGCTCGAACTCGCCCTTCAGCCGATTGCCGAGCGCCCGCGGCAGGTCGCTGATGTAGGGGCCGGCGAAGAACGTTTGCCCGGTCCCGGCTCCATAGAGTTGGTCATGCGTGCCGATGAGGGTGCTGAGCTCAGCGCCGCACTGCCCCTTCGGCAATGCTCGCAGCGCGTCCGCCCACTGCCCCTGCTTGGCCAGACGGACTGCATCGGGCGCCATCAGCAAGGATTGGGAGATGCAGTTCGTAGCAGCTCGGACGTACGGCAGGTGGATCTTTCGCTTCTGAGCCTCGGTGAGGGTGCTCACGTCAGCTTGAGCGCAAACTTCGACCGTTGCGAATAGCGCGCAGACTGCAACGGCGAATCGAGCAAAGCCACGCATCGTGTCCTCACAGCCCTCGAATGCGCCGAGCCTAGCAGCGCTGCACAACCTCAAGGACTGACTGCCACGGCAGAAGTTGCCGGCGCAATTGTCCGGCGCCTGAAGCAACAGCGAAAACTTTCGACGGCGTCAACGATGCCACACGAAGGCTGCTTCGCCTGCGGAGCTCACTTCGCCGGGCGCGCCTCGGTGAACGCGCGACCCAGCACCCGCCGGCCCCGCGCATCCCTGCCCAAGCTGCTCGCATCGCCCACGGCCTGATCAGGGAAACACGCGCTCCAGATCGGTAGCCCGGGCAGCCCATCGGCGATCCGCCGATCAAGCAAATCCGTCCAAACAACAAAAATCTCTCCAGCAGCGCAAACGCGCGACTTCTGCAGCAGCCTGCTCAAGCATCGTCATGGATACCTGATCCATGACGATGCTTGAGGCTCTTGTTTTTGCATCATCTTTTTTCCGAAGGTCGGCAACCACCTTTCGGGACGATACTCTACTTCAGCATCGCGATCTGCACGTCGCCGATGCGCCGCGTCACCGACACCGTCACGTCGTCGCCGTGGCGGTGCAGGCGGATATCGGCCCGCGCGTCGCCGAGTTTGAGGTTGAACAGCTCCACCGCTTCGAGGAAGCGCGGCAGGATCGGGTTGCGGAAGCGGATGCGGTTGCGGGCGTAATCGATTTCGAGCCCGAGACAGGCGGCCAGGAAGGCGAAGGGCGCTGCCGCTGCCCAGGCCTGCGGCGAGCAGGCCACGGGGTAGCTCACGGGCCCGCGCTGGCGCCGCCGCATGAAACCGCAGAACAGCTCCGGAAGGCGCTTCTGGTCGTAGTACAGGCTCGTGTCGAACATCCCCTCGAACACCCGCGCCGCCTCCTCCTTGAGGCCGTAGCGGGCGAGCCCGAGGGCGCAGATCGCGTTGTCGTGCGGCCAGATCGAGCCGTTGTGGTAGGACATCGGATTGTAGCGCGCTTCGCCCTTGGCGATGGTGCGGATGCCCCAGCCGTTGAACCCGTCGTTGGACAGGAGCTGCGCCGCGACGTGCGCGGCCCGCTCCGGCAGGGCGATGTCGGTGAACAGGGCGTGGCCGGTGTTGGACGAGCGCACGGCGCATTGGCGCTTGGCGCCGTCGAGGGCGAGCGCGTAGGTGCCGATCTCCTCGCACCAGAACGCCTTGTCGAAGTTCTCGCGAAGGGTGTTGGCGGCGGCCGAGAGCCGGACCGAAAGGTCGTCCTCCCCGAGCAGGCTCGCGAGCCGCGCCGCGCCGCGCTTGGCCGCGTAGACGTAGCCCTGAACCTCGCACAGCGCGATCGGCCCCTTGGCCATGGCGCCGTCGGCGTGGAAGATCGAATCGTGGCTGTCCTTCCAGCCCTGGTTGGCCAGCCCCTGCTCGGTCTCGCGGGCATATTCGACGAAGCCGTCGCCATCGCGGTCGCCGTATGTGTCGATCCATTCCAGCGCCAGCTTGAGCTGCGGCCAGATCGCGCGGATCGTGTCGAGGTCGCCCGTCACCTCATGGTACTGGGCCGCCAGCATCACGAAGAGCGGCGTGCCGTCGATGGTGCCGTAATAGTGCCGGAAGGGCACCTCGCCGAGCATCGCCATCTCGCCGCGGCGGGTCTCGTGGAGCACCTTGCCGGGCTGGGCATCGGCGGCCGGATCGACGGCCTTGGCTTGCGTCGCCGCGAGGAAGCGCAGCACGCCCTTGCCGAAATTCGGGTCGATCCAGAGCGCCATCATCGCCGTGATGATGCCGTCGCGCCCGAACACGGTGGAGTACCAGGGGATGCCGGCGAAGGGGTAGATGCCCTCCTGCGTGCGGGTCGCCAGCATGTAGAGGTCGGCGGTCGCCCGGCAGAGGCCTTCGTTGAACTGATCGTTCGAGGAGATGATCGTGGTGATGCCGGCGGTGATCTGGCGCTGGTCGCGGCGGTTGTCGCGATAGGCGCGGGCGAAGACACGCCCCTCGCTCAAGGAACGATCCGGCTGCTCGGCAAGGCTGCCCGCCGCCCGCGACAGGGCTGCGGCGGCGGATTCACCCGCCCGCTCGGGGCCCGGCGCGCTGGTATAGGCGCGGTGCGATTGGCAGACCACGCGGATGAACAGCGAGGTGTTGGCCCCGGGCTCCAGTTCGACCACGAACTCGGCCTTGCCCGGCTCCAGCGTCTGCGGCTTCGGCCCGAAATGCAGCGAGGTGGTGCGCACCATCTCGTCGAGGCCGGCGTAACGGAACTGCACCTCGGTCTCGCTGCGGCGCTCGACGGTCCGCTTGCCGCGGTTGGCCCGTTCGGAACCGCGCACCTCGAACAGATCGCGGTAATCGGCGTCGAACGTCACGCCGATGCGCAGGCGGCGGCGGCGGGTGTCGTAGTTGCGCAGACCGATGCGGTCGTAGCAGGCGCCCTTGAACAGGAACTTGGTGCGCTCGATCGCGATCAACTCGCGGGGAATCGCGGTCTCGTCGCCCGCGTCGAGCCGGATATCGGGGGTGGTGAGATCGACGCTGAGCGCCCCGTTGTCGTCCTGGATCGCCGAGGACAGCATCATCGGCCGCTCGTCCTCGATCGTCAGCGCGAGGCGCGAGAGGTAGCGCGTGTCCTGGAAGTAGAGGCCCTCCGGCCCCGGAACCCAGCCGATGTCGCCGTAGCTGTCGAGCACGGCGAAGGCCTCGCCGTATTTGAGGGCGCGTAAGGGGCGGTCCACCAGGGAGGCCTGCGCCTCGATATGGTATTGCGGCAGGTTCTCGTCAGCGTCGAGGAAGCCGAACCGCGAGGCCGTCTGTCCCTCGGAGCCGTCGGCGTGGAGATGGGCTGCGTCGTCCTGTGCCGCCATGCGAAGCGCCTTTTTGCCGTTGATCCGATGCGAGCGAGGTGACCCTCGCAAATCGAAGGCCGCCGATCGCCTCGCAGCGACGGGCGGCCCTGTCGGACCCATTCAGTTAGGCGCTCTGCCGGCCCCGGCGAGGGCCGGGGCCGGTTTTCGTCGATCGGTTAGGCCGGCATCGCGGCGACGTGGATCGGGCCGTGGGCCGAACCGTTCAGCTCACCGTACTGGGGCGAGAAGGCGCCGGCGGCGGGCATCTTGATCACGTTTCCCTGGCCGGCCAGGAGCTGCTCGTAGGTCGAGACGTACTTGCGGACCATGACCTCGGCGGTGAAGCGGCCCTCGAAATGGGCGCGGACGCCGGCACGCGGCAGATCCTTGACCTTGCGGCACGCCTCGATCGCCTCGTCCATCGAGTTGACGATGAAGCCGCTGACACCGTCCTTGATGACCTCCGGTACCGAACCGTTGCCGAAGGCGATCACGGGGGTGCCGGCCGACATCGCCTCGATCATCACGAGGCCGAAGGGCTCCGGCCAGTCGATCGGGAAGGCGAGCGCGAGCGCGTTGCCGAGGAAGTCCTTCTTCTGCTCCTCGTTGATCTCGCCGATATACTCCACCAGCGGGTGATGGATCATCGGCTCGATCTTCTCGTCCCAGTACTCCTGGTCGGCCTTGTCGACCTTGGCGGCGATCTTCAGCGGCGTGCCGGAACGGATCGCCATCTCGATCGCGCGGTCGGGGCGCTTCTCGGGCGAGATGCGGCCGAGGAAGGCGAGGTATCCGCCTTTGGCCTCCGGATAGTAGGGGCAGTTCTGCTTCGGCAGGCCGTGATGGATCGTGGCCAGCCAGTTGGAGCTTTCCGGCATCGGATCGCGCTGGTTGTCCGAGATCGAGACCAGGGGCATGCCGGTGAAGGTGTTGTAGACCGGCATGAAGTCCGGCACGTCCAGGCGACCGTGCATGGTCGTCAGGCACTTGTGGTAGAGATCCTCGAACATCGGATACTGCAAGAGGTCGATGTGGAAGTGGATCACATCGAACTCGTGCGCCCGGCGATGCACGTGATGCAGCATGGCGAGGTGGCCCGCGGTGTGATCGCGGTAGCCGAGAAGGCGCAGGCCCTCCGGATGGCAGGCGGCCAGCTTGGCCGAAGTCTGGGAATCACCGCTCGCGAACAAGGTCACGTCGTGACCCTGGCGAACGAGTTCTTCCGTGATCCACGATACGACACGCTCGGTGCCGCCATAGAACTTCGGCGGCACGGCTTCCGCGAGCGGGGCAACCTGGGCAATGCGCACGAAGACGTCTCCTGTGACAGGAAATAGGGATGTTGGCGAGACTAATGGCGGACGCGGCCTGAGCGGGACATGAACGAAACAGACAGCCAAGGTTTATGGTTCCGTCCCGCGAATGGGGCGAGCCGCGATCTTTGCAACCCCACGCAATACCGGTTTTCCACATATGTTGATCGGTCGTCTCGGCTCCGGCGCGTTCACGCCTTGACGGTGGCCGCGATGCAATGAGAGCGCCTCTGCACGCGGGCGATTCGGGCGCAGCCGCACGCGGCGTTCCATCAACGGCTCCATCGACACGGGCCGAGTCGATTGAAACCGGCGGATGTTTCTGCCATAAGCCGCCCGCGTCGAACCGCCCGGCCGATTAGGGCTGCCGTGGCGGTTCCCGTTGCTCCAGCAGCATCAAGCGCGAAGTCCCGGCCGCCGGCCGGATCGCTGTCGCGTTCAGGAGAGCGAAATGCCCAAGCTGAAGACGAAGTCGGGCGCCAAGAAGCGCTTCAAGATCACCGGCACCGGCAAGGTGATGTACGCCCAGGCCGGCAAGCGCCACGGGATGATCAAGCGGACCAACAAGCAGATCCGCAACCTGCGCGGCACGACGACCCTGTTCGAGGGCGATGCCGCCAACGTGAAGAAGTACTTCCTGCCGAACCAGCGGTAAGTCCTTCCACCCCTCGCGATCTGTTTTGTCTTAACGTTCCAGGAGATCTCCCATGGCCCGCGTCAAGCGTGGCGTGACCAGTCACGCAAAGCACAAGAAGGTTCTGAAGGCTGCCAAGGGCTATTACGGCCGCCGCAAGAATACGATCCGCATCGCCAAGCAGGCGGTGGAGAAGGGTCTGCAGTACGCCTACCGCGACCGCAAGAACAAGAAGCGCACCTTCCGCGCTCTCTGGATCCAGCGGCTCAACGCGGCGGTGCGCGAGCACGGCCTGACCTATTCCCGCTTCATCAATGCCCTGGCCCAGTCCGGCATCGAGGTGGACCGCAAGGCGCTGTCCGAACTCGCCATCCACGAGCCGGCCGCGTTCGCCGCCGTCGTCGAGAAGGCGAAGTCGGCCCTGCCGAAGGCCGCCTGATCGCTCCGCCGAACGGCGGAACGCTCGAAGCTCTGACAAGGCGCGGCGCGGCAAGCGCCGCGCCTTCTTCATTTCCGGCCGGGGCGTGTGGGCCCGACGGCCCCGGTCCGCCCCCTTCGCGTGCTTGCAGGAATGCCAACGACGCGCGAAGGCAGCCCCCGGACGACTGGCCAAGGACAGCGGTAATGGATCTCGACGCTCTCGAACGCGATCTTCTCGGGCAGATCGAGCAGGCCGGGGACGAGGCCGGCCTCGAAGCCTTGCGCGTCGCGGCACTCGGCAAGAAGGGCAGCGTCTCGGACTTGCTGAAGACGCTGGGCGCGATGACGCCGGAGGAGCGCAAGGAGCGCGGCCCCCTCATCAACGGCCTGCGCGACCGGGTGCAGGGCGCGATATCCCGGAAGCGCGAGGCTCTGGCGAACGCCGCCCTCGATGCGCGGCTCGCCGCCGAGCGGATCGACGTGACGCTGCCCCTTCGCGAGGCGCCGGAGATCCGCGGCCGCATCCACCCGATCAGCCAAGTGATCGAGGAGATCACCGCGATCTTCGCCGATCTCGGCTTCTCCGTGGCGGAGGGGCCCGACATCGAGACGGACGAGCTGAACTTCACCGCGCTCAACTTCCCCGAAGGCCACCCGGCGCGGGAGATGCACGACACGTTCTTCCTTCCCCCCGACCATCTCGGGCGGCGCAAGCTGCTGCGCACCCACACCTCGCCGGTTCAGGTCCGCACCATGCGCGCGGGGCAGCCGCCGATCCGCGTGATCATGCCCGGCCGCACCTACCGGCACGATTCCGACCAGACCCACACGCCGATGTTCCATCAGGTCGAGGGCCTCGTCATCGACCGCTCGGCCAACATCGCCAACCTGAAATGGGTGCTCGAATCGTTCTGCCGCGCCTTCTTCGAGGTCGAGAACGTGACGATGCGCTTCCGTCCCTCGTTCTTCCCCTTCACCGAGCCGTCGGCCGAGGTCGATATCCAGTGCTCGCGCAAGGGCGGGGAACTGCGCTTCGGCGAGGGCACCGACTGGCTGGAGGTTCTGGGCTGCGGCATGGTGCACCCCAACGTGCTGCGCAGCGGCGGCCTCGACCCGGATCAGGTCCAGGGCTTCGCCTTCGGCATGGGCATCGACCGCCTCGCCATGCTCAAATACGGCATGCCGGACCTGCGCCCCTTCTTCGAGGCGGATGTGCGCTGGCTGGAGCATTACGGCTTCCGGCCGATCGACGTGCCGAGCCTAGTCGGCGGCTTGACCGCCTGAGCCCCGCCGCCCTGCCTTTCGATCCCGGCCCGGTCCGCGTCAGCGGCCGCGAGGATGTTCTGAGATGAAATTCACCCTCTCCTGGCTCAAGGACCACCTCGACACCGAGGCCTCGCTCGACGCGATCGCCGAGACGCTGACGCGGATCGGCCTCGAGGTCGAAGGCATCGAGGACAAGGCCGCCGCGCTTCGCCCCTACGTGATCGCGCGGGTGATCTCGGCCGACCAGCACCCGAATGCCGACCGCCTGCGGGTGTGTCAGGTCGATGCCGGGGACGGCCAGCCGCTTCAGGTCGTGTGCGGGGCACCGAATGCGCGCGCCGGCATGCTCTCGGTCTTCGCGCCTCCGGGCACCTACGTTCCGGGCAAGGCCATCACCCTCTCGGTCGGCACGATCCGCGGGGTCGAGAGCCGCGGCATGCTCTGCTCCGGCGCGGAACTCGGCCTCGGCGACGACCATGACGGCATCCTCGATCTGCCCGCCGACGCGCCTGTCGGCACACCCTACGCTCTCTGGGCAGGGCTCGACGATCCGGTCATCGAGATCAACCTGACGCCGAACCGCTCGGACTGCACCTCGATCCACGGCATCGCCCGCGATCTCGCCGCCACCGGCCTCGGCACCCTCAAGCGCGAGCCGATGCCGCCGGTGCGGGGCGAGGGGCCCTGCCCGACCCCCGTCACGCTGCAATTCGACGAGCACGACAAAAATCTCTGCCCGCTCTTCGCGCTCCGCCTCGTGCGCGGCGTGAAGAACGGTCCGTCGCCCGAGTGGATGCAGAAGCGCCTGCGGGCGATCGGCCTGCGCCCGATCAATGCGCTGGTCGACATCACCAACTACATGACATTCGACCGCGGCCGGCCGCTGCACGTCTTCGACGCGCGCAAGGTCGCGGGCGGCCTCACCGTGCGCCGGGCCGAGGAGGGCGAGAGCCTCGTCGCGCTCGACGGCAAGACCTACCGGCTCGATTCCGATGCGGTGGTGATCGCCGACGGCAACGGCGTCGAGTCGATCGCCGGCATCATGGGGGGCGAGGCCTCGGGCTGCGACGAGAACACCACCGACGTGCTGATCGAGTCGGCGCTCTGGGACCCGCGCAACATCGCCCGCACCGGCCGGCGCCTCGGCATCATCACCGATGCGCGCTACCGCTTCGAGCGCGGCGTCGATCCGGCCTTCGCCCTGCCGGGGCTCGACCTCGCCACCCGCCTCGTGATCGACCTGTGCGGCGGCAGCCCGAGCGAGGCGCGCATCGCCGGCGAGATCCCGGATCTCGACCGCGTCATCGATTTCCCCTGGACCGAGGTGCGGCGGCTGGCCGGCATCGAGCTGTCGCGGGCCGAGATGAAGGTGACGCTGGAATCGCTCGGCTTCCACATCTCCGGCTCGGGCGACCGGGTGAAGGTGCTGCCGCCGTCCTGGCGGCCGGACGTGGAGGGCAAGGCCGACCTCGTCGAGGAGATCGTGCGCATCGCCGGCCTCGACCGGATCGAGCCGAAGCCGCTGCCGCGGATCGAGACGGTGGCGACCGCGCCGATGCTGACCGTGCTGCAGCGGCGCGGCCGCCTCGCCAAGCGGGCGCTGGCGGGCCGCGGCATGCTGGAGGCGGTGACCTATTCCTTCGTCGCGCATGAGGATGCCCGGCTGTTCGGCGGCGGCGGAGCGGATCTGGCGCTCGCCAACCCCATCGCCGCCGACCTCTCCGACATGCGCCCGAGCCTCGTGCCCGGCCTGTTGCGGGCCGCGCAGCGCAACGCCGACCGCGGCTTCCCCGACACCGCCCTGTTCGAGGTCGGCCAGTGCTTCGCCAGCGACGAGCCCGAGGGCCAGAGCCTGCGCGCCACCGGCTTGCGCCGCGGCACGGCGCGTCACGCCGGCTCCGGGCGCCACTGGAGCGGCGCGGCGGAGACGGTCGATGCGTTCGAGGCCAAGGCCGACGCGCTGGCGCTGCTCGCGGCGCTCGGCGTGCCGACCGGCGGGCTCCAGGTCGTGGCCGGCGGGCCCGACTGGCTGCATCCCGGACGCTCCGGCACGCTGCAATTCGGCCCGAAGAACGTGGTCGGCCATTTCGGTGAGCTGCACCCGCGGCTCCTGAAGGCGATGGACCTCAAGGGCACGCTGGTGGCGTTCGAAATCACCCTCGATTCCCTGCCGCTGCCCCGCCACCGGCCGACCAAGGTCAAGCCCGCCCTGGTGCTGCCCGACCTTCAGGCGATCTCCCGCGACTTCGCCTTCGTCGTCCCCCGCGAGGTGCCCGCGGCCGACATCCTGAAGGCGGCGCAGGGGGCCGAGCGCAAGCTGATCACCGGGATCGAGGTGTTCGACCTCTACGAGGGCGCCGGCATTCCGGACGGATCGAAGTCGGTCGCGGTCGCGGTGCGGCTGCAACCCTCCGAGCGCACGCTGACCGATGCGGAGATCGAGGCGGTGAGCGCCAAAATCGTCGCCGAGGTGGGCAAGAAGACCGGCGCGACCCTGCGCTCTTGATCGAGTCCAACGGAGGGAGACGGCCATGGATGCGGAACTCGTCGCGGTTCTCACGCAGGAGAACCATCTCCCGGCCGAGGCGCTGAAGCGGGCTGCCCGGAACCCCGAGGCCGTCGCCGAGCCGGTGCTCGCCCTATTGGAGCGGGCGGCGGAGGATGCCGAGGCGATCGCGGACGAGGAGACCAACCTCCTGTTCTGGGGGCTGCACGCCCTGGCCGCGGCGCGCGACACGCGGGTCTTCCCGCTGCTGATGCGGCTGCTGCATCAGGACGGGGAGGCGGTGGAGGGGCTTCTCGGCGACAGCATCACCGAAGGCCTGTCGCCGGTGATCGCCTCGACCTTCGACGGCGATACCGGCGCACTCGCCCGACTGCTCCTCGACAGCACCGCCGACGATTTCGTGCGCGGCTCCGCCTTCAGCGCCCTCGGCTTCCTGACGCGACAGGGCCGGATTCCACTCGGCGAGGCGGAGACCCTGCTGCTGCGCTTCGACGAGGCGCGCGCGGCGGTGGAGCAGGGACCGGCCTGGACCGCCTGGGAGGAGACGATCGCCTATCTCGGGCTGACCGCGCTCGCCCCGCGGGTGGAGGCGGCCCGGCGCGATGGCCGCATCACCGACGAATTCAGCGACCTGTCGTGGTTCCGCAAGTCGCTCAAGCAGGCGAGCGCCGAGCCGCCGGACCTCAGCGCCTTCGACGCCCGCCACTACACCTATCTCGACGATCCGGTGGCGGCGCTCGGCTGGACCGCGGAGAGCTACGGCCAGCCGGTCAAGAACCCGTTCAAGGAGGTCGGCCGCAACGATCCCTGCCCCTGCGGCTCGGGCAAGAAGTACAAGAAGTGCTGCCTCAACGCGGCTGAAGCGGGTGCCCCGCCGGTGCGGCTGCCGGGCCTGTCCTGATCCCGTTCAGCGGGTTGTCCGGGTCCCAGGCATAGGCCAGCGTCTCGAAGCGCATCGAGCGGGCGTCCACCATCAGCAGGCGCCCGACCAGGGGCTCGCCGAAACCGGCGAGCGCCCGGATCACCTCCATCGCCATCAGCGAGCCCATCACGCCGGCGAGCGCCCCGAGCACGCCGGCTTCGGTGCAGGGCGCAACGCTGCCCGGCGGCGGCGGGCTCGGGAACAGGCAGCGATAGGTCGGGTTCGGCTCGCCCGTCGGCCCGGTCTCGTGCGCGCGGATCGTGGTGAGCGAGCCGTCGAAGGCGCCGAGCGCCGCGGTGACCAGCGGTTTTTTGCCGGCAAAGCACGCATCCGAGACGGCGTAGCGGGTGGCGAAATTATCGGAGCCGTCGGCCACGAGATCGTAGTCGGCGAGCAGGGCGGAGGCGTTCTCGGGCGTCAGGCGGCAGGCATGGGTCTCGACGCGCACATGCGGATTGAGCCGCGCCACGCTCTCCGCCGCGCTCTCGACCTTCGGGCGGCCGATATCAGGGGTGCCGTGGATGACCTGCCGCTGCAGGTTCGACAGCGAGACGGTATCGTCATCGACGATGCCGATCGTGCCGATCCCGGCGGCGGCGAGATACTGGATCAGCGGCGCGCCGAGCCCGCCCGCGCCGATGACGAGCACACGCCCCGCCTTCAGCCGGGCCTGACCCGGACCGCCGACCTCGCGCAGGACGAGGTGGCGGGCGTAGCGTTCGACTTCTTCGGAGCTGAGAGCCATGCCGGCCATGTAAGCCGCCTGGACGGGGAGCGGAAGCGGTCGGGGGCTTGCTGCGCGCAGGGCGGGTGCGTGCTAGGGCTGGCCCACCAACGAAGAGTCACTGTTTTCCCACCCGAATTCCTCATCCTGAGGTGCCGGAGCGGAGGCCTCGACGGATCGTCCAGGGATCGCACGCGGGAACTGGAGGATCCATCAAGGCCCGCTGGCGCGGGCATCTCAGGATAAGGGTGAGGATGGGAGAAGCGAGCCACGGGACCGCCCTTGTCCGACCATTCCCCCCTTGCCCTCGCCCAGGCGCTGATCCGCTGCCCCTCCGTCACCCCGGAGGAGGGCGGTGCCCTGTCCTTCCTGGCGGATCGCCTCGCGGAGGCGGGATTCTCCGTCGAGCGCCCGGTTTTTTCCGAGTCCGGCACGCCGGACATCCAAAACCTCTACGCCCGCATCGGCACCGCAGGGCCGGTCCTCGTCTTTGCCGGCCATACCGACGTGGTGCCGCCGGGCGAAATCGGCTCCTGGACCCACGGGCCGTTCTCGGGCGACGTCGCCGACGGCTTCCTTTACGGGCGCGGCGCGGTGGACATGAAGGGCGGCATCGCCTGCATGCTCGCCGCAACGCTCGCCTTCCTCGATCGGCACGGGCCGGATTTCGGCGGCTCCATCGCCTTTCTCGTCACCGGCGACGAGGAAGGGCCTGCGGTCAACGGCACCGTGAAGCTGCTCGACTGGGCGAAGGCGAGGGGCGAGCGCTTCGCCCATTGCCTGCTCGGCGAGCCGACCAACCCCGACACCCTCGGCGAGATGATCAAGATCGGCCGGCGCGGCTCGCTGACCGGGCGTATCACCGTGCACGGGCGCCAGGGCCACGTCGCGTATCCGCACCGGGCCGAGAACCCGATTCCCGGCCTGCTGCGCCTCGCCTCCGCGCTGATCGCCGATCCCCTCGACGGCGGCACGGCGCATTTCGATGCCTCGAACCTCGAATTCACGACGATCGATGTTGGCAACCCGGCCACCAACGTGATCCCGGCCTCGGCCAAGGCCGTGTTCAACGTGCGCTTCAACGACGATTGGACGGCGGACACGCTGGGCGCCGAGATCCGTCGGCGGCTGGAGGCGGCAGCCGGCAACGCGGTGCGCTTCAGCCTCGACCTTCAGCCCTCGAACTCCCCCGCTTTCCTGACGCAGCCCGACGCCTTCGTCGATCGGGTGGCGGGTGCGATCGAGGCCGAGACCGGACGGCGGCCGGCGCTCTCCACCACAGGGGGCACCTCGGATGCCCGCTTCATCAAGGATGCCTGCCCGGTGATCGAGTTCGGCCTCGTGGGGCGGACCATGCACGAGACCGACGAGCGGGTGGCGGTGGCGGATCTCGACCGGCTCACCGCGATCTACGGTCGGGTGTTGGAGCGTTACTTTTCGTCGTAATCGACACCCACAAACGTCAGCCCGCAGGCCGGCGCCAGCGGCCCGCAGCGGTGCTTGGCCCCCGTCGCCAGGATTTCCGCCACGTCGTCGGCGGAGAGGCGTTTGCAGCCGGCGAGCATCAGCGTGCCGGCCATGGCGCGCACCTGATGGTGCAGGAAGGAGCGCGCCGAGGTCGCGATCACGATCTCTTCGAACAGGCCCATCCGCTCGCGCGTCACGTCGAGCTGCTCCAGCGTACGCATCGGCGATTTTGCCTGGCACTCGGCGGCGCGGAACGCCGAGAAATCGTGGTGGCCGAGGAGCCGTTGCGCCGCCCTATGCATCAGCCCGGCATCGAGCGGCCAGGGCACCTGCCAGACATGGGCGCGGGTGAGCGCGGCGGGGCTGCGCCGGTTGAGGATGCGGTAGCGGTAGTGCCGCCGGATCGCCGAGTGCCGCGCGTCGAATTCATCTGTCACCACCTCGGCAGAGAGGATGGAGACCGGCTGCGGCCGCAGATGCGCGTTCAGCGCGTCGCGCACGGTGTCGGTGCGCCAATCCTTCGCAAGGTCGAGATGGGCGACCTGATGGATCGCGTGCACGCCCGCATCGGTGCGGCCGGCGCAGGTGAGCCGCACCGTCTCGCCGGAGAAGCGCGTCACGGCGGTCTCGATGGCGGCCTGCACGGTCGGGTCGTCGGCCTGACGCTGCCAGCCGCGGAACGGCGCGCCGTCGTACTCGATGACGAGCTTGTAGCGGGGCATCAGGTTTGCGCGCTCACCCGAGCCGTGCCCCCGCCGCCAGCCGCGCGCCGCGCAAGAACGCCTCCCCGCTGGCGGTGCCGCCCTTGCCGGCCCGGCGCAGTTCGAGGAGCCGCACCGCGCCCGTGCCGCAGGCTACCGTGCCGGCGGCATCGAGCAGCGTGCCCGGCGCGCCGGAGCCTTCCGAGGTGACGGCCCGCAGCACCTTCACCCGCTCCGCCCCCTTGTCTGCCCCCTTGCCGAGATCGGCCTCGACATAGGCGCCGGGGAAAGGCGACAGCCCGTTGATGTGGCGCGCGACTTCGGCGGCCGGGCGCGACCAATCGATCCGCGCCTCTTCGTTGGTGATCTTGTGGGCGTAGACGACACCCTCCTCCGCCTGCGGCGTGAAGGTCAGGCCGTCCCGCTCCAGAGCGGCGATCGCCCGCCCCATCAGGTCGGCGCCGAGCGGCATCAGCGCATCGTGCAGCTCGCCCGCATTCATGCCGTCCGGGATCGGCACGCGCGCTTCCATCGCCACCGGCCCGGTATCGAGCCCGGCCTCCATCCGCATCACACCGACGCCGCTCTCGGCATCGCCCGCCATCACCGCCCGCTGGATCGGCGCGGCCCCGCGCCAGCGCGGCAGCAGCGAGCCGTGCAGGTTGAGGCAGCCGAAGCGCGGAAGGTCGAGAATCCTTTGCGGGAGCAGCATGCCGTAGGCGACGACCACCGCCACATCCGCCTCATGCCCGGCGAAGGTCTCGGCGGCCTCCTCGCTCTTCAGCGTCGTCGGCGTCAGAACGGGAAGGCCCAAAGCCTCGGCGCGGGCATGGACCGGAGAGAGCTTGAGCGCCATGCCGCGGCCGGCTCTGGCCGGGGCGCGGGTGTAGACGGCGGCGATCGTGTGCCCGTCGGCGTGGAGACGATCCAGGGTGGGAACGGCGAAATCCGGCGTTCCCATGAAGACGATGCGCATCGGACCTTCGTCAGGCGGCGTCGCGCTTGGCGGCCTTGGTGAACTTCTTCATCACCCGGTCACGCTTCAGCTTCGACAGGTGATCGATGAACAAGACGCCGTTGAGGTGGTCGATCTCGTGCTGGAGGCAGGTCGCGAGCAGGCCGTCGGCCTCCTGCTCCACGGTCTGCCCGTCGAGGTTCATGTAGCGCACCCGGACGCGGTCCGGCCGCTCGACCTCGCCGTAGAATTCGGGGATCGACAGGCAGCCCTCGTCGTAGACCCGCTTCTCCTCGGACACCCAGACGATCTCCGGGTTGAGGTAGACGGTCGGGTTCTTGGCGTTCTCGTCCTTCGAGGTATCGATGGTGACGACCCGCTTGGCCACCCCGATCTGGATCGCGGCGAGACCGACGCCGGGGGCGTCGTACATCGTCTCGATCATGTCGCGGGCAAGCGTCCGGATCTCGTCGGTGACGGCCGCCACCGGCTCGGAGGTGAGGCGCAACTGCGCGTCGGGCAGGATCACGAGGGGGCGGACGGTCATGGTTTCCGGGCTGGGATGGGCGAGAGCGCGAGCAAGGGCCTGAAAAGGCGTTTCACCATCCGCAGATAGGCGGCAGCGCCGGGGTGGTCAAATACCCCTCCGGTGCATCTCCGTCACATCGCCGCGGACGCCGGCACCGAACCGGCCCGTGCGGCCGAGGCCGGAGCACGCTCTCGCCGCAGGACGTGCCACATCAACGCGAGCAGGATCGGCAGAAACGGACCGGGCAGCGACAGCGCCACAGGGGGCTCCGCCCCGGCCGCGACGAAGCGCTCGTTGATCGTCCCCGCGACGAAGCCGTAGCCGCCGCTCACCCAGCCGAGACCGAGCAGGGCAGCCTGCTCGAGGCGGCTCGCACGATCGAGAAGATCCGGAAGCAGCAGGGCCAGACCAACGCCATAGAGCGACAGATCGTAATCGTAGGCGTAGGGGCTCACGAGCAGGCCCGCCACGACGGCGAGGCCGATCACCTGACGCCGCGGTACGCCGCGCCGGAGCCCGAGCAGGACGAAGCCGAGCGCTGTGACGGCCGTCACCGCCTGCACCGCGAGGGCGACCGCGGCCGGCAGATCGAGGCTGCGCAGCGAGGCGTAGACCGAGATCATCCGGAACAGGGGATAGAGGCCCGCGGCCAGGTTGGCCGACGCCTCGTCGGCGCCCCGCAGGAAGGCCGGCCAGATCGCGGGGCCGAGCACGAGGGTGGCAAGCGCCGCCGCGAGACCCGCGGTGACCGCGGCCACCGCCAGGCACGCCCATCGCCGCATGGCCAGGGCGCAGACCGCGACGCCGACGGCGAGATGCGGCTTGATCACCATCAGGCCGAGCGGCAGGCCGGCCATCGCCCTCCCATGCACCAGCCCGAGGCAGGTCAGACCGATCAGCGCGCCCGTGAGGAACCCGTTCTGGCCGCAGCTCACGGTGATGACGAGAACCGGAAACAGCGCGATCAGAAGGGCGGGGAAGAACGGACCGGCGATCCGGCGCAGCACCAACAGGAACGCGGCGAGCGTCGTGCCGGTGAAAAGCAGGTAGGCGAGGCTGACCGGCAGGGTCGCGAGCGCCGCCACCACGAGGTTGAACGGCGGCGGATAGGCCCAGGGCAGGAAGTCCTGCTGCCCCGTGAGCTCCTGCTGGACCCGCAACAGGGCGGGAAGGTGATAGGCATCCGCGATGTCGCCCCGCCACACCATCCGGCCCGCGATGTGGAGGATGTCGAAATCCGAGAGATCCACGGGGCCGAGAAGGCCGGTGAAACGCGCCGTCCGGCCCAGGATCACCACCACGAGAGCCGCGAGAAGGGTGCGCACCACCAGGGGTGTCGCAAGCCGCTCGTAGAGCGTCGCCGGGCGGGGACGGCTCTGCTCCGCTGGCAATGATGCCGTTCGCATGACGGATCACCCGACTTGGTGTCTCTCATGAAACTCCCGCTGCACCGTCATCGCCCGAGAGAACGGTCAGAGATCGGGAGTTCTGTGAGGCACTCATGGACAAGACCGTCGCGCGACGCGACGGCCGATGCCGGGCTTTTATCCCGCCGTGACTTAAGGGGCAGTTAGAGCCTCGTCCCGAAAGGCGGTTGCCGGCTTTTGGAAAAAATGATGCGAAAACAAGAGATTAAAGCCTCGTTTTCACCTGCGCAGACCGCCGGGTCAGAACGCCGTGCGGCTGCGGATCGCCGCCGTCAGGGTGCCCTCGTCGAGATAATCGAGCTCGCCGCCGACCGGCACGCCGTGGGCGAGGCGGGTGACCGTCAGCCCGAGATGCTTGATCGACTCGGTGACGTAGTGAGCCGTGGTCTGGCCGTCGACGGTGGCGTTGAGCGCCAGGATGATCTCCTTCACTCCCGGCTCGCCCGCCCGCTCCACGAGACGGGCGATGGTGAGGTGCTCGGGCCGCACCCCGTCGAGCGCCGAGAGCACGCCGCCGAGCACGTGATAGCGCGCCTTGACCGCGCCGGACCGCTCCAGCGCCCAGAGGTCGGAGACGTCCTCCACCACGACGAGGGTGGTGGGGTCGCGGGTCTCGTCCCGGCAGATCGTGCAGGGGTCGCTGGTATCGACGTTGCCGCAGGAGTGGCACACTACGATACGCTCGACCGCGACACGCATCGCATCGGCCAGCGGCGCGAGCAGGGTCTCGCGCTTCTTGATGAGCTGGAGCGCGGCCCGGCGGGCGGAGCGGGGCCCGAGCCCCGGCATGCGCCCGAGAAGCTGGATCAGGCGCTCGATCTCGGGGCCGGCGACGGCTTGGGGCATGCGGGTGCGAAACGGCTTTGACGGAGGAGGAGCGGCGGGCGCCTTCCCTCACATAAGCCTTCAGCCGGGATTTTGCCGCCGGGATTTTGCCCGTTCAGGATTCCGACAGCTTGGCCGTTGCATCGGGAGCCGGCGTGCAAATTTTATTTGAGCCCATACCAAGGATTAGTTGACGGCCAAGCCGGAGACCGGTCCATTGAACAGACGGGGCGGAGAACCTGCGTGCGGCGGCCCTGAGCGACCGTGCGGACGCCCCACCGACAACGCGAAACAGCCGGATTGACCGGCGTGACGGCGCGATCAGGGGCCGTGAGGGAGGAACACTCCGTGAAGACCATTGGTGAATTCAACGCGGCCCACGGTCCGGAGGCAATCGGCCTGACCGATCTCGCCGCCGTCCACTGGAACCTGGAGGCGCCCCGCCTCTACGAGGAGGCCCTGCGCCGGAACGAGGCGCAACTCGCCCGTGGCGGCGCGCTGGTGGCGACCACCGGCAGCCACACCGGCCGCTCGCCCAAGGACAAGGTCGTGGTGCGCGATGCGCGCACCGAGAACGAGATCTGGTGGGACAACAACGGCTCGATCACGCCCGCCCAGTTCGCGACGCTGCTCGACGACTTTCGCGCGCATGCCCGCGGCAAGGAGCTGTTCGCCCAGGATCTGTTCGGCGGCGCCGATCCGGCCCACCG